>VKGY01000045.1:0-10793 GCA_008080685.1 Spirochaetota bacterium
ACCGTTTTTTTCTTCAGCCAAGCCGCAGCCAGGCAGTTCATAGCCCAGGGAAGCGGGGGAAAAATCATCAATATTGCCTCCATGCTCTCCTTTCAGGGTGGAATCCGCGTACCCTCCTACACCGCTTCGAAAAGCGCGGTCATGGGTCTCACGCGCCTCCTCGCCTGCGAGTGGGCCAAGCACGGCATCAACGCCAACGCCATAGCACCGGGATACATGGCCACCAACAATACAGCCCAGCTAAGGGCGGACGCGGAACGAAGCGAAGCCATCCTGGGCCGCATTCCCGCAGGCCGCTGGGGCACACCGGAGGATGTTCAAGGAGCGGTGGTTTTCCTGGCCTCCGCAGCCTCAGACTACGTGAACGGCTATACCGTCGCCGTGGACGGCGGCTGGTTGGCACGATAAGGTAAGGCTAGGAGGATTGCAATGATAGCGACACATATTTCCACCCTGGATCGATACAGATCAATGGGTCCGAATCTCGCGATGGCCATCGCTTGGCTCAAGAAGGGCGGCTGGGACAGCCTGCCCGAGGGAAGGCACGAAATTGAGGGCTCCAAGGTATACGCCCTTGTCTCCCGTTACCCTTCCAAGCAGCTTACCGCCGCCCGATGGGAAACCCACAGGGAATACATAGACATACAGTTCGTTGTCTCCGGAAGGGAGTTTGTGGAGGTTAGAGATGTCCAGGGTATGGCATCCTTGGAGCCCTACAAGCCGGACATCGAATTCTATGCCGTCCCGGAGGGTAGGACGGCCCACGAGATGCTCCTGGAACCCGGGGTCGCCCTGGTGCTCTTTCCCGAGGACGCCCACAGGCCTGGCATCGCCATAGGCGGGGCTTCGGAACCGATCCACAAGGTTGTGGTGAAGGTGGCCCTATGAAAGTCGCGACCTTTGGCGAAATCATGCTCAGGCTCAAGTCCCCTGCCCAGGAGCGGCTCTTCCAATCACCAATCTTGGAAGCCACCTTCGGCGGCAGCGAGGGCAACGTGGCTGTAGCCTTGGCCCGGTCGGGGATGGAGGCCAAGTTTATCACCGCCCTCCCTGACAATCAGATCGGCCGGGAGTGCACCCGGCAAATCCGCGGCCATGGCGTGGATGTCTCGGGAATCAAGGCCAAGCCCGGCAGGATCGGGATTTACTTTTTTGAAAACGGCACCAACCAGCGGCCGTCCAATGTCATATACGACCGCGCAGGCTCTTGCATAGCCGAAATCGAACCTGGGGATATCGATTGGGGAAAAGCCCTGGAAGGCTGCGGGTGGCTCCACATCTCCGGCATCACCCCCGCCATTTCCCGGAAGAGCGCCGACGCTTCCATAGCCTCGGTCAAGGCGGCGAAGAACCTAGGGCTTACGGTTTCCTTCGATCTCAATTTCCGGGCCAAGCTTTGGAACTACGGAGCCAAGGCCCAGGATGTCATGTCCGAGATCGCCGGATACGCCGACGTCCTCATCGGCAACGAGGAGGACTACCAGAAATCCCTGGGAATCGAGGGTCCAAAGGGAGCCCAGGAGGGCAAGATCGACACGGAGGAATACGCCGCGATGTGCCGCAGGGCCCTCGCCAAGTTTCCCCAAGCCGACCATGCCGCCGTGACCTTGAGGGAGAGCTTTTCAGCGGACAGCAACAATTGGTCGGCCATGCTCGCCACCAGCTCTGGCATCTTCATCTCCAAAAAGTACGCCATCACGGACATTGTCGACCGGGTAGGCGCAGGGGACAGCTTTTCGGCGGGCTTGATTTTCGGCCTCCTCAACTATCCCGACCCCCAGACTGCCCTGGAATACGCGGTGGCCCTCTCATGCCTCAAGCACTCCATCCCCGGCGACCTGGCTCTCATCGAACCCGGGGAGGCGAAAAAACTCATGGAAGGAAACGCCTCGGGCAGGGTCCAGCGTTAATTTGACGGCTCTAGGGGCGGGGCGGACGATTGAAGAGCCTCGCCCCCTCTTCCACATCGATGCCTCCCCCTTCGATTTCCACATTGTCCGCCAAGCAATCAGCGTTCCTAAGCCGCAAGCCCCGAGAGTCGGTCTGGGGCAGGCCTTGGCACATTTCCGACTGATCGACGGGGGCCAGGCCTTGGGCTGCCATGGAGATATGGCAGTTTTCCAGGATCAGGTTCCGTATCCTGGATTCCGGAAGTCCCGCCACAAATCCCGCACTGGCGCGGCATCCGACAGCGGCGAGATTGGATATCCGGATGTTCCGCACGCGTGGAGTCAGGGATGTCAGGGGTTCTTCCCGGAGTGAGAACAAGCGGGAAGACTCCCAGGCTTCAGCCCAGGGGCAAGGGCACCGTCCATGACAAGGTTCGAAAAGCTCAGGTTCTGGACCAGCCCTCCCCTGCCCCTCCTGCTCTTGATGCGGATTCCGCGGTCCGTGCCTATGAATCGGCAGTTCGAAACGGCTACGTTCTCCACTCCCCCGGCGGTTTCGCTTCCCACCACGACGCCGCCATGCCCAGACCTGAAGGTGCAGCCTGATATGGTTACATTGCGGGTAGGCCTTCCAATCTCGACGCCCTGGTTTCCCGAACCAGCCTTCAGCGCAATGCAATCATCGCCGACATCGACTAGACAATCGACAATGCGGACTTCTTCGCAGGAATCTATGTCGATGCCATCCGTATTCGGCGCATCGGCGGGATTTTCTATCCTGAGGCCTTGAAATTCTATGCGGCGAGAAAAAACCGGATGGAGGGTCCAGAATGGAGAATTCCTGATCCGTATGCCCGAGACAACCACATTTTCGCATTCCACGAGTTGGATGAGGGGCGGCCTGAGGAAACCGGTCTCCCTCCCTCCGCCGCCTGAAGGGGGCGAAGAGGGATCGGCAGGCAGAACCTTGACCGCCTGGCTTTTGCCTTGCTTTTGCCTATGCGCCGCCCACCACGCGTAGCCATTGCCGTCGATGGTGCCCTCGCCCTCGATGCGGATGTCCCTGGCTCCTTGGGCGAATATCAAAGGATGCATGGCGAGGCACTCGAACCCCTCCCAGCGCGTGAGGACCGGAGGGTAGGCATTAAAGTCATCGGTGAAGCGGAGCGTCGCCCCCGCATCCAAGGCAAGGGTAAGGCTCCCGGGCAAATCCAGCGGCCCAAGGAGATATTCTCCATCGCGGATGCGCAGCCTTCCGCCGCCAGCAAGGCGTATCTTCTCGAAAGCCTGGGAAAACAAAATCGCGGCTGATCCACAACCTCTGTCGGGCGGAGGATCTATCGTAATCTCCATGGTTATTCCTCGAACCCAATCCTGGCCCGGAATAAGAAGGGGGTGAAGCGCCGGAACCGGACTTTTTTTGCACATTTCTGATTTCAAGTTCTGCGGACCACGATTTTCATTGACAACTCCATCGCTTAGGCTGAAAAATGAGATCGATGAAACAGGGAGCTCCGCGCCTCGCCTTTATGCTCGCCTCCATCCATTCCGGATCCTCCACTTTCGTCTGGCCCGAGGTGATCAAGGAATGCACCCTCAGAGGCATTACGCTGCTTGTCTTTCCCGGAGGAAGGCTGGAGAGCAAGGACGAGTACGAATACATGAGGAATCGAATTTTTGAATTCGTCCGCCCCGGCACTGTGGATGGAGTGCTGTGCTGGGCATCTTCCTTGAGCGGCTTCGTGGCGGAGCGGAAAGTCGAAGAGGCTTTGGCAGGCCTGGATCTGCCCCTGGTTACTTTCGGGCTCAAGATCGGCGGCAACCCCGCCGTGACCATGGACGCCTACCACGGTATGAAGTCCCTCCTCAGTCACCTCGCAAAGGAACATGGATGCCGGCGCATCGCATTTATCGCTGGACCCAAGGCACATTCCTCAGCCCAGGAACGATACAAAGCCTATCGGGACACCCTACAAGAGTCGGGACTCCGCTATGACCCTGACCTGGTGGCCCTGAACACGTCCTGGACCGATGGCAGATCGGCGATGCAACAGTTGCTGGATCAGAGGAGGAAAAGGCCGGGCGCGGATTTCGACGCCCTCTGCGCCGCCAGCGACCTATTGGCCTTCGACGCCGCGGCATTGCTCCAGGAAAGGGGTTTTAGGATTCCCGCCGATCTCGCCCTAGGCGGATTTAATGATTCGGCGGAAAGCAACATGGTCTCTCCTACCTATACCACGGTGCGCATGCCCTTCGAGCGCCAGGCTACCCAGGCGCTGAGGATGCTCCTTGCCCGGCTAGAGGGTAAAAACCCAACCGATGTGCTGCTCAAGACATCTTTGGTGATCCGCCAATCCTGCGGCTGCCTTCCCGCTTCGGTCCGCCTGGCGGGGAGGAAGGGCTCAAAGCGGTGGAGGAGCCTCTGCGCTGACGCCGGGAACCCCTCCGCGGAAGAAACGCTGCGCTTCCTCCAGAGCCTCTGCCATTTTTCACCCTCGGATCGGAAGGCCTACCTTCTTCCATTAGCCCGAGCCTGGATAGAATGCATTTCCCGCGGAGCGGAGGGCAAGAAAAAATTTTTCGACGTCCTTGAGCGCATCATGGACGATCTCATTTTTAATGAAAAAGACCTCGGAAATCTTCAGGATGCCCTCTCTGGCTTGAGAATAATCGCCTTGGAATCCGGGAAGGCCGCGAAAGACACATGGATCGAAACGTGGACTGGCCAGGCTCGCGTGCTGGTTTCAGATGCGGAAATGCGGCGTAGCAACTACCGCGTATGGAAAGAGCGATTGTCGGAACAGTGGATGAACCTGCTCGCCCACGCCCTGCTCTGCGTGAAGAATCTCAAGGACATCGTGGCGGTCGCAGGCGAATACCTGCCCAGGCTCGGCGTCCTTCAGGCCCACATCGTGGTGGAGAACCAAGAAACCTGCCGACGCCGCTACCTAGGCGGTTTTTATCCCGATCGCGGATCCCCTCCCGACCTACCCGCCAGCGCTGTTTTTTTTCCTTCCGAGGGCGAGGAGGACTTGAGTCCGGCGGAATTCCTGCCTCCCCAGGTGCTTCCCTTGGACCCTGGCTCCTATGCGGTCGAACCCCTTTTTTCAGAATCGAGATTCCTAGGATACGCCGTCCTTGGAATGGGAAACGCCGAGGCCTGGATTTATGAAGAGCTTCGGGCTCAGCTTTCCTCCGCCCTACGTGGAGTCCTGCTTTTCGAGCAAGCCAATGAGGCGCGCCAGAGGGCGGAAACGGCGGAACGTCTCAAGTCGGAATTTCTCGCCAATGTCACAGGAGAGCTCCAAGACCCCATCAAGGAAATTGAAACCATAGCCCGGAACCTGCGATTCGGAGAACCCCGACAGGAGATGGAACAGATCATCGCCCTATCCGAACGCCACCGAGTTCTCACCCGCAATCTTCTCGACCTTTCCCTCTCCCAGGTTGGCGCCTTTGGACTCGATCTTAAGCTGGCGGCTCTCCAAAGCTTCCTGCCTGAGCTTTGCCATGCCGTCCTCCCTTTGGTCTGCGTCGACCAAAGCCGCATCCTCCAGGCCTTAGGCCTCCTGGCCGATTCTCTCGCCTCGGGAGAAAACACGCGGTCTCTCTCGATCAGCGCCGCGTGGGATTCCTCGGGGCTGGGGATCCGGATTCTTTCCTCCGCAGAGCGAGCCAGAAACGAGGAATTCCCCAAGATAGACCTGGCGCTGGCCAAACGGATATTCCTGCTTCATGGGGGCGAAGTCCTTGACCTCAATGAATCCGGAGGAAGCGGATTCCTCGCCGTCTTGCCCTTCCCCTCGCCCAAAGGTTTCGCTTCCAGGCCCCGCCCTCGGGAAGGGATCCTGAAAATCGGATTGCTGACCTCAGCCAAGGATCCGATTCCCCAGGCCTGGGACACTAGGAGGGTCGGCATCGAGGCCGCGTCGGACCAAGGCGAGGGCGCAGGCGGAGACAGTTTCGATTTCGCCTTCCTCGATCCCCGGTCCATGGATTGGAACGAGTGTGAGGTGGCAAGGGCCTACCTTGCCAATCCCTTTCGCGCGCGATCGCCGATCTTCGTGCCCGCCGATTCGCTTCACCCAGGGCAATCCTTCCGCAGCGTGAACGCATTCCTCGAACATCGGGCATCCAGCTTGGGAGGCGCCTACGTGATTTTCGCAGGCTCCGGGGGCGACGGCACCCCCTTGTTCCGCGCTCTTCTGGATAGCGGAGCGAAGGGGAGCTTGCGTATCGCGGCCTGCGCGTCTCGGGAAGGAATGGAACTCTTGGCCCGGAGGGAGAGCCCCGCCCTGGCGATCGTGGAGGGCCGGGACTGGGGAAAAGCCCGGGCGGCGGCTTTCGGCCTAGGCCTGCGGGATTGTCCCTTGGCGGTGGCGGCATCCCGATTCGACGACGAGGGGCTTCTCCACGCCTTGGCGGATCGCCCGAGGGTGATCATCTGCAACACAGGCCCGACGTTTGACGCCTACCTCCTCGGTTTTCTGGAAAGAATGGCCTTGGGCAGGGAGTACCTCCCCGCCCTTTCGGGCTATGTGGTGATGAAGGCGATCTTTTACCTCAATGGGCATTTCAAAGAGCCGGTGAGCCGATGGAAACTCTCCGGATACCTGGCGGCCAGCGAAGACTACCTATCCAGGATATTCCGCAAGCAGATGGGAATTTCGCTTTGGGAATACCTCAACAGGCTGAGGGTGGGGTACGCAGTTCAACTTCTCACCAGCACCTCCGACCCGGTGGCGGAGATTGCCGATCATTCAGGATTCCAAGATCAGGCGTATTTCTGCAGGGTGGTCAAGCGGCTTACCGGAAAGACTCCCAGCGCGATTCGAAGAAATTTTGACCTTGATGTCAGAAAAGTGCAAAAACCTGACTGAAAATTCGACGGACAATCGCGTATGCTTAGAGCGTGAAAGCAGCGACAGGGGAATTAAAATCCCGCCTGGCCAGGCATAAATCCGTCTATCTCCTGGCATCGGTTTCGCTTGCCTATTTTCTTCTCTTCAAATACGTTCCAATCTGGAACGCCCAGATCGCCTTTCGGGATTTTCAAGCCCTGGACGGGGTGCTCCGCAGTCCATGGGTAGGATTGAAAAATTTTTCTGACTTCGTCAACTCCTACTATTTCTGGGAACTTATCCGAAACACGGTTTTCTACTCAGTCTTCAAGATGCTGTTTTCCGTGCCTGCGGCCATATTCCTCTCCGTGGCATTGTACGAATGCCGGATCTTCGTCCTGCGGAAGAGCGTCCAGACCTTGGCCTACCTTCCCCATTTCCTTTCCTGGGTCATCATGTATGCCATCCTTCTGGCGATACTCTCTCCTTCAAACGGGATACTAAACGACATTATTAAGCTGCTGGGAGGGGAGCCGGTTCCCTTTCTAACCGATGCCAAGGCCTTTCCCTGGATAGTCCTCCTCTCCGACACCTGGAAGGAAATGGGTTGGTCTGCAATCATTTTTCTGGCCGCCCTCATCGGCATTGACCCCTCCCTCTTCGAGGCCGCCACGGTGGAAGGTGCGAGCGCCTGGCAGAGAGTTTTCAAGATCACCCTTCCCTCCATAAGGCCGGTGATCGTCATGGTGGTCCTGCTAAGGCTGGGCACCATCCTGGACGCGGGCTTCAACCAGATTTTTATGCTCTATTCACTTCCCGTCTATTCCGTGGCTGACATCATCGACACATGGATATACCGCCAGGGCATCCTGGAGTTCCGCTTCGGCCTAGCCACCGCGGTGGGGCTCTTCAAAGGCGTTTTCGGCTTGGCGCTCATCGCCATATCCAACAGGCTCATCCGGAAATACACCGATTCCGGGTTGTATTGAGGGCGAAGCATGGCGCACAAGAGAGGAATACGGCTGACCAGGGCGGACAGGATCTTCCACGCCTCTGTCAACGCGAGCCTTCTTGCCATATTGGCAATCCTCGTGGTTCCCATCTGGAGCACCATCACCCTCTCCTTCCGGCCTAACGATTTCATAGGCTCGGCGCTCGACGGCATGCTCCTCGCCCCCTGGCGCTGGTCCACTGCGGCCTACGAGGCCTTGCTTGGCCACAGGGCCTTCCTCACATCGGTCTTCAACAGCTTCAGGATTTTCTGCCAAGGCGTGGCTACTGCCCTCTTCCTCACCGTGCCCTTGGCCTATATGCTCTCCATCAAAACCCTTCCGGGAAGGAAACTGCTGTATGGCCTAGTGCTGGTGCCCTACCTTTTCAACGTGGGGTTGGTGCCGAACTACCTCCTTGTCACCAAGCTCGGCCTTGTGAACACCCTGGCGGCGGTCTACATGCCCGGAGCCATCTCGGTCTACAATACCCTAATCATGAAAAGCTTCTTCGAGGGCATCCCCGAGGAGCTCAAGGAATCAGCCAGGATCGACGGGGCCTCGGAGCTCACCGTCCTCTTGAGGATCATCCTACCCCTTTCCAAGCCCATACTCCTCACCATCGGCCTTTATTACGGTGTCCATTTTTGGAACGATTTCTTCAACGCCATGCTCTACATCAACGACAACAAGCTCCAGCCTCTGCCGATCCTCCTGCGAAACATCCTCCTCTCCTCGGGAATGAACGAGTATGTGGAGGTGAACGCCTTCGGCGAGGCGCCCATCGCCGCCATAAAGGCTGCCAGTGTCTTCCTGGCCGCCATTCCCATGCTTGCCGCCTATCCCTTCATCCAAAAATACTTCGTGAAGGGAACCATGCTGGGAAGCGTGAAAGGCTAGCGCGTAGAATTGGTCAACTTCCGGGGCCGCCACAGGCAAGGCCCCAAAAGTTGACTTTTAATATTTCAAGGAGGTTACGCATGAAACGAACTATCGGAATAGGGCTTATCTTTGTCTTCGCCTTTGTCGCCCTGCTTTCGCCCCTCGCTCAGGGAACCAAGAAGCCCGTGACCATCGAGCTGTGGTACGGAGCCGCGGTCACCGAGGCCGGGCCTCCCCCGGAGGACTGGGTGGTATACCAAATAGCCCGGGACAAGTTGGGCATAGAGCTAAAAATCACCGCCGAGCCGTCAAACGAAAACGACCAGGACGTGAAGATCCTGGCCACCGCAGCAGCCAACCAGTTGCCCGACCTTTTCATGGTTAGGCGCGATCCCTGGCAGACCTTGATCAAGCAGGGCCTGGTGGCGGACGTGGACGACATGTATCCCCTCATGCCCCATAGGGCCGAAAACCACTTCGACGCCGATTCCAAAGCCTTCACGACCATTCGGGGCAAGAGCTACGGCCTTGCCTTCCCCGGCTCGTTGCAGAAGAACGAAGGCCTTGTGATCCGCAAGGACTGGCTCGCCAAGCTAGGGCTCAAGATGCCCACCACCGTGGACGAGCTGTACGAAGTCTGCCACGCCTTCACCTTCAAGGATCCGGACGGAAACGGCAAGGACGATACCTACGGGTTTGGCGCCTTTGTGGAGTACTTCGACCAGGAACAATATCTCGGCCGCCGCTTCGACCCCATCATGGGAGCCTTCGGCGTGGCGGGAACCTGGAACATGACCGAGGCTGGATTCGGCCTCAATGTGAAGAAGCCCGAATTCTTCGAAGCCCTCCAGTTCGTGAAAAAACTGGTGGACAACAAGGTGATCGACCCCGACTGGCCCAGCCTGAAGAAGGACGATTTCCGCGCCGCCTGGAAGCAGGGCAAGTTCGGGATCATGCGCGAGCAGTTCGCCGCCCTGGCCGCCGCGGCCAACTATGGTCCCTTCGACAAGAACTTCCCCAACGGGGAATGGGCCGCACTGCCTCCGCCCAAGGGACCCAAGGGTCTCTCCGCCACGGGGATCATGGATGCGAATTACAGGATCTACGCCGTCTCCGTCAAGGCGGCCAAGGCAGGCAAGAAGGAAGCCATTGCCCGGCTCCTGGATTGGATGGCCACAGACGAAGGCTATAGGCTCATCGGCTGGGGCGTGGAAGGGGTCAACTATTCCGTGGACGCCGCAGGTGACATCACGGACAAGAACGTCCCGGCGGACACAAAGTTCTCTTCGCCAAAAGGCCAGACGGTGACCCAGCTCAGGAACATGATCTTTTACAACAGCACCTTGGAGCTCAATGCCCGCTATCCCTATTTCACCACCGCCAACGGCCGCAAGCAGGGTCCTCTCATGTATTTGAAGACCTTCCAGTCCTATCCCTGGGTCAACGTCACCGGCGCGGGCACCATAGCTCCTTCCCCCAACAACGCGGACTTGAAGCGATACATCAACCAGGGAGTCCAGGAATTTGTCCTGGGCAAGAGACCCCTGACCAAGGACAACTACGCCGCCTTCATTGCCCAGATGGACAGGCTTGGCGCCGCTGATTGGGAAAAGGCGGCCAAGGCCCAGATGGACACAAGCGGCTACCTCAAGTAAGGGAACGCAAGGATGATGCTTCTGGATGGAACGAAGGCCGCAGCGCCGGGCGCAGGCCAAAGGGCTTTGCTGGATAGCGCAGTCGCCGCGGCCTTGGAGGATTGCGCGCCTTCATCCGTCCGGTGGAACTATGAAAACGGCCTGATCCTCTCCGCCCTATGGGCCTGTGGGGAAAACGAAGGCTCCGGGATCAATCACGGCGGGGAGGAACTGCTCTCCGCCGTGAAAGAGCGGATCGACGCCCTCATCGACTCCGGAGGCTCGATCTCCGGATACCGAAAGGATGAGTTCAATATAGACCAGGTCAACGCTGGCAAGGTCGTCCTTTCCCTTTGGAAGCGTTACGGCGAGGAGAGGTACCGTAAGACTGTCCTCGCCCTCCTCTCCCAGATGGCCGAGCACCCCCGCACCGCCTCCGGATCCTTCTGGCATAAAAAAATATATCCCCACCAGGTATGGTTGGACGGACTCTACATGGCCTGTCCCTTCCTGGCCCGCTGCGCCCGAGAATTCACCGCCCCAGCCCTTCTTGACGAT
>VKGY01000045.1:10804-13490 GCA_008080685.1 Spirochaetota bacterium
GCCCAATTGCTGAGGGCGAGGGACACGATGCGCGACTCCGCGACGGGCCTTTATTACCACGCCCGGGACGAATCGAGGGCAATGGCTTGGGCCAACCCCGCGACGGGGCTCTCGCCCCACATATGGGGAAGGGCTGTGGGCTGGCTCGCCATGGCTTTGGCGGATACTCTTCCCTTTGTTCCGGAGACCCATCCGGACAAGCAGGATGTCCTTGCCATGTTCGTACGCCTCATGGGCACCGTGGAAAAAGCCCAGGACAGCTCCGGCCTCTGGCACCAAGTCCTGGACCAGCCGGAGCGGGAGGGCAACTACCTTGAAACCTCGGCATCCGCCATGTTCGCCTACGCCCTCCTGAAAGGACTTCGCCTAGGCTACTTGGATGCCTCGCCCTCCTTCGGCTTTCAGCGCGCCGCCGCGAAAGCCCTTGCCTCCCTTGCGACGGAAAGAGTCCGATACGACGAGGCGGGGAGATTCCATCTCCTGGGCATCTGCAAGGTGGCGGGTCTTGGCGGGAACCCCTACAGGGATGGCTCATTCTCCTACTATGTGAACGAGGCTGTCGGCGCTGACGACTTCAAGGGCACCGGCCCTTTCATCCTGGCCTTGAACGAATCCCTAGCCCATCATATTCTTTTCATTTATTAAAATTTTGTTTTGCCCACGAAAACGGAATCTCAGTATAAAATGGCAGGATCATGGTGCGGGAGGTCTGCAAAATGGATACGCTGCCGACAATGCATGAAAAGCTGGCCAAGTGGGTTGATGAAATTAAGGCGTTGTGCAA
Organism: Spirochaetota bacterium; assembly: GCA_008080685.1. Taxonomy (GTDB): domain Bacteria; phylum Spirochaetota; class Spirochaetia; order Treponematales; family Rectinemataceae; genus VKGY01. Next base: position 11,589 of record VKGY01000045.1, read on the forward strand.
GCCCGAACGGGTGCATTGGTGCGACGGATCCGAGGCGGAGAATGCCGGAATTTGCGCCGAGTTGGTCGCGGCTGGCACCTTCATACCCCTCAATCCGGAAAAGAGACCTGGCTGCTACCTGAGCCGATCCGATCCAAGCGATGTAGCCCGGGTCGAAGACCGCACCTTCATCTGTTCACGGCGAAAAACTGACGCAGGCCCCACCAACAACTGGATGGATCCCAAGGAAATGAAGGTGATCCTGAACCGCCTGTACAATGGATGCATGGAAGGCCGCACCATGTACGTAATCCCCTTCTGCATGGGGCCTATAGGTTCGCCCATCGCCCAGGTGGGCGTGGAGATCACCGATTCGGGCTATGTGGTGGCGAATATGCGGATCATGACCAGGATGGGAACCGCAGCCCTGGAGATGCTGGGGACGGAAGGGGATTTTGTTCCCTGCATCCATTCCGTAGGCGCGCCAATAGCCGCCGGCCAGGCCGATGTCCCCTGGCCCTGCAACGCGGAGAACAAATATATCGTCCATTTTCCCGAGGAAAGGTCCATCTGGTCCTACGGATCGGGCTACGGGGGCAACGCCCTCCTAGGAAAGAAGTGCTTCGCCCTGCGCATCGCCTCCGTCCTTGCCCGGGACCAGGGTTGGCTTGCGGAGCATATGCTCATCCTGGGGGTGGAATCGCCGGAGGGCGAAAAGACCTACGTGGCCGGCGCCTTCCCCTCGGCCTGTGGCAAGACGAACTTCGCCATGCTGATTCCACCTGAGTCCTTCGAGGGCTGGAAGGTCACCACGGTGGGCGACGACATAGCCTGGATCAAGCCAGGGAAGGACGGCAAGCTTTACGCCATCAATCCCGAGGCGGGTTTCTTCGGCGTGGCGCCAGGAACCTCGAAAAAGTCCAATCCCAACGCCATGGCCACGATCAGGGCTAACTCGATTTTCACCAATGTGGCCATGACGCCCGACGGAGATGTCTGGTGGGAGGGGATGACCAAGACAGCTCCCGAAGGACTGATCGATTGGCAGGGAAATCCCTGGACCCCTGGCTCAGGCAGACCCGCCGCCCATCCCAACGCTCGTTTCACCGCCCCCGCCCGACAATGTCCCTCGATGGACCAGGATTGGGAGAATCCCGCCGGTGTCCTCATCAAGGCTTTTGTTTTCGGCGGCCGGCGCAGCACGATGCTTCCCCTTGTCTACCAGGCCTTCAATTGGGTCTACGGAGTCTACCTGGCCGCTACCTTGGGGTCCGAAACCACCGCGGCGGCGTCGAGCGCCGTGGGGGTGGTGAGGCGGGATCCCTTCGCCATGCTGCCTTTCTGCGGCTACAATATGGGGGCTTATTTCAACCATTGGCTCCAATTGGGACGGAAGATCGTAGATCCTCCCCGCATCTTCGGGGTGAATTGGTTCCGCAAGGACAAGGATGGGAACTTCCTCTGGCCGGGCTTCGGCGAGAATATACGCGTGCTGAAGTGGATCGCCGAGCGGGCCAACGGCCATGGCAAGGGCAGCGAGAGCCCCCTTGGCTGGATGCCCCGCTACGAGGATTTGTGTTGGAAGGGTTTGGAAGATTTTACGGAGGAGAAGTTCAAGGAGCTCATGTCCGTGGACCGGACCCAATGGATGAGCGAAATCCTCTCCCACGACGAGCTATTCATCAAGCTGTATGAGCGCCTGCCCAAGGAGCTGATATTCCTCAAGGAGCTGACTCTCTCGGGTCTCTGGAGGTCGCCGCAGCATTGGGAGTTCAGCCGCTCATCCTTCGACCCCACGGAGGACTGAGAAATAAGGAGGTATCGAGGGAAAGCGGACAGGATAACAGGAAGGACAGGATTGACGGGATAGGTCAATTCTGGGGAATTAGGACAGGATAACAGGAAGGACAGGATTGACAGGAT
>VKGY01000045.1:13559-14010 GCA_008080685.1 Spirochaetota bacterium
CAATTCTGGGGAATTAGGACAGGATAACAGGAAGGACAGGATTGACGGGATAGGTCAATTCTGGGGGTCTAACCCCAAATTGATCCTGCTTTATCCTGGTATCCCCTATGTTTTAAGTCAAGAACGCCGCGGTTCCCAAAAAACCAAGCTTGTAGAATCGCAATTTCCTACGCCGCTCCTCCTCTGAACAGAATTTATACAGTTCATGCTTCTGAGTGAGGGTGTACATCAGCTCAAGCATGTGCCGTGCGACCGCCACTATCGCGATCCGTCTGCCCCTGCGTTCCGCAATCCGGTCGTACACCACACGGAAATGCGTCCCCAGGGGCGAACGTACCGCCGCCCACGCCGCCTGGACCAAGGCCCTCCTCAACGCAGGACTCCCTTGCTTCGTTATGTGCCCCATACGGTGCACCGAGGTGCCGGACATTTCAATCCGCGGCACCATCCC
>VKGY01000046.1 GCA_008080685.1 Spirochaetota bacterium
AAGGCTCATGGCCGTTTATAGGGGCATGGCGGAAAAATTCAAGGCTGAAGGCCTCTATGCCCCTGCGGTTTTCAACTATCTAAGATCCCTTGCCGCAGGCAATGCTGCTCAACCTCTAGACCCCAGCTGGCTCTCCTATGTAAAAGAGGCGAGAGACGAGGGAAGCCTTGAAGCCATAGGCATCTTGTCCCATGGACAGGACAAGGATCAAGAAACATTTATTCGCTCAGCCATGACGGGGGTAGTCACCGTCTATGTGGATAAGGGATTGAAGATCGAAGGAGGAAGGGGATATCCCGACAGGGTTGTGGGATCGGCCTTTCAAATCGATCCTTCAGGATATTATCTAACAAATTATCATGTTATCGCCAGCGAAGTGGATCCTGAGTATGAAGGCTATTCACGGCTCTCAATCCGGCCTTTCCTGCATCCTGAAGCCCGAGTTCCCGCCAAGGTCGTGGGATGGAGTGAAGCGCTCGATCTAGCGCTGATCAAAAGCCAGGAAATTTCTTCATACACCTTTTCCCTTTCTGCGGAGCGAATTCCTGCGAAGGGAGAGAGGGTGTACGCGCTAGGCAGCCCGATTGGGCTAAAGAGCAGCGTCAGCTCCGGCATAGTGAGCGCCTCGGGAAGAAAGATACTCCCTCGGGGAGAAGCCCTCCAGATAGACGCGCCTGTAAATCCAGGCAGTTCGGGAGGTCCTTTGATTGATGCGAAAGGCGCCCTAGTCGGCATTGTATTCGCAGGACTCAGCGGGTTCCAAGGCTTAAATTTTGCCATGCCCATGCCCTGGGTGCGCTCCTTTGCCATCCGCCTCTTCAAGGGAGGCGAGCTATCGCTTCCATGGCTTGGCTTTACCGTGGCAAAGACACTTTCGGGAAGCCTGGAGGTCGACTACATATTTCCGTCCAAGACCGCCGTAATGCTCCAGGATAGAATAGTCGCAATCGATGGTATGGAAGTCCCCGACCTGGATGCTGCGCAGAGGATTATTTCGAACAAACCTCTTCAGTCACTGGCGGCAGTCACGCTCTCAAGGAACGGCAAGCTCATGACAATCCTGCACCGTTGCACATCGCAAATTTCCAAGCCCTTCGAAGCGGCAGTTAAATCTGATACTATCGAAAATCTTGTCGCCGGGCTAATGGGCATGCGCATCGAGCATATCCGCGGTCCAAGAGGCACCGGCGGTACCTATAAGGCATCCGTTGTCTGGCCTGGGAAAACCGCCGATGAGTCGGGAATTTCTACAGACGACACCATAAAGATAGTCAGGTTTAATCCGAACATTAAAATTGGCATCGCTGTCTTGGATTTTATACAGAAATCCCCTGCCAAAGGATATCTTGAAAAAACCATTCGAGTAGGGATACGTCTGGATAGTCCGAATTTTTTATAGTATCCTGTACTCCATTCAGAAAAGAAATGGGAGTATCCCATGCCCGTGATCGCGGTAGTAGAACAAGATCCTCTAGTCAGGCTCGACATAGAGCGTACCGTGAGAACCCAAGGATATGAAGTTTCGGGGAGTTTCCCCGACGGAGACTCCTTCCTCGATGCCTTGGACGGAATATCTGCGGAAATACTTGTGTTGGATACCTCGAGAAGGGGAGATACTTCATTTTCCGAGATCGTCACGAAAGCTTTTTTACAAAAGGGAATGTACACGATTCTCATCAGCGCTCTCGCGATGGATGGAGCGTTTAAAGCTCTCGAGGCCGCTGCGCCCCTTGGCATTATCATGAAACCGTTTACCGAAAGGGAACTCCTTGGAACCCTGGATGTTGCCATCCACCGGGCCGATATGGCGCGAAAACTATCCCGCAGCGAGGAACGGTACCGCAACCTTTTTGATACGAGCATCGCCCCGCGGTGCATTTGTTCCATTTCGGGAGATATCCTTGAGGCGAACGAGAGTTTCGTCCGATTGTTTGGCAGCGCGGGCGGAAACTTCGAAACCCTTGGGGTTCTGCTGGAAGATCCAGCAGTATGGGACGACATCGAAAAAACCTTAATGAAGGGCGCAGCAGTCCAGGGACGCGAATATTCCATTAAAAACCGGAATGGCCATGCGTATTCCATCCTCGGGTCATTTTCCTCATTCATGGATGTCCATCGAGGAGAAAAACTTGTCTCTTGTGAATTTTTCGATCTCACCGAATCACGACGCTTGCGGGACGAACTCTATCAGGCGCAGAAAATGGAGGCCATGGGACGTTTAGCCGGGGGAGTAGCCCACGATTTCAACAACATCCTAACCGCGATCATCGGGCATGTGGAAATGATGAATCTCGATATCCCCAGGGATCATCCTTCCCGCGAGGATGTGGAGGGAATCCGCAGAACCGCGGAACGCGCATCCCGGCTCACCAAGCAATTGCTTGGATTTTCCAGGAAGCAGTCCTACGCCCCCCGCCTTCTTGACTTCACCGCGATCATCAAGGACAGCGTCAGCCTCTTGAGAAAACTTTCCGGCGACGGCATCTTGTTTTCCCTTTCTCTCCCAGCCGATCCTCTCTATGTTATCGCCGACCCCATGCAGATCGAGCAGGTTTGCATCAACCTCGTGGTCAATGCCCGGGATGCATTGGAAAATCAGAAAAATCCGAGGATTTCCCTCATTGTATCAGAGCAAAAAATTAATGCGACACGCTTTGCGTGCCTTGAAGTCAGTGACAATGGGAAAGGAATCCCCGTTGCGATAAGGGAAAAAATTTTCGACCCCTTCTTCACCACAAAGCCAGCGGGGAAGGGGACAGGACTTGGCCTGGCTATTGTCCGATCCATTGCAAGCCAAATAGATGCTGTCACACGCGTCGAATCCCAGGAAAATCTTGGAACAACCTTTTCATTTTCAATTCCTATCGCCGAAACCGGGGGAAAGGTACACAGGCCAAGGGACCTGACGGTTCATCCCGTATCGGCCAAAGTCCCCGCGCTGCCAGCCCTTGATTCCGATATTATTATTGTCGAGGATGATGAATATCTTTTAGGTTTCCTGTCCCATGTGGTAGGCAAAGCCGGAGCTAGGGTTCTCGCGGCCAGAAACGCGGGAGAAGCGCTCATTCTCGCGGAAGAAAGCACGTTCTCCGCGGCGCTTATGGATGTTTCTCTTCCCGGCCTTAACGGAACGGCGCTTTACCGACGAATGTCCGAGAAGTCCAGTTTCCCTTGCCTGTTCATGTCCGGAGGGAATCCCGACACCCTCGATTTGCCGCCTCACGCGAACTTTATCGAAAAGCCATTCACGCCTGAACAACTCTTAGGCGCCTTGGCACATATGCTTCGCCTTCATGAAAGAATAAGCGAATAAAGCTTTTCTTCCAAAACCAGCAGATCTCCTGAACCATATTTTCTTTTTCCCCTTGGAAGAGGGACTTCGAAGGAGCTGATCACCCGCGCAGGCCGGGCGGATAGGATCAATATCCGGTCTGCTACGTAGAGGGCGTCTTGAATCTCATGGCTCACCAGCAACGAAGTTCGCGGTTCTTCCGACCAAAGGGCAGTGAAAAGATCGAGAAGGTCGATCCTTTGCTTCAAATCGACGGAAGCGAAGGCCTCATCAAGGAGAAGAAGTTCGGAAGGATAGGCAAAAGCCCTAGCCAGCGCGAGTCTCCGCCGCATTCCGCCGGAAAGCTTGGGCGGCGCGGCATCAGCGAATTGGCTTAACCTTGTCTGCTCCAATGCCTTGTCCGCTCTTCTTTCGCTTTCCTTCGTATCAGAGAAGCGGGAGAGTGCGAAAAGTATGTTGTCCCTTGCCCCAAGCCATGGAAGGAGCCTCGGTTCTTGAAAGCAATAAGAGCAACCGAGGTCCTTATTTCCGATTACCCGGCCTGAGTCTGGTTGTATCAGGCCGGCGACAATATTGAGCAAGCTGGTTTTACCGCAGCCGGAAGGACCCAAGATGGCGGTAACCGATCCTGAGGGAAATTCCACGTCCAATCCCTCGAAAACCTTGATCGCGCCGTAGGAAAGACTCAGTTTATCAATTACCAGGGTATTCATTGATCGCTCTCCTGTGGGGAGCGGACAAGGCGAGCCCGGTTATAAAGGAGCCCAAGGGAAAATTCACTGATTCCGCACAATACTATGGTCACTATCGCCCAGGAAAACACTTCAGATGTCTCGAGGGCCAGCCTTGAATCCTGCATGCCCGTTCCCAAGGCCCGAAGCGGTTGAGCAAGAACTTCCCCGGCTACCACAACCTTCCAGCAAAGGCCAAGAGCGTTTTTCATAGCTGAGAGGAAGTGCATCGAGGCGGAAGGAATGCGCAGCATGGAAAGCTGGCGAAGCTTTGGAACCTTAAAGACCAAGGCCATTTCCAATAGTTCCTTGTCCACCGCGGCTATTCCAGCCTTGACAGAGGTAAAGACTACGGGAAAAGCCATGAGGAAAGAAGAAAAAATTGGTACTGAATCCGACGGGAGCCAAAACATGGCCAGAAGAATAAGCGCCAATACAGGAGTCGCCCGAATGCTCGCCAGCAGGGGGGCGATAAAGCGGTCGATGCCGCGGGAGAGGGCTGCCGCCACCCCTGCTGTGGAACCCAGGACCATGGTGAGGGCGAAAGCGGTGAGGACACGGCGGAAAGTGCCAAGCACGGCAAGCCAGAATTTCGCTTCCCCTCCGAACCTAAGCAGTGATCCCCCAACCTCAAAAGGGCCGGGAAGGATGAGGGAAGAGCCTATGGACTGCGATGCGATTTCCCATGCGGTGAGGAGGGCGATGATCCCGGCCGCGCTGTAGACCGTATCCTTGATACGATTTGATTCCATGACGGTTTGACTAGGGTGTAAGAAGGGAGTAGAAGGAATCGGAGGGCATTCGGCCGCCGATCGATTGGGGATCGAAAGTAATAAATATGCCAAGCAATGCGTCTATGGATGATCGGCTGCGCGCGCTCCTATCAAAGACATAGGCGGAGTTTGGAATAGCCTTCTGGGCGATCGCGGCTTTCATTCCCAGGTCGAAAGACTCGGCCAATATCCCTGTTTCGCGTGGAAAGGCATTGGTCTTTCCAACTGAAACTGCATAGGCTTCTGTAAGTGCCGTGAGAGCCTGGGGATTTTTCTCATAAAGCTGAGGCATGGAGACAAGAAGCGACATGGGATAGGTTTCGAAGGGTGTGGCGCCTTTCCAGAGCGCATCCAAATCGATGGGGGATCTGAGGGATGGGTTCAATGAAAGCGCCTGGGTGGCGAATGGCTCGGGTAAAACCGCATGGGTGATTTTTTTTGCGGCGATCTGGGATGCTACTTCTGGGAAGGCGAGATTGTATTGAGGAAAATAATCCTTTCCCGAGACCAGACCCTCCTCAGCCATAAGGTAGCGGAAAAGATAGTCCGGAGTAGCCCGTTGCCCCGCGATGTGGATTGTCGAGCCTTTCAACTGCCCAAGGGAGGAAACCGAAGGATCGACGCTTAGGAATTTGACCATGCCATTTCCTACTACCGCCACAACCTTGAGAGGAATGCCGGAGGCATGCAGCTTTGCCGCAACGTTGACTGGTAAAACCCCCGCGGCGATTTCCCCGGAAATAAGCTTCGCGGTAACCAAATCGGCGCTTCCCGCATAAAGGAACTCCAGCTTTACGTTTCCAGTATCAGGAGGAGCAGCCAGCATCCAAGTCGCGGCGATTCCCGAAGGGCCTTTCAGTATCGATATGATGATCGATGAAGCTTTCGCCTGGGCGGAGGCGCTGGAGATAGCGAGCAGGAGCATGATTGCCGTGCAGCATAGTGTCTTGGATGATTTGATCCCTTTCATTGCTTGTCTCCCTCGCTCCCTTCCAAGAGCTCCTTCATCTTTCCCTCTTCAAGGGAACACCTTAGGTTTTTCTCCATCGTGGGAATGACCAATCCTTTGGGGCCGTCCTTGACCCTTTTTAGATATTTTACATCCGTGTGGTATACATCGCCTACCAAATCCTTCCTAGCTTTCGAATAGTAAAGGGCGAGCATGCCTGAGTCCAAGAGGATGTCCAATGGGAAGGTCTTGCCTTTTTTTGCCTTGATGAAAACGTATGATCCTGCGTAATCCCTGGCATGGAGCCAGTGGTCGGAGCCTTTAACATAATGACGCAGCAGCTCATCGTTTTCCTTCGCGGACCTGCCCACCAGAATGTTCCAGCCTCTTAAGTCGAGGGTTAGGCATGGATATTTTTTCTTTGCCTCTTTTCGAACTGTTCCGCCCCGTTCCAGCATTTTTGCCATGGCGAAAGGATCGGTTTCCTCTTCCAGCCGAGTCTTCCAATGCACAAGTGTATCCTTGGCCTTGATAGTCTTCTGCAATTCCAAAACGACATTTTCGTATCCCGAATTCGCCTTTTTAGCTTTCTCGTAATAGCTTTGTGCGTTTTCAACCATTGAGAGGCTTGGGTCGATCTTAATGGACAGATTTGAATTTGTATAAAAATCATAGGCTTCCACAAAGCCCGTAGACACTCCCGAGGGAGGAGGGGGGATGGACGGCTCAAGGCTTATGAGGATGTCGCCTATCTCTTTCAGCCTCCCCCGTGTGGCGAACTCACGCAATGTGGTTTCCAAGGACTCCTGTCGGGAGTTCAACTGAAGGAGTTTCCGTTCGTACCTCTCCTGAGCCCGCTTGAGCAGGTTTTCCCGTGAGATTTCGCCTGAAGCGTTGGCGTAGTGGCGGTCGATCCGTTCCGAAAGGTTTCCAGGTCCTGGGAATCCCCGTATTGCGTACTCTTTGCGCGATCTGGCGACGATTCCTTCCTCCACCCTGCAGGGCTGTCCGGTGATCTCGCCTTTTTCAGGCTTTCGAAGCAGCGCATCGACAATGAGACCCTTTTCGTCTACTAAAAGAATGTTGCCCGCTCCGCTCCAAAACCTACCGTAAAGCGTATAGGTCATCCTTCCTCTCTCAACTCCAAGATCAGAACCTTCTGCGGACAGGGGAGCCTCTGTGTACACGGAGATGCCAAGCTTTACAATCCTTTGGTCCTCAACCTGGAAAGCCGTTTCGATTACCCCCCCCCTTATCCTGGAACGAAGGCACTCCATGAACCGAAGGGGGCGCTCATTCCGCGCTGGCTCTTTTTTCAAACCATGGATGCGGCACGCGGAGGGCGAAACGCTGAGGAGAAGATAGGATTGCCGGCCGCGGGCGAAAAGCTCGAAAACAAGCGTGTCATAGCTTGGTTGAAGTATCCTTTGAATTTTCTCCCCTGGAAGGGAAAGCTCCGCAAGCACCGCGTCGATTTCCTTATGGTTCATGGACATAGGTTTAATTCCTTGTCAGCGGCCATGGCAATGCTTGAATTTTTTCCCCGAGCCGCAGGGACAGGGATCATTTCTTCCAACCTTCTCTCCTGTCCTCACCACCGTCACATTCTCAGGGGCAGACGCCTGGGCGATGGAAGAGCTCTGGGGCTTGCTTCCTAATAAAACAGGGCTTTCCGGGCCTCTTGCTCCGCTGGCATGAGAAAATTGTCCATGGCTCTCATGCTGGGTCATGATAGCCTTGGGACCCTTTGAAGGAAGACTTCTGTTTTCCTGGCTTCGTATCTGGACCCTCAGCACCCGGGATGCGATGTTTTTCCTGATGGCCTCGATCAATTGCTCGAAGATGTCGGATCCTTCTATCTTATACTCCAACAAGGGATTTTTTTGGGCGTAGTGGCGAAGGTACACCGCCTCGCGGAGCGCCTCCATCCTATCCAGGTGATCAAGCCACTTGGCATCGATTTCCTGAAGGTATTGATAGCGTATGAATAGGTTGAGGTTTCCCCGGCCCACGAGGGCGACTTTTGCGTCCAGATCGGTGTCGATCGAGCCACAGACTTTGTTTTCCAGGGAAGCCATCAGGGGAAGGATTTCCTGGGGAGGGAGGTTAATCCCAAACTGGTCGCGCAGAACGATGGAAGTCTCGGAGGGGAGCATCTTATCCCCAGCCTTGAAACGTTCGGCTACCTCCGCGGAAAGGGTTTGCGCCATTTCATGGGCTGCGAGCTTCACTCTTTCCAATAGACCCTCATCCTTGAGTATTGTATCCCTCTGCTCGTAGATGTAGGCCCTCTGGCGATTGAGCACATCATCGTATTCGAGAAGGTGCTTTCTGATTTCGAAATTCCGCTCCTCAACCTTTTTCTGGGCTCCTTCGATGGTCCTGTTCAGCAAGGGGTGGTAGATCGGTTCTCCCGGTTTCATTCCAACCTTGCTCATCATGCCTTTGAAGCTCTCGCCACCGAACATTCTCATGAGATCATCGTCTAGGGAAAGGTAAAATACGGATTCTCCTGGATCCCCCTGCCGTCCGGATCGACCACGCAATTGGTTGTCTATGCGCCGTGATTCATGACGTTCGGTTCCAATGACATAGAGCCCTCCAGCGTTCTTGACCGCCTCGGACTCCGTGCGCCAGAGCTCATACTCTCTTTTA
>VKGY01000047.1 GCA_008080685.1 Spirochaetota bacterium
TGTAGAGGGCTGCTTTCAAGGTTTCCTCCTGATTAGGATAATAGCCAGGGCGGCCAATGCGAGGAAGAGCATGGCGCCCAAAAATCCAGCTAAGGCAATGGTTCTTCGGTTGGGCACGGAGAGGCTGGCCTGGATCGGGTTTTCCGCGCCAGGGGAAAGTATCCAGGTCATGAGGGAACCTTCATTGGATGTGGAGGAGGCGTTTGAGATCGCGTTCTTGCCAGGCAGTCCCAGGATGAAAGTAACCCTCATGTTCTTGCCAAAGGCTGAGGTTAAGTCGCGTAGCACGGCCTCAGGCGACTTTGTTGTTTCATCAGGAGGCGGACTGGCGGAATTGTCCTTGGGGAGGGGAATCCCCTGATTCGAACCCCGTAGGTCTATGACGGTGTCCAGTCGATACTCGGTTTCGAAAAGACCTTTCCACACCTTAAGGTCCTTGCCGGGATTTATGGGTATCTCTTCGGAAATTGGGCCGAAGGGATCCTCTCCCGCGCCAAGGACCTTGGATAATCCCTGAATCTTCTTGGTCGCCTCAAATCCCGTCGCCTTTTCTCGGGCGACAGGGGATATGGCGTAGCCCCGTTCCCGCGCCGATTCCTCGGTCCTTTTCATGAAATCCTGGGAATCCGCGCCGAAGGACTGTATCCCCATCGCCAGGGAATTCATCACTACGGTGTAGCGTAGCTCTGCGCCGTCCTGGGCGTCGACCAGGAGCTTGTATTCCACATCGATGCATCCGGAAAGGAAAATTGCGGCAAATATGGAAAATCCAAGGGCGAGCCCTCGTTTCATCGTCGCGCTCCTTAATGCGTGGGTTCTGGGCGAGTATACTAAGAAACAGAGGTCTGAAGTATATACGAATTATTCGGTAGGGTGAATTGACATGGGCACGTTCGACAAGCATTTCAGGATGGAGGCGAAGGATGTGGAGGAGTATGTGAGCCCTCGCCCCACTATGTTCAAGGATTCGGGCGCCCTGGAGGTGCGGGAAATAGTGGATGGGAACATAAACTACGTGTTCAGGGTGGTGGACAAGGCGCGCAAGGTCTCGGCCATCATCAAGCACGCGGATTTGGGAATCCGCTCGGACTCGCGGATCCTGGGCTTCGACCGGAACCGCATCGAGGTGGAGATCCTGGAGCTCGAGGTAGAACTTGCGCCGGGGCGGAGCGCATCCTCGTGCTGGCCGCGAAGCGTTTCATACTTGATAGGGATTCCCACCGCCGAGGAAAGGACTACGTGGCGACCTTGCTCGCCTGAAGGAGAATGGCATAATGTCCAATTTTGCCGCAATGAAAGAAAATGTTCTTGAAAACACCCTCCTGGCTTACCGGGAGGGATTGTTCGCCGGCACCAGCGGAAACTTGAGCCTTTTGGACGATACAGGGACATGGATGGCCATAACGCCCAGTTCCTTCCGCTATGAAAAAATGAAGCTTGATGACATCGTGGTGGTCGAGGCGGCTACAGGCGCCGTGGTGGAAGGGAAGCACAGGCCTTCCTCGGAGTGGAGGATGCACGCGGCTATCTTCAGGAACGTCCCGGGGAGCCGGGGGGTGGTGCACACCCACTCGCCTTACGCCACAGCCTTCGCCGTGGCGGGCATGCCGATACCCGTGATCCTCATCGAGATGATCGCCTACATAGGGGGGGACATCCCCTTGTCGGGCTTTGAGTTGCCGGGAAGCGAGGAGCTTGGAGCCATAGTGGCAGCGAGCTTACGGGACAGGAACGCCTGCCTCATGGCCAACCATGGGGCCTTAGCCTTGGGAAGCACCCTGGACCAAGCCCATCTGCGGGCTATCTACGTGGAAGACGCGGCGAAGATTTATTCCCTAGCCCTCCAAGCGGGAAAGGCCACGGTGCTTTCAAAAGCCGCGATAGCGGCCATACGTAAGAAACTTGGTAGGTAGGCCGAGAAGGAATGGAAAGGAACGTCAAAGATTTGGCGTTCTTGCTGCAATACGAAAACATCGCCTGGTACGACCAAGACACGAAAACTGTGAGGATCCTGGACAAGAGGATCTATCCGGCCAAGGTGGAGTTCGTCCAGAGCCTGGATTACCATGAGGTCATCAAGGCCTCCTGGGATCTCTCCCACGCCCGCCCAACCACGGCGGAGAAAATGGCAGCCATAACCGAAGACTGCGCCAAGGGCAAGGAGATATCGTTAATCTGCCCCGAGATCAGGCCTCATTTCCAGGGCGCCCGGCTGCACCATGAAAGCCAAGAAGGTCGATGTCTTCACCTCCGCGGCGGATGTGATCTGCATGGACGGCTACATAGTCAACAAGGTGGGCACCTTCCAGATCGCCCTCGCGGCCTCCTACTGGGGAATACCCTACTTCGTGACCGGCAGACCTAACCGCCAACACCCCACCATCGATACAGTCAAAATAGAAGAGAGGGATGAAAAGGACGTGCTGGAGGCCATGGGGGTCCGCACAGCCATGGAAGGCGTGAAAGGTTTCTAACCCGCCTTCGACATCACTCCTCCCAAGCTTTACGACGGCGTGGTGACGGACAAGGGAATCTACCCGCCCTATGATCTTTGGAGCTATTTCAGAGCCCCATAAGGTAGAATCAGCGCGATCTAACCGAAGACCATCCGAAGACGATCCAAAAATCCCCTCGCCAACAAAATTTTTATTGACAAACTCCATACCTGTGCTAGAATCGTGACTAATAGAACTGTTGAACAGTTGTGTCTAATAAAAGGGAAATCTCATAGATGGATGTGCTTGAAGGCGCTTACGATCTCCATGTCCACTCCGGACCGGACCTCCTTCCGCGCAAGTTCGATGATATGGATTTAGCCCAGAGGATCGTGGCGGCAAAGATGGGCGGCTACGCCATAAAGTCCCATTACTTCTGCACCGCCGAACGGGCGGCCTTGATCCGGAAGCTCTACCCCGCCTGCGACGCCGTTGGGACTGTCACGCTCAACAATGCGGTGGGAGGAATAAATCCCAATGCCGTGGAGATGGCAGCCAGGGCCGGAGCCAAGCTCGTATGGCTGCCCACCGCGGACTCGGAATGGGAACGGCGTGAATTCTTCGGTGGGCGGGAGAGCAAAAAGCTGCCGTATATGGCCTTGATTGTAAGCCAGCTGGAGGATGAGGGGGTTAGATCCCCGCCGATCTCTATCCTGAAAGACGGAAAGCTCACCGAGTCCATGCGCGATGTACTGGATGTCATCGCCAAGAAAGAGATGATCCTTGCGACCAGCCATATCTCGCATCAGGAATGCTTCGCCGTGATTAAAGAAGCCCATGCCAGGGGTGTGAAGCGCATCGTTGTAACCCATGTGGAGTTTCCCACCACCGCGTACTCCATTGACGAACAAAGGGAACTCGCCAAATACGGCGCATTGATGGAACATTGCTTTGCCACCTGGGCCAGCGGCAAAGTCGACCTTGCCGTGGCGATCGAGCAAATCAAAGCCCTGGGGCATGAGCGCGTATTGCTTTCTTCCGACCTCGGGCAGCCAGGCTTGCCATTTCCCGACGAAGGGTTGGCTATATACGCTCAAAAACTTTTGGATGCCGGGCTTTCCGAGGGTGCAGTGCAAACCATGTGTTTCACCAATCCTAGGGCATTGCTTGGAATCCAATGAGCGATATTGTTTAAGGTTTTGAAATCAAGCTGAAGCGCAGCTCGACGCGCCAGCGTGGATAATGATATAGAAAGGAGTACGAGTATGTTTGATCCGAAACAGAGTGTGTTGGTAGTCAGCGCCCATTCCGCCGACTACGTATGGAGGGCCGGCGGCACCATCGCCAAGTACATCCTCCACGGCGCCAAGGTAAAGGTTGTCATCCTCAGCTACGGGGTGCGCGGCGAGTCCAACGACCTCTGGAACGAGCCCGGCCAGACCAAGGAAAACGTGGAGAGGGTCCGAAAGGAAGAGACCCTCGCCGCCGCCGCCTGCCTTGGAGTCACGGACATCGAGTTCTGGGACTATGATGACTACTACATGGAGCTGGAGGATCCTGCCAAGGTGGACCGGCTTGCCACCTTGATCAGGACCTTCAACCCCTACCACATCATCACCCACGGAGACCTGGACCTCCTCAATCCGGACCACGATGCGGTGAACAAATTCGTGTTCAAGGCAACCGTCCTCGCGATTTCAAACGGCGTACAGCTGGAGGGGACCAAGACCTCCAAGCAGACCAGGATTTTCGGCTTCGAGCCCCACCAGTCTGAAATTTGCGACTTCAAGCCCGAAGTGATTATCGACATCACTGAGACCATCGAGATGAAGAAAAAGGCAATGAACTGCTTCAAGGCCCAGGGGCACTTGATCGAGTACTACGGCTACAAGGCCTTCATCCGCGGCAACCATGCTCGCAGGCTTTCGGGCAATCAGAGCTATAAGTGGGCGGAATCCTTCACCCGCCGCTTCCCCTACGTCGGGGAGTGGCTGGTCTAGGCCCAAAGGCATAAGATAAGGAATTATCAATCTTAGGTTTTAATAAGAGGCGAACAAATGCAGGATTACAATGAATTGCCCGAGCTCATCGATGAAGCTGTGCTCGAGCGGGTGAGGAAATTCGGAACCGCGACCTTGGCGGATGGAATGATAGGTTTGGGCATCCATCGGGACGGCTGCATGGATGCGTCCATGATGCCCGTAGACGAGACCAGCTATATGATCGGCACCGCCTGCACTGTGGAAACCCAGGATGGCGACAATTTTCCCATCCATGTGGCGATCTACATGAGCAAGCCGGGTTATGTGCTTGTGGTGGACGGAAAGGGCTACCAGGATAGGGCCTACCTTGGGGATCTCATGGGCGGAGCCGCCAAGGCCATCGGCTTGAACGGCATTGTCATGGACGGCTGTGTCCGGGACAAGGTGGGACTTAGGGAGCTTGGCATTCCCGTCTTCTCCAAGGGCTTCATGCAGCGGGGCCCGGCGAAAAAGGACAAGGGCAAGATCAACAACTCCATTTCCTGCGCCGGCGTCAAGGTGAATCCCGGAGACCTGGTGGTTGGCGATTACGACGGCGTGGTGGTGATCCCCCGGGACAGGATCGAAGGAGTCCTGGCCGCGGCGGAAAAGAAATCCGCCTACGAAGACAAGCGCCGCGAGGCGATCGCGGAATACGCGCGCCTGAGGGAGGAAGGAAAATCCCCCCTGCCCAACCTCGCTCCCCAGTGGGTGATCGATATGCTGGGAAAGGCCTAAAGCCAAAAAGATACACAAGGCACAAAAGGCGACGGAGTTTTTCCGTCGCCTTTTTTTTGCCGAGACTATATACTAGGTTCAGGCATGAGCGATTTAACAAAGGAGGGTTCGGTGAATAATAGAATAGTTTCACACAACGCGATGCCTGCAATAATCGCGTTGGCCGCCCTTATAGTGCTGTTTTCCTTGGAGGGTTGCGCAAGCTCGAAGGAAAAAGGAAAACCCAGCGTGGTCACCGCGCCGAGCGCCCTTTCGGGAGAACGAAAGGCGATATCCGGGGAAATCGCGCCCTATTCCGGAGGTGGGAGAACCCTTGTGGTGTATTTTTCCCAAGGCGAGGCGACAAAATGGGCGGCAGAGGATATAGCGGATATCTTTGGCGCCGACATCGAGGAGATCGAGGAGAAGAAGCCGCGCAAGGCGAACTTCATTGGCTTTATGCTCGCAGGCTTCCAATCCACCTTCAAGCTCTCCTCGGGCATAAAGGAACCCAAGCTTGACCCTACAGAGTACGACAGGGTATTTGTCCTTACTCCCGTATGGTCATGGGGCTTGGCGCCGCCCGTGCGGTCCTGGCTTGCGCTACACAAGGGAAGCTTACCCAAGAGCGCCTTCGCCACCGTGTCCGGGGACACGAATCCCGACAAGATAGTCGCGGCGATGGCAAAGGCCTCTGGCGCGGTGCCTGCGGCCTTCACAGGATTTGTGGAGGTGGATTTCAAGCCCGAGGGGCGGGCTTCCTATGTGGCGAAGCTTTCGGCCATGATCGACTCAATGCGATAAGGCGTGATAAGGCGGAAATTGTGGATACACCATTGGAAGCAAACAGAAGGACCTTGGACGTTGAAACAGTCAAGGAGCTTTGGTCCAAGACCTACAACCGGGAAGGAAAACCCGACTGGTCACACCTTTATCCCTACTACAGGCCTGACATCGTGTTCCAGGATTCAATACAGCGGATCGAGGGAATAGAGGAGTTCATAGCCCTCTGCGAACGGCTCACCATGCGATGCGATTCCTTGGTCATGGACATCCATTCCGTTGCCAAAGAAGGCATGGTTATCCACTTGGAGTGGACCATGACCATGAGCTTCAGGAAATATCCACCCACGCCCATTTACGGCGCCACCGTCCTTCGTCTCCACGAGGATGGAAGGATAGCAAGCCAACGGGACTACTACGATCTTTGGGGCGACATCTTCAACGGGATTCCCAAGTTCAAGCCTTTATACCGAAAATTCATGCGGAAGAAATTCGGATAAAGCCCACCAAAACCGCGACCCCCATCGCCGGTATTGATTCTGTCCGAGGCTTGGATTATCATGCCCAGCCAAACGTTGCCGTTCCAGGGAGTGCTGAATGGTTATAGCTCTCGTACTCTTCGCCTTGACGTATGCGGGTTTGTTGTTTTTTCCCAGGTTCAGGGCGTATATAGCCTTGGCGTCCGCAGTGTGCTTTGTCGTTTTCGGAATACTGCCCACATCAAAAATTGTCGACGCCATAGACTGGAATGTCATAATGATGATCATGGGAACCATGGGTGTGGTGTCCTTGTTCATCAACTCCAGGATGCCCTCCCTGCTGGCGGACCTTATCATCGACAAAATGCCCAATGTCAAATGGGCAGTGGTGTCCCTGGCCCTCTTCGCGGGCGTGGTCTCCGCCTTCGTGGACAACGTGGCCACCGTCCTTATGGTAGCCCCTGTGGCGGTCACGATTTCCCGCAAGCTCAAGACTTCGCCGGTCAACTCCATAATAGCCATCGCCATTTCCTCCAACCTCCAAGGCGCCGCCACTCTGGTGGGGGACACTACCTCCATTCTTTTGGGTGGCCACGCGGGGATGAATTTTTTGGATTTTTTCGTCTACCGCGGAAGGCCGGGACTCTTCTGGGTTGTCCAAGCCGGAGCCTTAGTCTCCATGGTTGTCCTCCTCGTCCTGTTCAGGAAGGAAAAGGCCCGCATCGACGCGGACGAAAGGACAGAAGTGACGGACTACGTGCCTTCCTTCCTGCTTCTGGGCACCATCCTCCTCCTCATCCTTGCGTCCCTGGCGCCAAAGGAATGGATGCCGCCCTTCGCTGAAAAGCACATCAATGGGCTGATCTGCGTCGCCCTCATGCTCATCGGCTTCGCCTACAATATAGGTAAGACGAAGAGCCTCAGGATCGTGGCTGAAATTGTGAAGGAGATCGACTATTTCACTCTTCTTCTGCTCGCAGGCCTCTTTGTGGTAATCGCGGGCATCACCGAGGCAGGCGTCGTCGATGCCATAAGTTCCCTCTTTGTCCGGGCGAGCGGCAACAATGTCTTTGTCATCTACACGCTCATCGTCTGGGTCTCCGTCCTCCTCTCGGCCTTCATAGACAACATCCCCTACGTGGCCACCATGCTCCCTGTGGCGGGAAGCATAGCCTCCCAGCTTGGGATCGATCCCACCCTCATCTACTTCGGGCTCCTTGTGGGCGCTACCCTGGGCGGCAACCTTACGCCCATCGGAGCCTCGGCCAACATCGCCGGCCTGGGCATTTTGCGGAAGGAAGGTCATGAAGTGAAAGCGGGATACTTCATGAAGATATCAGTTCCCTTCACCCTGGCCGCGGTGACTTGTGGATACGGCTTGGTGTGGCTCATCTGGGCCTGAGATGAGGAGAATGAAAAAGGGTAAAATTGGAACCGGGCTTTACGACGCGGCGAAGTACATCGTGCTTGGAATTGTCATCGTAGCCGCGGTGACGATTGGGACGGGTGGATTCATACGGCGGAACTCGGAGAGCCAGGTCATAAGCGTGACGGGCATGGGAACCGCATCATAGCCCAGAACTCGAACGTGGACTTTTCCTGGGACGGAGCCTTCAACACCGACGCCACGATGAAGACAGCGACCCTTACCATGAAGCTGCAGTTCGGGATACGGTGATGGAGATTCGCCTAGATGCGAGGATCATAGAATAGGCATCGGGAATTCATAATCCTTACACACCCCATCTCCATACTTGGGTTTTCCAGAAAATTCGCAGGGTCGAGGTGGGCGCGAAGATGGGTGAGAAAAAAGCAACGCTGCACGTGGAGGACATGGTCTGCCATGCCTGCGAAAGTAGGATAAAGGAAGCGGTAAGCAGGCTCAATGGGGTGTCGGAGGTCGAGGTCAGTATGCGCGGCGGCCGGGTTGAGGTA
>VKGY01000048.1:0-762 GCA_008080685.1 Spirochaetota bacterium
AAGAAGCTGATAGTATGACTTGACCGTGGGCGCGGAAATTCCCGTCTCCCGCGAAATCGAAGAAAAATTGACAATACCTCCCGCATCGGAGGCCGCGAACCGCAGGAACCGAAGAAAGGCGCCCCACTCGCGGACAACGGTTTCCCGACGGATCTCCTCCTCCAGATACGCCGCGGCATAGGTTTCCAAAAGGTCGGCCTTGTCGGCCTCGGAATTGAGAACAGCCACGCCAGGAAGATCGCCGAACACAAGGCGGTCCTCAAGGCTCCGACGCGGAAATCGAGGCGGTTGTGAAAAGGTATTCCCCCATGAAAAAGGCGAGGCCTTGGCTGAGAACCCTTGGGTCCTCTCAACCGGCTCATATTCCCTGGAGACAAGAGGATGTAATAGATACCGCATGCTTCTGCCTGGCAGAAGATTCGCGCTCTGGGACCGCAGACGGCGCGCCGAAGATCCGCACAGGACAAAACGGAATCGGGTCTTGTCGCGGTCGTACAACGATTGGATGGAGTCGAAAACCGAAGGCACCGTCTGGGCCTCGTCCACAAAAACCCACTCAGATTCCCTGCCTGCAGGCAAGGCATTGCATATATCCACGAATAAACCGACATTCTCCGAGAAACGCCGGCGCTCCTTTGGGTCCGAAAAATCGATTATCAGCGCCCCCCCAGGTAAAAGCCCCCTCACCAAGGTTGATTTCCCTGTCTGGCGCCCTCCGGGGATGACGATGATGTGCAGGATCGACAGGATTATCCTGTCCTA
>VKGY01000048.1:768-4915 GCA_008080685.1 Spirochaetota bacterium
ATTATCCTGTCCTATTCTCTTGTTTGTGCCGCCGCTGGCGGGGACCCCACGATGAATTCCAGGTAGGAATCGTGGGAAACCGCAGTGAAGCAGGCGTCTGGATAGGCGGCCAGCCAAGGGGAAGGCGCCTTGGACGCTTTCTTGGAAAGCTTGAATTCAAAGCCTAGGAGCCGGCCTTCAAATTCCTCCACATAATCCAATTCGGCTCCGGTGTGGGTCCGCCAAAACCACGAAGGCCTGCGCCTGCCAGAGTACTCGTTCGCCTTCCTGCGCTCGCTCACGAGAAAGTTTTCCCACAGAGCGCCTTTGTCCGCCCGAAGCTCCCAGTCCTTGAAATCGTCTATCAGGGCATTGCGGATTCCGTTGTCGAAAAAATACACCTTGTCTTTTTTCGTCACTTCCTTGCGCAGGTTTTTCCCGTAGCCTCCAAGCTTGAAAACTACAAAGGCCTTCTCCAGCAAATCGATATATGAAATGACCGTGTCGGCGCTCATGGCAGTCTGCCGGCCAAGCTCCTGGTAGGAGACTTCGGAGCCCACCTGGTAGGCCAGAAGGCGCAAGAGGTCTCGAAGCTTCCTCGGGTTGCGGATGCCTCCCAACTCAAGGACGTCTTTGTATAGATAGGCCGAACTCAACTCCTCGAGATGTGCGATTTTATCCGCCTTGGAGGCCAAGCCGACGAGGCCTGGATACATTCCCAGGACAAGACTTTCAGGCAGGAGCCCCTCCAATTCGAAGGGGGTGCGGAGTCCCGCAAGTTCAACGAAGGAGATGGGATACAGGGTATAGGTCCAGGTTCTGCCTGTGAGAGCTTCCGAGGACCTGCGCGCTATGTCCAAGCTTGACGAGCCGGTTACAAGGAAGGAGGCGGGGTGCTCTTCATCGAATAAAAGCTTGAGCGCCCGGGCGACATCGGG
This sequence comes from Spirochaetota bacterium, assembly GCA_008080685.1. Lineage (GTDB taxonomy): Bacteria > Spirochaetota > Spirochaetia > Treponematales > Rectinemataceae > VKGY01. The sequence continues at coordinate 1,686 of VKGY01000048.1, forward strand.
GATCCTCTGGGCTTCGTCTATGCATACCCTCTCAAAGCCCCCAATCTGGCCCTTTATCCGGCCCAGGTCCAGGCTGGCCCAAAGCTCTTGGACCCTGGGGTCTTCGCCGTTTACATAGAGCGATTTTTTTGCGCCCATGGATAGGATTTTCCTTGCCAGGGTGGTCTTTCCGCTCTGCCTGGGGCCGTAGAGGAGGACGATGCGTCGCTCGGTCTCAAGGCGGCGCAGGATGACTTCCTCCAGGATTCTCGGGATTTCATAGGACATACTAGATGTTATAGCGCTATTTCATCGAATACGCAAGATGATTTCATGGAAAGAGGGTGATAAGATAACGGGATCGTACTACCCAGAGGTCAATTCCGGGGGGGCTGACCCCGTAGTGAATTTACAATAAAATAAGCAAATATTTATATTTATTGGTTATTAGGTTGTACATCTGACCATATATGCAGTACATTATGCCTATGGAACGGTTGATTGAGCAGTTCAGGCGGAAGGTCGCCCTGGCCCAGGGATCTTCGATTCGGTCCATGGACAAGGAAATCGCGTGGGATTCGAGACTTGTCGGGATACGAGGAGCCCGGGGGGTTGGGAAGACAACCCTCATGCTCCAACATATAAAAACCGCTTTTAATGGCGATTACCAAGCCGTCCTCTACGCAAGCCTGGACAACCTCTGGTTCGCCGACCATCGGCTGATCGACCTGGCGGATGAGTTCCACAAGAAGGGCGGCAAGTTTTTATTTCTCGACGAGGTTCACAAATACCCTGATTGGCAGAGGACGATAAAGAACCTTTACGACGATTATCCGGACCTCCATGTAGCCTTTACGGGATCCTCGATGCTGGAAATCCTCGAGGCGAGGGCGGACTTGTCTAGAAGGGCGGTGATGTACGAGATGCAAGGCTTGTCGTTCCGGGAATTCCTGAATTTTCAAGTCGGGACATCCTTCGCTCCGATTTCACTCGAGGATATCCTAAGGGGACATGAAACCCTCGCCGCGGACATCGTATCCGCAGTGAAGCCCCTGAAATATTTCTCCGCCTATATCGAATCTGGATACTATCCGTATTATCTAGAGGGACTCGACACCTACTTCCAGCGCCTTGAGGAAACGGTGATGGTTCTCTTGGAGATGGAATTGCCCTTGCTGCGCCATATAGACACTGCAAAGGTGCCCAAGCTCAAGCAGCTGTTGGGAATCATCGCCGAATCATCGCCCTTCATACCCAACATTTCAAAGCTCAGCGAAAGGATTCTTGTGCACCGCCACACCTTGCTTTCGTATCTCCAATCCCTCGATCAAGCCAAACTGACCCGTTCTTTGTTCCGTGATGCCAAAGGGATCGGGGCACTGCAAAAACCCGACAAGCTGTATCTCGAGAATACCAATCTCGCGTATTTGTTTCGCGGGGACAAGGCGAACCTTGGAGCTTTGCGGGAGACTTTCATCCTCAATCAACTCGGGGAAAGCCATGAGGTTACCTATGCCGAGTCGGGCGACTTCCTGGTGGACGGTAGTTTTACCATCGAAGTTGGAGGCAAAAACAAAACCAGGCGGCAGGTACGCCATGCTTCGGAAGGATTCATCGCCGCGGACAATTTGGAGTACGGCTTCGGGGAAAAAATTCCCCTTTGGCTCTTTGGATTCCTTTATTGAGGGGGAGAGAAGATACCAAGGATGTACAGGATTATCCTTGTGTCCTTAAGTCAATTCCGGGGGGTCTGACCCCGGATTGAGTTTATGCTACACTTGGAACCATGGCTGACATCAGGCTGGGAAGCACGGGCATCGAGGTGGAGCGACAGGGGTTCGGGGCCCTTCCCCTGCAAAGGGTGCCGATGGACGAGGCTGTGTCGATCCTGAGGCAGGCCTTCGATGGGGGGATTCGGTTTTTCGATACGGCGCGAAACTACTCGGACAGCGAGGAAAAGCTGGGCCAGGCCTTCAAGGGGATTCGGCGCCAGGTGGTCCTGGCGTCCAAGACCAACGCCAAGACCGTCGAAGCCTTCAACAAGGACCTAGAGACCACTCTAAGGAACCTGCGGACCGACTTCCTCGACCTGTACCAGTTCCACAATCCGCCCTTCTGCCCCATGCCCGGAGACGGCTCGGGGCTCTGGGAGGCCATGGAGGACGCCCGCCGGGCGGGGAAGGTCCTGCACGTGGGGATCAGCAACCATAGGCTCAAGGTAGCCCGCCAAAGCATTGCCTGCGGCCTGTACGAGACCTTGCAGTTTCCCTTTTCCTACCTTTCCAGCTCCGTCGACCTGGATCTGGCTAGGGAATGCGCCCAGGCGGGCATGGGTTTCATCGCCATGAAGGCCTTGGCCGGGGGGCTTGTGAGCAACGCCCGGGCGGCCTGCGCGTGGATTTCGGCCTTTCCCGGCGTCCTTCCCATCTGGGGAGTCCAGCGCATGGGGGAGCTCGAGGAGTTCCTGGCTTTCATCAAAGATCCGCCTACGCTCACGGCGGAGCTTGAGGCGGAGATCGAGAAGGACAGGGCCGACCTGGCGGGGGATTTCTGCCGGGGCTGTGGCTACTGCATGCCCTGCCCCCAGGGGATCGAGATCAACATTTGCGCCCGCATGTCCCTGCTCTGGCGCCGCGCCCCTCCGGAGCGCTTTTTCACCCCTGAGTCTCAGTTGAAGATGCGCAGGATCGAGTCCTGCACCTGCTGCGGGGCCTGCGTGGCAAAGTGTCCCTACGGGCTGGACACGCCGGCCCTCCTTCAAAGGAATCTCGAGGATTACAATGCCGAGCTGGCCAGGCGCACTGGCGCCTGAAGGCGCACTGGCGCCTGAAGGCGCGGCAATGTCTGAGGGCGCCCAGGTGCCTGAAGGTGCGGCAGCGTCTGAAGTTAGGCGACTCATGAAGGCGCGGAGGCGCCTTAGGGCGCGGAGGCGCCTTAGGGCGCGGAGGCGCCTTAGGGCGCGGAGTCGCCTTAGGGCGCGGAGGCTCCTTAAGGCGCGCGGGTGATGCGACAGAAAAATGCGACAAGGTAACCTGATCAACAGGAGGTACAGGATTTATCCTGGGGATCCTGGGGATCTTGGTATCCTGTCTTTTCCAATCCCGGTCTTTTCCAGCCTGCTATTCAAAAAGTCAATTCTTGGGGTCTGACCCCGATTTGACGAAATCGCGGAATTTTCGCTTTATGCTCACGCCCTGGGGTCCGAAGTTTATAAGGAGGCCGATGGGGATATTGGTGGCCAGGAGATAGTT
>VKGY01000048.1:4948-8509 GCA_008080685.1 Spirochaetota bacterium
CTCGTGGATCTTGCCCAGGCAATCAATGGCCTTGAGCTCCAGGATGACCTGGCCGCCGACGATGATGTCGGCGGAAAAGGTGCCGATGGTCTGGCCTTCGTAATATACGACGATGGGAGATTCGGCGGCGAAGCCAAGCCCGGCCTTGGCCAATTCAATCTCCATGGCGCGCTTGTAGACTGATTCCAGGAAACCCGCGCCCAAGGTGTTGTATACTTTGAAGGCGCAGCGGATTATTTCTTGCGTGAGTGGGTCTTCGATCATATATTCATTACGGTGCGCCAAGGAGGTTTTGATTTGATCGCCGGAATAACCATGGAACGTCCTCCGGGGCCGAATCATCCCACGGGATGGGAACTCACCTAAGGTGCGCATAGTCTTTTTTTCCGACGCCTACCACCCCCGGGTGAGCGGCCAGGTGGTTTCGATCGACGAATTCAGCCACGAGCTCACCGAGCGGGGCCATGAGGTTTGCATTGTGTGCCCGGCCTATCCCCAGGAACGCATGGCAGGCCACGAGGACCGCTTCCGGACCATACGGGTGCCCTCGGGCACTGCCTTCGTGTCCGGTGAGGACAGGCTCGCCCTCCCCTGGCATTCCTACGATGTGCTTCGCCAAGTGGACGACTTCGATCCCCAGGCTGTCCATATCCACACCGAATTTTCCATCGGGTCCATGGGCAGGCGGTATTGCCGGAGCCGAGGACTTCCCGTGCTTTCCACTTGCCACACCCACTACGCGATGTACATGGAGGGCTATCTTCCATTCCTCTCCAAGCGCGTCGGACTTCAGGTGGCCCGGGCTTGGCTCAGGTCCATCTACTCCCGGGACGATCTGATCATCACACCCTCCAAGAGCATCAGGGACGAGATGATCGAGAATGGCATCGACCGGGAATTCTTCGTGATACCTACGGGCGTGGACGACAGGGTTTTCCGCCCTCGACCCGAGGAAGGGGCGGAATTCCGCAAGGTCCTTGCGCGGGAGCGGCCGGGATTCGAGGGGGCTCATCTTTTGCTCTATGTGGGGAGGATAGGGAAGGAGAAGAATATCGATCTCCTTGTCCGCGCCCTTCCTAGGGTTTTTGCGAAAGATCCCAAGGCCAGGCTTCTCATCGTGGGAGAAGGCCCGTATAGGGAAGAGCTCTCGCAATTCCTGGCCTCGCAGCCCCTGGCCGAAAAGGTTGCATGGATGGATTACCAGCCCCGAAGCCGCCTGCCCGCGATCTACTCCGCCGCGGATCTCTTCACCTTTCCCTCCAAGACCGAAACCCAAGGCCTGGTCACCATCGAGGCTTTGCTTTGCGGGACGCCCGTGGTGGGCGTGGACGAGATGGGAACGGGAGAAATCCTTGCCGGGGACGTGGGGGGATTTCTTTCCAAGGACGATCCGGAAGACTATGCCGAAGGCATTCTCCAACTCCTTTTGGACCCCGCCTTGCGCCGGGAAAAGTCCGAGCAGGGTCTCGCCCATGCCCGTCTTTGGAGCATCCCGGCCCTCTGCGACAAGATTGAGGCCCTCTACCATCGAATGTTCAACGTGGGGTCAGACCCCGCGAATTGACTTTCGTGGAAAATATTGAAGTACGACGTATACTCAGGGGATGAAAAATAATTTGCGGGAGGGGCTAGCCCTCTGACTCGCAGCGTTGTTGTTCGCACTCATAGCCGCCACATGGGTCTATGGCCAGGACGGAGTCTCGGGCTCCTCCATGGAGGGCAAAACCTCGATCCTAGATTTTCCTGGAAAACTGGACTACCACATAGCCGCGGGCTGGGGGTCCATGGGGCTTTTATTCGCCGCGGGCGCCTTGGGGGCCGCCAGGGCCTTGGACCTCATGAACCGGGGACATGACATACGCAAGGACCTTGGCATCGACGACGAGGACGACCCTGCCATCGACGCGGCCCTATCCTCGCTGTGGGAAACCGGCCAAACCCTCCGGTGGCTCCACGTGGGCTTTTTGGTCTCCGGCGAGGCCTTGTATTTGGGGAACGCGATGACGGGACTTTCCATGAAGCTGCCCAAGGGCGAGAGGACGAGGTCCACGGATATCCATCTCATTGGCTTTTTCACTCACGCGGCTCTCATGGCAAGCGAGGTGATAATCGGGGTCATGACCACCGATGCCCTGCGGCGTAGAGACCATGAGGTTCACCTGGGGCTGGTAATCGACCACGCGGGTGTTGGCCTCGCCATTCCCCTGGTCATGGCCGGCGCAGGCTGGGCCGCCACCGCAGTTTGGTGACACCACCTCCGGCTGGTGACCCTCTGTGGCGTGCCTTTGCCCGCTGCGCACCGGGCGGCGTCCCATGAAAAGATAAGGACATGATGACAGGATCCGCTGGACCTACAGGATAGTCAACTTCCTGGGGTCTGACCCCCTACATTGACGTGTTGATCCTGGAAATCCAGCTATCCTGTCCTCTAGGCCAGCCTGTGGCGTTTGGCGTAGCGCACCATCCCGCCGGCCAGAAGCACATCCCGCTCCCGGCGACTGGCCGCAAGGCGCAGCGGAATGGCAAAACCCCTGCCTTCGACCTCGCATTCCAGCAGGACCTCACCACCGCTATGTGCGCCGCCGGGAGCGACGGAAAGGGCCGCGCGGAGCCCGGAGAGGCGAATAGAATCGAATTTTTCGATCCTGTCATAATCCGAGGGATTTGCGAACTCCAGGGGAAGGATGCCGCAATTGATCAGGTTGGCCTTGTGGATCCGGGCAAAACTCTTCGCCCCAAGGTAGACAGGAACCAAGGCGGCGTGTTCGCGCGAGGAACCCTGGCCGTAGTTCGCGCCGCCCAGGATGAAGCCGCCGCCCAACCTCTGGGCGTTGGCAGGAAAATCGGGATCGCAGCGGACAAGGCAGTAGCGGGCGAGATAAGGAATATTGGACCTGTAGGGCAGGACGTCGGCCCCGCCGGGCATGATGTGGTCCGTGGTGACATTGTCCCCCGTCTTGGCAAGGACAGCCCCGCGGACCTCCTCGGCCAGGGGATCGAAGACCGAGAAGGGCTTTATGTTGTTCCCCCTCTCGATTTCCACACCCTCGCCGCCTGAGGGCTCCGGGCCTTCCACTAGATTGTCGTCGGTTCGGAACCTTTCGGGCATGGGAAGCCTGCCCGGGGCGCCTGACCAATCCAAGGCGCGGATATAGCCTGAGAGGGCCGAGGCTACGGCGGTTTCCGGGCTGACCAGATAGACCTGGGCGTCCGCCGTGCCCGATCTCTTCTCGAAGTTACGGTTGAAGGTGCGTAAGGAAACCGCCCCCGAGGCGGGCGACTGGCCCATGCCGATGCAGGGCCCGCAGGCGGATTCGAGGATCCTGGCTCCCGCGGACACCATGTCCGCCAGGGCTCCGTTTCGCGCCAGCTCAGCCAAGACCTGCTTCGATCCGGGAGAGACAACCAGGGAGACCTCAGGAGGAATTGTCCTGCCCTTGAGGACGGCGGCGACCCGCATCATGTCGGAGTAGGAAGAGTTGGTGCAGGAGCCGATGCAGACCTGATCTACCTTGATGTGGCCGAGCTTCGCCACAGGCACCACATTGTCAGGGCTGTGGG
>VKGY01000048.1:8543-20488 GCA_008080685.1 Spirochaetota bacterium
GGCTGCCAGGGGTTCGAGGCCCGAGAGATCGATCTCGATGGTCCGCTCGTAGGAGGCACCAGGGTCGGCGGCCAGGGGGCGAAAGCTGGAGCCGCGCCCCTGGGCCTTGAGGAAGGCCTCGGTCTGCCCGTCCGAAGGAAATACCGAGGTCGTGGCGCCTAGCTCGGCGCCCATGTTCGCGATGGTTGCGCGCTCATAGACCGAAAGGCCGGAAAGCCCCTCGCCCGAATACTCGATCGCCTTGCCCACCCCTCCCTTCACCGTGAGGATGGATAAAAGCGAAAGGATGATGTCCTTGGCGCTGGCCTCGGGGCGCAGCGAACCTTTGAGCTCAACCCGGATCACCTTAGGCATGGTGAGGTGGTAGGTCCCGTTGCCCATAGCCACCGCCACGTCCAACCCGCCCGCGCCTATGGCCAGCATGCCCAGGGCGCCGCAGGTGGGGGTGTGGGAATCTGTGCCAAGGAGAGTTTTCCCCGGAATCCCAAAGCGTTCCAGATGGACCTGGTGGCAAATGCCATTGCCCGGCCGGGAATAGTAGAGGCCGAATTTTTTGCAGAAGGTCCTGAGGAAGAGATGGTCGTCAGCGTTCTCAAAGCCTGTCTGCAGGGTGTTGTGGTCCACGTAGAGTATGGAGAACTCCGTAGCCGTCCTCTCCATGCCCATGGCCTCGAACTGAAGGCAGGACATGGTGCCCAGGGCGTCCTGCATGAGGGTCTGGTCGATTTTTATGGCGATTTCTGTTCCTGCGCGGAGACTTCCTTCCAGGAGGTGCCCGCCGATCAGTTTTTCCAAAAGGTTCATGACGCCACCAACTCGCAGCCCTTCTTGGCCAGGGTTTCGTCCACCCAGGACTTGTCCAAGGTTCCTTCTTCGATCTTCCGGAACTTGTCCTCCTCCATGGCGAAGTGCTTGAGCGCCTTGGCAAGGACTTCCGCCGCATCCGCCGCACGTATCACCACCACGCCGTCCGCATCGCCCACCAGGAGGTCGCCGGGCAGTATAGCCTGGCCCCCGATGGCTATGGGCACGTTGATCTCTCCCGGTCCGTTCTTGTAAGGCCCCTTAGGCTGGACACCCATGGCGTAGACCGCAAGGGGCAGGCCGGCCAAGGCTTCCACATCCCTGATGCATCCCCCTATGAGGAAGCCCGCGATGCCTCGCTTGACCGCGGTGCGCATCATGATCTCGCCGCAGAGCGAGTGGTCCATGCAGCCCTCCCCGTCCACGGCGATGATGTCCCCAGGCTGGGCCATGTCCAGGGCCTTGTGGAACATGAGGTTGTCCCCTAGGGGAACCTTGACCGTGAAGGCGGGCCCCAGGAGGCGGACTGAGTTGTAAGGCTTGACCCTAGTGTCCAGACCGTAGATCCGGCCCATGGTGTCGCAGATGTTCGCCACCGGGATGTCCCGGAATTTTTCTATCAGCTCCCGGTCCGGCCTGGCCATGGACGCGAAGACCCTGAAACCTATGTTGGACATGGTCATCTCCTTTTAAAAAGCCCGGGATTGCGCGTCGCCCGGGCTCATGCGGCTTTTTGCGGCCCCTTATTTGGTGAGGCCGATTTCCTTGAGCAGGGCTTTGATCATGACGAGCTGGTCGCGGTACATCTCGTTGAAGGTGGCCGCGTCGGCGTAGACCGCGGGCTCGCCCAGCTTAATGGCGCGCTTCTGGAAGTCTTCGCTCTGGATGATCTTGGCAAAGGCCTTGTCCAGGATTCCAAGGACGTCCTTGGGGGTCTTGGCGGGGGCGAAGATTCCCCGGGTGGAGGTGAGGGTGGCCTTGAATCCCTGCTCCAAGAAGGTGGGGGCGTTGGGAAGCTCAGGGATTCTCTTGGGGGCCGAGACACCGATGACCTTCATCTTTCCGGCCCGCACCTGCTCCAGCACCGTGGCGGGGAAGGAGGAGACGGCGGTCACATGCCCACCAAGGACAGCGGATATGCCTTCGTTGGTACCCCTGAAGGGGACTTCCTTGACCTGCTTGGTGACACCCAATGCGTAGAGCATGTTGGCGCCCAGGACATGGAGAGTCGAGCCCACGCCAGGATGAGACCAGGAGAATTTTCCAGGGTTGGCGGCGATCCAGTCCTTCATTTCCTTGGCGCTGTTGAAGGGGGCGTCCGCCCGGACTGCGAGCAAGGGGGCTACATCCGAGGCCAACGCCAGGCCTACGAAGTCGTTTTCTCCGAAGTCCACGGAGTCCATGTAAAGGGAGATGGGCATCTGGATAGGCTGGCCAAGGAACTTGGGGGCTTCCACGGTCAAGAGTTCCGCTGCAAGGTGAGTGCCGCCGCCGGCGGCGAAGCCTACCACCACTTCCACGGGCTTGACCGGGAAATTGGGGGCGGCAAAGAGGGCCGGGAGGGTGAGGATGGCCAATACGAGGGCCAGTGCTGTCTTCTTCATATTCATGCTCCTTCTCTATTTTTTTCCAGCCGCGTCGGGGGCTTACAGTCCCCTCGCCCGCCGGAAGGCGATACTTTTACAGCTTCAAAACCTTAGACCACGGTCAATTTTCTTCCTTGGCGGAGGGAGGCGCCTTCATGTTGCGTCGCACCATGAAATAGCAGAAGACTACGGAAGTAACAATGAGGACAAGAGCTATTGGCCTGGTGAAGAATATGGCAAGGCTCATGTCCGAAAGGATGAGGCTCTGCCTCAGGCTCATTTCAAGCTGGGCGCCGATGACGAATGAGATGACAAGGGGCGCTATGGGGAAGCGGTTTTTCTTCAGGATGAAGCCGAGGGCTCCTAGGCCTATCATCATCATGGCATCGAAGATGTTGCTTCGGTTGGAATAGGTTCCCACCACGCAGATGATGAAAATCATGGGCAGCAAGGTGGCCTTGCGGAGCTTCACCACCTTGGCGAAGACCGGAATGCCGAGCTTTCCGATGAAGAAAAGGGAAATCACTGCGAAAAACAGGGCGATGTAGATGGTGTAGACGCTGCCGATGTCCTCGATGAACAGAAGCGGTCCCGGCTTTATGCCATGGGCGATGAGGGCCCCCACCAGTATGGCGGTGACCACGTCCCCTGGTATGCCTAGGGTAAGGAGGGGAACCAGGGCGCCGCCCGCCACGGCGTTGTTTGCCGATTCCGGTGCCGCTATTCCGTCCAGGATGCCGGTGCCGAATTTCTCAGGATGCTTTGAGCCGCGCTGGGCCTCGGCATAGGCCACGAAGCAAGCCGTCGACCCGCCTATCCCGGGCAGGACGCCGATCAGGGCGCCGATGATCGACGATTTGAGGATGTTCATCCGCTGGCCCCAGAATTCCTTGAAGCTGAGCTTGTTGTCCACCACGCTCAAGGGATCGGCCTTCTTGTACAGCTGGGCCCGGCTTTCCGAAAGCTGGGTCAGGATTTCCGAGAGGGCGAATACGCCGATGAATACCGAGAGGGTCTGAAGGCCGTCAGCCAGGTTTATGTTCTTAAAGGTGAATCTCCGGGTGCCGAGGATGGGGTCCATGCCCACCACGGCCAGGAAAAGGCCCAGAAGGCCCGAAACCAGACCCTTTAGAAGGGATTTCCCCGAGATGCCCGCGATCAAGGCCAGGGAAAGAAGCATGAGGCCGAAGTACTCAGGCGGACCGAACTTGAGGGCTATGGTGGAAAGGGGCTTGGCCATGGCAAGGAGAATGACCGTGCCGATGAGTCCGCCCGCGCAGGAGGCGTACAAGGCCATGAGAAGGGCCTTGCCTGACTGGCCTTTCAATGCCATCTGGTAGCCGTCGATGGTTGTGGCAGCGGCGCTGGCCGTTCCCGGGGTGTTGATGAGGATGGCGGAGATCGAGCCGCCGAACATCGAGCCCTGATAAGAGCCCATCATGAGGCCTATTGCCACGGGGGCTGGAAGGTAGAGGCTTATGGGCAGCAAGAGGGCGATGCACATTGAGGGGCTTATGCCCGGCAAGCCTCCGCCGATTATGCCCACCACGACGCCCGCCACGATGCCTAGGATCACTTGGATTGAGACGAACTGCATGAAGGATTCGATCAATATATCCACGGTATGTTCTCCTTCGCCCTAAAATCCCAAAAAGCCTTTGGGAAAGCTGATCTTAAAGGCGTAGGTAAATACCAGGTATACCACCGCCACATACACCGCCGAGAGCGCCAGGCTAACAAGGGGCTTGGAATGGCCGAAAAACAGAAGCAAGGCCGCCAGGTAGATGACGCTGGCCGCGGGAAAGCCTATGTACTGCATGGCGACCATGTAGAGGATGGCCGAACCGAGGAATATCCCGTGGCGCGCGTATTTTTTGAAGTTCACCCTAGCCTGGGGATCCGCAAGAAGGGCCTTTGGGGTGAGCTTGCCGGCCTTTTTCAGCTTCATGGCCGCCTGGAAGGCTATGATGGCTCCGCAGATTCCTCCGCAGACCACTAGAAGGCGCGGGAAGAAATCGGGGCCTATCTCAGCCTGTCCCCTATACCGTATCTGAGCTGGGATCAGCCAAAAATATATGAGTGCGCAGGCCAGGACGATCACGATCCCCGACCTGAGATCGGCGAATTTCTTTTCCACCCTTTACTCCTTTTTCCCATCCGGCAGGGCGTCGGAGGGGAGGTAGGCTACCCCGTCCATCAATACCCGGGCCGTCCTGAATACCGTAACCTTCCTTATATCTTCGCCTTCGCTCTCCATCCCCACTTCCATGGGTCCGTAGGGATGGCCTATCACCAGGGTCCTCCCGTCCGCCTTCGCCCTATCGCTCAAGGCGTCCCAGACCACGGTGCCGGGTATGAGGGAGGCGGCTCCGGTCGATACGGCCCCGCCTATCATATAGGCCCTATGCATCTTCTGCATCGATCCAAGGCGGGCGACCAGGTCCACGCCGGATGCCGGAATCTTTTTCCCATCCGGATTGGTGTAGTCCTTGGGAGAGGTCACAAAGCCGATTTTTGGATAGGCGGGGCTCTTTTCCGTCGCCTCCTCGGCCTTTTCGACTATGCCGGAGAGCTCGGCTGCCTTGGACCTGACCGCTTCCATCAGGGCAAGGACCTTGGGCATGGCCTCCACTTCCGTGGGGAGCTCGGTTCCCGTAAGGCCCAGTTCCTCGGCGCGCATGTAGACCACGGGAGTGACGGCGTCGACGATGGAAATGGTGAATTTCCCCCTCTCTCCCAGGTCCACCAGATCCTTGGCCTTCCCCGTGGGAAGGAGCTTGCCGGTGACGCCCCCTGCGGGATCGAAAAACTGGACTTCGATCCTGGGCCCTGAGCCGGGCACTCCATGGATGGAAAAATTGCCGGTGGCCTCGGCCTTCCCGTTCCGGACAGGCACGCGGACATGGATGATCTTGAAGGTGTTGGTGTTGAAGATCCGCACTATGGTCTCGGGCTCTTCCACCCCCACGAGGTTCTGGTTGACCGCGAAGACGCCCACCGCGGAGGTGAGGTTGCCGCAGTTTCCCTGCCAGTCGATCTTGGGCTTGTCCACGGATACTTGGCCGAAGGTGTAGTCCACATCCGCATCGGGCCTGGCACAGGGACCTACGATGGCCACCTTGGAGGTGAGGGAATTGGCTCCCCCCAGGCCGTCTATCTGGCGCACATCGGGGCTGCCCAAGAGGCGCAGGATTATCCTGTCCCTGGTCTCTCCCGGTTCGGGGAGCTCGTTCGCCTTGAAAAAGAGGCCCTTGCTGGTGCCTCCTCGGACTATCGAGCAGGCGTAGGCTTCAAAATCGTGTTCCATCCAAATCTCCTTGCTATGGCCAGGCTTTCTCGGCCGCTATTCCGCGGGGTAGCCGCAAGCCGCCTGGTTTACCATGTCCCGCCGGGGCAGGGGCCTTCCGTTCATGACCGCCAGGGCGTTGGCGGCCACTTTCCGTACCATGGGCAGGGTGAGGTCGACCACCGATCCGCCCATGTGGGGGGTCATGATTAGGTTTTCAAGGCCCATAAGGGGGCCGTCCGCGGGATAGGGCTCCTCGGAAAAGCTGTCCAGGGCGGCGGCCATGAGGGGGCCTTCGACCAGGGCCTTGGCCAGGGCGGCCTCGTCCACAAGGCCTCCCCGGGAGGTGTTCACCAGGACAGATCCCGGTTTCATGGCGGCCAGAGCCGCCTGATCCATGATGTTTTTCGTTCCTTCCAGGAGTGGGAGGTGGAGGGTGATGATGTCGCTCGAGGAAACCACTTCGTCGAAGGAGGCGTATTCGATGCCCAGGGCCTTTTCTTCCCGCTCCGAAAGCCTGAAGGCGTCGAAGTATTTGACCCGGGCGCCCAAGGCCCTGGCTTTTTCAGCCACCAGCCGTCCTATGGCGCCGCAGCCCAGGAGGCCTAGGGTCTTGTCCGCGATGGTGTAGGAGTTCTGGGCGAACTTCGTCCTGTCCCAGAGGCCACGCTTCATGGAGGCGTCCAGGGCGGTCAGGTGCCGTAGGCAGGCGAGGATGAGAAGGAGGGCGTGTTCCGCCACGGCGTTGGAGTTGACCCCCGCGGCCACGGCCACGGGAACTTTTCGCCTTCCCGCCGCTTCGATGTCCACGGTGTCGTAGCCCGCACCCCAGCGCTGGATGAGCCTAAGCCCCGGGTTGGCCTCGATGAGGGCTCCACCCATCCTTAAGGTCCTCAGGATCACGATCTCCAGGTCCCGGGCCGCATCCAGGCTTTCCTGGTCCTTTATTTCACGGAGGGCGAGGTCTGGGGGAAGGAGCTCCCGGATAAGCCCGGGGACTTCCTTGGGGTAGGGGCCGGCGAGGGTTAGGATCATGGGGATGGCGACTCCTTGGCGCCACTAGTATTGAGCAATTTGCGTGCCAAGTTTATCAAAGCGCCGAATCGCCAGCCCGCAGGCCGGCATCCCGCCCTTGACCCTGCGGTATCATCACGTTTTCCTGCAATCTTCGCGGATGGTCCGCCAGGTCTAGCCCGAGGCCTCACATCAGTCCCAAAGCAACGTATTTCATTATGAAATGCTTTTTCACAATGAAATTTCAAATTGAATATTCCTCCGTTCAAGGACAGGCGCGCAAGGCTTTGAGCCGCCTCCAAAGGGTTGTGGGGCTTATACCGAGGCTTTGCGCGGCCGCCGTCCTATTGCCTCTGCATTCTTCCAGGGCTTGGAGTATCAGGGCCTTTTCAGCCGCGGCAAGGCGGCCGCAGGGTCCGGGGCTCCCCATCGTGGGCTCTTCCTCGGGCGGCTCTTCCAGCCGCGCCGCCTGGCGCACCGCCGCTAGGTCGAAAGCCTTGAAATTCGCCATGACCAGGGTTTTTTCCACTATGTTGGCCAGTTCCCTCACGTTGCCGTTCAAGGGCAGGGTTTTGAGGATATCAATCGCTTCATCCTGGGCCTCCACGCAGGGCCGGCCTGCGCTGAGGCAGGCGGAGGCTATGAAGTGTCTCGCCAGGTCGGGGATGTCCTGCCTGCGCCGGGACAGGGGCGGCAGGTTGAGCTCGAGGACGCTGAGCCTGTAGTAGAGGTCTTCCCTAAAGCGGTGTTCCCGGACTTCCTCAAGGAGGTCCCGATTGGTGGCGGCGATGATGCGCACGTCCACCGGGATCACCTTGTCGTCCCCTATCCTGGTGATTTCCCTTTCCTGGACTACCCGTAGGAGGCGCGCCTGGACCTCGGGCGGGATCTCGCTGATTTCGTCCAGGAATATGGTTCCCGTATGGGCGAGTTCGAAGATGCCCGCCTTGCCTTCGGTCCTGGCTCCCGTGAAGGCGCCCTTGGCATAGCCGAAAAGCTCGCTCTCCAGGAGGCTTGAGGGCAGGGCGGCGCAGTTGACCGCCACGAAGGGTTTTTGCGCCCTGCGCGAGGCGTTGTGGATGCTCTGGGCGAATACTTCCTTCCCGGTCCCGGTTTTTCCCAGGATGAGGACGGTGCCATCCACGCCGGCGAAATGGAGGGCGGTGCGTTTGCAGGTTTTCATGGCTTCGCTTTCGCCCAGGATGTCCGAGAATGTCTTCAGGGCGATGTGACCCTTGTGGAGTTTTTTCTTGCGGATTTTTTGGTCCAGGTCCTGGATTTGTCCGATTTCCTGGATCGTCGCCACGGCGCCCCGTATCTGGCCGTCCACGATCACCGGGGCCGAGCTCATGACCAATTCGGTACCACCGATGGTGACGAAGTCCTCATCCATGGGTTAGCCACTCTTGATTGTCGCGAGGAGCTTGGAGCCTGGCATGATGTCTTTGATCGATGCGGGGTAAGCCGTGCCCGGGCTGGCTGCAAGGAGGTGCTTCCTGGCCATGGGATTGGCCTCGGTGACCGCTCCGGTTCCGTCCACGGCGAATATTCCGTTGGCGGCGCAGTTTACAATAGCTTGGATGGTCTTGAATTTTTCTTCCCTGTCCAGGTAGATCCTCAGTTC
This sequence comes from Spirochaetota bacterium, assembly GCA_008080685.1. Taxonomy (GTDB): domain Bacteria; phylum Spirochaetota; class Spirochaetia; order Treponematales; family Rectinemataceae; genus VKGY01. Next base: position 16,858 of record VKGY01000048.1, read on the forward strand.
GTACTGGGCTTTTTCAATCGCCGCCTGGATGACTTTTTCGTTGGGCTCGACGTACACGCCTTCGTAGCCCAAGGCCCTGGCGTTGCGCACCACGGTGTTCCCGCCCACGAAGACTCTGAAGCCTTCCTCTCCCAGATCGCGTACCGTGTCCTCGATCTGCGCCGAGGTCTCCAGGATCCTCACTCTGATGTCCTGGCCTTCCCGCCGCACATACTCCACGGCCTGCTCGGCCAGGCGGTAGGCGTCTATGAAGCCTATGACCGCCACGGCGTCGGAGAACCGCAGGGCCCTGCGCATCGCTTCGGCGAACTGGAAAAAGTCGTACTCGATCTCCACCACCGGCACGTCCAGGAATTTCCTTAGGTATTCGGCGGTGAGTCCCCTGCTTATGATGACTTTGGCCCCTTCCTGCACTGATTTGCGGGCGAGCACCAGGGCTTCCTGGACTTGCTTATGGTATTTGGGAAAGTCCACGCCCATCTTCTCCTGCACCGCCTGCAGGTTGTCCATGAGGTGGTGGTTGGGCAAAAGGGCGACAATCTTCGGTTCAAACATGGAGCCATTGTACCATATTCAATTTATGGGGTCAGACCCCAGGAGTTGACCTGTGACCCGCAAGGAAAAAAAATAGGACAGGATGCCAAGATCTTCAGGATCCACAGGATCCCCGCCCGCAAACCCGGCGCCCTGTAAATCCTGAAAATCCTGGTATCCCGTCCTATTCGTTACCCTGCCCTCCCGGCCGCTACAACTCCCAGCCCCCACCTTAGCCTACCCGTGCGCACCGGTCCACTACCGCAGCTCAGCCCACTCCCAGCCCGCGCGCTGCCGAAGGGTCAACGCGCCGCCACAGCTGTGGCGAAGCCCGCCAGGCCGCCGGCGGTGGGCAGGTCGGCGCGGACTCCATCCAGCCAATAGCAGGGAACCGCGATGTCGCTCGCATTCCCATAGAACCCGGAGACATAGACAGAGTCCTCGAAAACCGCAACCCCCGAAGTGCCGGACAGCTTGCCCGAGATGGCGGAAAGGAAGGCATGGCTCGCGCCGGACCACAAGGAGGCCACCGCGACGGAAGCGTCCTTGAGGTAGCCAGCGACGTAGGTTGTTCCGTCGGCGTGGAAGACCCCCCCCGCGCTCCCATCGGTTCCGGAGGAAAGATCGGTCCGGACACCATCCGACCAGACGCAGGCTGTCTTCACGGAGCCGTCGCTATGGTAGCCCGCCACGTACACGTGCCCGCCTGAAACATGGATGGCGTAAGCCCGGGACTTTGTCGCCGTCACAGGGACAGGCAAGTTGGCCCGGGTTCCGTCCGTCCAGATGCAGGCCTTTTCGTTCGTCGCGGCGTGGAAACCCACGACCCGCACCGTCGAGCCGTCCACGGCGATCGCGTCCGCCTTGGCGAAATCCATTCCCGGGGCAGCCAAGGATGTGGCGATGCCGTTCTTCCAATAACAGGCGACAAAGCGGCCCAAGGAGTTGTTGTAATAGAACCCAGCTATGTACGCGTCGCTCCCGTAGCCGAAGGCTCCCACAGCCCTGGTGTCGTCCGAGGTCACAGGGGCCGGAAGGTCAGTCCTGACCCCATCCTTCCACATGGAGGCCACATGCTGGGCCAAGGCGTTCTTGTAGGTGCCCGCAACCAGGACGGTATCCCCTATGAAAGAAATGCCCCAGGCTTCCGCGGCAAAGCCGTTGGACGGCAGATCCTGGCGCGTCGAGCCCTCCCAATAGCAGGCGACGCTGTCGGAACTTCCGCTCCCGTAGTAGCCCGCGACATAGGCCTCAGGCTCAGCCCCGAAAAGCCAGTCGCAGCCCGCCGCGGACAAAGAAACAAGGATGACCGCGGCAATTCCGATTATGGTCCCGAGAGAAGCAGTTCCGCATCGCGCGCGACGACACATCATCTGATGCTCCTTTCCGGCCTTGCCCGGCCAACGTCGAGGCGGCCGATTTGCATGGACATACACGTCCCCACTTCCCGATACCCCGCCTCCCCCAAGGCGGTTGCGCGATTTTTCAACAATTTTTAGCAAGGGCCTTGCATTATACTTGAGTGTAGGATGGAGAAGTTCGTCCCAAGGAGGCGCTTATGAAGTCGAAGTCTGCCGCTGGAGCGGCCGCGATTCAATCATTCGCGAGTCGGAGGGAGCGTTGACCCTGGAGGGAGCTATCCCCCTCCCCCTCCCCCTCGCCGAGGCGGGCATTTCCTATATATTTCCTTTCGGCGGCCCGCGGCCGGGTTCCTTCGGCCTTGGAGCGGGAATAAGAAGCCTCGGGTACCTGGTTGGGACAAGCTTCGGAGGCTATGCCTGGCCGGAACTGCTGGCCGAGTGGCGACGGGGATCCCTTGTCGCCACGACTAGACTCGGAGGGGGAGCCGTAGCCGGATATTCGGACTCGGGATTCTCATTCCTTGCCGCTCCCGTCCTGATTCCCGATCTGTCCCTCTGGTGGTCCCCGGGCAGGCGCGGCTTCCTTATCCTGGGCGGCGGCGTCTTCGGCAAAGTGAGCTTCCCGGGAGGCGAATCGGCCCTGGGAGGCCTTTCCGACAGTCTTATCATATATGCAGGCGTTAAGGCGGCCTTCGGGCGATAGTCTTTCCGCCATTGTGCCCGCGCCAGGCTCAACTTATAATTTTCCCATGGCCCACCACACCCTGAAAAATGGCTACAGCCAGTTGGCCCAAAGGATCAACCTCATGCCCCAAGGGGCGCCTCCGGGAGAACTCCTGTATAAGATCCTCTCCGTGTTGTTCTCGGAAAAGGAGGCCGAGGAGGTCGCCCTTTTGCCCCTAAAGCCTTTTACCGCAGCTGCGGCGGCCTCGATCTGGAAAACCAGCGAGGCCGAGGCGCGAAGGCGCTTGGAAGACGTGGCGTCCCGAGGGATGATGCTGGACACCGAAGATCCTGATGGCGGCCAGGTGTTCTGCATGCCGCCGCCCATGGCGGGCTTTTTTGAGTTCTCTATGATGCGCGTCGGGAACCGCTATGACCAGAAGCTTCTGGCCGAGCTGTATTTCCAGTACCTCAACGTGGAGGAGGATTTCGTCAAGAACCTTTTCGCAAGCGGAGAAACCCAATTGGGCCGAGTCTTTGTCAATGAACCCTCCTTGTCGGAGAAAAATCGCCTTTATATCCTGGATTACGAGAAGGCCAGCGAGGTCATACGCTCCGCGTCCCACCGCGGCGTGGGAACCTGCTATTGTAGGCACAAGATGAGCCACCTGGGCCGGGCCTGCGACGCCCCCATGGACATCTGCCTGACCTTCAACGGCGTCGCCCAATCCCTGGTGAAACATGGAGTGGCGCGCAACGTCGACGAGAAGGAATGCCTAGACCTCCTGGACAAGGCTATAGCGCACAACTTGGTGCAGTTTGGAGAAAATGTCCGCGAATCGGTTTCTTTCGTCTGCAACTGCTGCGGCTGCTGCTGCGAAGCCATGCTGGCCGCAAAAAGATTCGCCGTACTCAATCCCATCAGCACCACGAATTTCCTGCCCCGCGTGGCGGCGGAAACCTGCACGGGCTGCGGCCTTTGCGCCCAGGTCTGCCCCGTGGAAGCCATGGGCATGGTGAGCGCTGGCGACCCCCGAGACCCGAAGCGCAAGAAGGCCCTGGTGGACATCTCG
>VKGY01000048.1:20499-29865 GCA_008080685.1 Spirochaetota bacterium
TCTCGGTTTGCCTGGGTTGCGGCGTCTGCGCCCACGCTTGTCCCAAAGGCGCAATCGCCATGGATTCCCGGGAGAAGCGGGTTATCACGCCGGTCAATTCCGCCCACCGCACCGTCCTCATGGCCATCGAGCGCGGAAAGCTGCAAAATCTCATCTTCGACAACCAGGCCCTGGGCTCGCACCGCGCCATGGCGGCTGTCCTGGGGGTCATCCTCAAACTGCCCCCGGCCAAGCAGATCATGGCCAGCCGCCAGATGAAATCCCGCTACCTGGACTACCTCTTCTCCCACGCGAAATTCTGAAGAATTGGACAGGGATGGTAGGACTAAGATAGTAGGACAGGATAACACGATCTACAGGATCGACAGGTCAATTCGTGGGGTCAATTCGTGGGGCCGCCGAAGGCGAGGACCCCACGAATTGACCCCCCGAATTGACCTTTTGCATGGCGCGCATCCGATCTCTCCTGTCCATCCTGCCGATCCTGTCCTCCTGCCTGTTTTCACCCTGATCGTTTTTATCTTGACAGATTGGAAAAACCGTTCAATCCTTGGGGTAGGATGTCATACAACATACACCTACCCACGCCGCAGCCCCATACTGCCGCATATGAGGGGATCGATATACTGAGCGGGATGCCGATCCGAGTCGACATTGCGGATGACCTTGTCAGCCGCGTCCAACCCCTATCCCCTGGAACAAAGCCTCAGGACGGAAAGGACGTAAAAGCCCTGCCTTACCTCTGCCCCGGCTTCATCGACCTCCAGGTGAACGGCTACGCGGGGATAGACTACTCCAGCCCCGGACTCGACACCCCCAGCATAGAGAAAATCATCCGCGCCATAGGCTCCTCGGGAACCACCCGCCACCTCGCCACCATCATCACCGGTGCCCGGGAGCGGATCACCGAAGGCTGCGGCGCTATCGCCAAGGCGCGAAAGGAAAGCGCATTTGCCAGGACAGCCATCACCGGCATCCACGTGGAAGGCCCCTACATCTCCCCCTTGGACGGACCGCGGGGCGCCCACGACAAGAAACATGTGAGGAATCCGGATTTTGAAGAGTTCAAGGAATGGCAGGAAGCTGCGGAAGGATTGATCCGCATAGTCACCTTGGCACCGGAGACCGAAGGCGCCATCGAGTTCATCGAAAAAATAACCACCCTGGGAGTCGTGGCCTCTATCGGCCACACATCCGCAACCCAAGAGCGCATCCGCGACGCTGTAGCCGCCGGAGCCAGGCTTTCCACCCACCTGGGCAACGGCAGCAACGCCACGATGCCCCGCCTCAGGAACTACATCTGGAACCAACTCGCCGAAGATAGGCTTTCCGCCTCCATTATAGGCGACGGCTTCCATCTGCCCGACGACGTTCTCAAAGTCTTCTCCAGGGCCAAGGGAATGGAGCGCCTGATTCTGGTCAGCGATGTGGCCTTCCTGGCTGGCAGTCCTCCCGGACCGCGCAGCTGGGGCGACATATCCGTGGAGGTCCACCCCGACGGGCACATAAGCCTCTTGGGCACGGAGTTCCTGGCCGGTGCGGGCCATCTCCTGGACCGATGCATAGCACGGTTCGCCAAGGCCACGGGGATGTCCCTGCCCCAGACCGTCGCGCTCTGCACCGCCAACCCCGCGCGCCTCTTGGGGCTTCCCAAGGAAAGCCTAAAGTTCACGATGGGAACGCCGGCCTGCCTGACAATGTTCCGTCCCGCCCAAAGCGGGGAAGAAGCGCTGACAGTCGAAACCTGCGTGATAAACGGGGAAGTGGTCTATGGTCGCTGAGCTAAAAAGCATCGATAGGCAGAACCTCTCCAGCGTGGTGAAGGAAAACCTCAAGCTCTACTTCACCAAGAGCGGACTCAAGGCGGGGGATCCCGTCCCCACGGAGCTTGAGCTGGCGAACCGCCTCAACGTCAGCAGGACGGCGGTGCGCGAAGCCCTTAAAAGCCTCGAAGCCCTGGGAATAATCGAAGTGCGCCCCGGCATAGGGAGATTCTTGAAGCCCTTCAACTTCGACGCGATCCTTGAGAACCTCAGCTACGGCATCGATATGGATAGAAACGACTTCGCGGACATCCTGGACGTGAGGATTTCCCTGGAGGGTGTCTTTCTTGAGCGGTACACGGGGCATTACAGCGAAGCCCAGATACGCCAGCTGCGCGACATCCTGGACGCCATGCGCCGCCTCAACGCCGACGGGGGAGGCGAGACCTCCATGATCCAGCTCCACACACTCTTCCATCTTTCCCTCTACCGGGACCAGGGCAACGCCCTGCTCCTGAGCCTCATCAAAATTTTCGCCACCGTCCAGCGCAGCCTCACCCTCATGAATCGGTATCGCACCCAGGATATGACGGAGTTCGTCAATCTCCACGAAGCCTTGGTCAACGCCATAGAGGAGAAAAACCCCGCCAAGGTCAAGCAGAAACTCATCGAGCATTTCAAGGAAGCCCTCGCCTGGAGCGGCGCCGCAGAAGAACCGGCGCAAAGCTCCTCCACCCGCATGGGGATCGACCTGCCCTCCCAAGGCGCAGGTTCCATATAGGATTTTCCAAGGAGGAAAAGGAAATGCGGAAAAGCATTGCAGTATTGGTAGCCCTCGCGCTCCTGGCGTCGGCAGTGTTCGCCCAGGCCCCCGGAGGCTCGGCGGAGAAAAAGTTCAATCTAAAGCTCGCCGGAATCAAGACCCCCGAAGACCCGGCGAGTAAGGCCATGGAGAAGTTCGCCGAGTTGGTGGCCAAGAACGCCGGCGCGAATATCACGGTGAAGACCTTCAACAACAGCGTCCTCGGTTCCATCAACGACATGCTCAGCGGCATGCCCAACGGGATAACCGACCTGTTCTACAACACTCTGTCCTGCTACAGCTGGCTCGGCGGAGCGAAGGTGTTCAACGCCGTCTCCGCTCCCTTCATCTGGGACAATTACAGCCAACTGCAGGCCTTCCTTGATTCCGAGGTTGGCCAGGTCTGGTTCGAGGAAGCGGCGGCCAAAACAGGAGTGCGGGTCCTCGCCGCGGTCGGCGAGCTTCCTCCCCGGCAGCTGACCTCCAACAAGCCAGTCAGATCCGCCGCCGACTTCGTCGGCCTCAAGGTACGGACAGCCGAGTCTGCCCTTGTCCAGCAGACCATGAGGAAGCTGGGCGCCACGCCGGTGGTGGTTCCCTTCGCCGACCTGTACCTGGCCCTGCGCCAGGGCACGGTGGACGCGCAGGAAAACAACTTCATCACGGCGAGAACCGCAAGCCTTTTCGAGGTCCAGAAGTATTTGATGAAGACCGACTACATCAGGGACGTTTCCGCCATATTCATCAGCGAAAACGTATGGAAGCAGATGTCTCCCGCCCAGCGCGCCATCGTGAAGGACGCCGCGGTCCAGGCCTGCAAGTTCGAGGCAGAGCAGATCGCCGCCCAGATCAACGCCACCATGGAATTCCTCAAGAAGAACATGACCTACGTGGAAGTGGACGTCAAATCCATCCAGGACAAGCTGGGAGCCAATATCTACCAGGAGTTCGACAAGGCCGGACAGCTCTGGCCCACGGGCACGGTGGACAAGATTTTCCAGTTCAAGGCGAATTTCAAGCAATAGAAGATCCCTCGATTGAGGGCGGGAAGGTCCGGTCCCGCACCGGGGCCGCGCCTTCCCGCCGCGCCAGGCCTGGAGGAATTGCATGGCTATACTCATTATTTTCATCGTGATGTTTTTGCTGATGTTCCTCGGCATGGACATTTTCGTTTCCATGGCGGTGGCCGGCAGCGCGTACCTTTTCGCCACCGGAAACGGCCCGATCTCCCTGATCTCGAACAACATGGTCAATGGGCTTTCCAACATGTCCCTGCTCTGCATCCCCTTCTTCATCCTCGTTGGGGAGCTCATGAACGTCTCGGGCATGACGGACAAGACCCTGAAATTCGCCCTCTTTTTCATCGGCAAGATCAAGGGCGGGCTGGCCCACGCCTGCATCATCGTCAACGTGATTTTTTCCCTCGTTTCGGGATCAGGCCCCGCGGACGCCGCGGCCATCTCCCCCATCCTCCTTCCCCAGATGAAAAAACAGGGCTACGACGAGGACTTTTCCGCCGCCTTGAACGCCGCGGCGGCCGTGTTGGGGCCCATCATTCCCCCCGGCATTCCCATGGTCTTCCTCGCCCTCATCACCAACCTCTCCATAGGAAGGCTGTTTCTCGGTGCCATGATCCCCGGCCTCATCATGGCCGGATGCCTCCATGTCCTCGTAATCGTAAAGATCCGGAAGATGAACCTTCTGCCCACCGACGAATACCGGATGACCTGGAAGGGTTTTTGGAAGGTGTTCCGCGAATCCCTCCTCTCCCTCCTCGCCCCTGTCATCATCATAGCCGGGGTATTCACGGGCATCGCCACCATCACGGAGATCGCCATCCTTGCCTCGGCCTATGTGCTTGTGATCGGCGCTTTTGTCTACAAGAAGATCACCATCAAGAGCCTTCTCGCGGTATTCAAGAAGACAGCCCAATTCTCGGCCACCATCATGGCCCTCTTCGCCGTGGCGGGAATCTTCTCCTACCTGATCGCCGTCGAAGGCCTCGGTAAAACCTTGGAACTACTGGTCCTCCAATACAATCCCTCTCCCTTCGTGTTCCTGATCTTCATAAACATATTCTTCCTTTTCCTAGGGATGATCATGGACGCAGTCCCCGCCATGCTGATTTTCTGCCCCATGCTCCTGCCTATAGCCGCCAAGCTCGGCATCGACCAAACCCATTTCGGCATCGTGATAATCAGCAATCTCATGATCGGGCTTTTGACTCCCCCGGTAGGCGGGCTACTTTTCATAGAATCGAAGCTATCTGGCCTTTCCTTCGAGCGCATCGCCCGGGCTTCCCTGCCCTTCGTAGGCGCCTTGCTGGTGTCCCTTATCGTGATCACCTATGTGCCCTGGGTGGTGACATGGCTTCCGAACCTGGTGTTCGGCGTAGCGAGGTAGGAAGATGAAAAAGATATTTGACAAGGTCGCCGAATTCCAGCTCTTCGTCTCCAGCCTTTTATTCTTCGCGATTTTCTTGGTGAACATGCTGGAAATCGTCAGCCGCTCGGCCTTCAACTATTCCTTCCTGTGGGTGTCGGATTTCAGTGTCATCTGCGTCGTATGGATGATCTGTCTTTCCATGGCGGCGTGCATCCATTACAAGGAACATCTGTTCATGGATTTCCTGGCCAAGAAGCTGCCTGCGAAGTTGCGGCAGGGTCTGTACATCATCATTTCCCTCGTGAGCTTCGGCTTCTTCGTGATGCTGTTCCTCACGGGGATTCGGACCGCGGCTACCAAGGTTTCGTTGATTTTCCCCTCCATCCAGTGGTCCATGGTCTGGTCCTACGCCGCCCTTCCTGTGTTCGCCTTCTTTTCCGCGGTTTTCATGATTCCCAGGTTGGTCGAGCTCTTCAAGGGTAAGGATCCCCACGAGGGCGTCGAACTGGAATCGATTTTTTAGTCCGAGGGTGTACATGGAGCTTCATGTGAACGAATCGGAGGTCGCCCCTGTGGATTTCGGGGATTACTTTTACATTCCTCTCCTTTCCGGGGAAAACGGCTGCATTGCAGGCTGCAGGACTGGGCTTTTGTCCTATTCCCAGGCGGAATACGGCCCGGGCGGGGTCCATGAGGACCAGGAGGGATTTTTCGTCCTTTCGGGATCGGGGAAGGCTCTCGTGGGAGATAGGGAATTCCCGATCTCGCCGGGTTCTTGTTTCATCGTGCCGCCGGGTTTGTATCACGCGATAAAGAAGGATCCGGCGTGCGACTGCATCAAGTTATTCTTTTTTCATGCGGCGGCCTAGGCATTTTCGCCGCCGAAAAATACATTTATAAGGAAGGGTCCATGAACAAGGAGATCGAGCAGTACAAAAAAATCATCACTTCGCTTTTCGAGGAGATCAGCTCCGAGGACGAGGTTATCAAGAAGGCCGCCGCGGTGATCGGCGACTCCATCATGCAGGATAAGGTCATCCATGTGATCGGCCCGGGCGGGCATTCGAACCTGGCGGTGGAGGAGATGTTCTCCCGCGCCGGAGGCTTCGCCTGTGTCAACGCCATCCTCGATCCGGGAACCAACCTGAGTCACGGCGGCTTCAGATCCCTGAAGGTGGAGCGGGTTCCGGGCTACGCCAACGCGGTGCTCAGTTCCTACGGCGTCGGGAAGACTCCCGGCGAGGTCCTCCTCATTGTCAACGCCTATGGGATCAACGCCATGACCATAGACTCCGCCCTCTATGCGAAGAAGATGGGATTGACTTCCATCGCCGTCACTTCCCGGTCCTTCGCGGACAAGATTCCCAAGGACCATCCCTCCCGCCACCCCACGGGGGCGAACCTCTACCAGTCGGTGGACATTTTCATCAACAACCATCTGCCCTACGGCGACGCGATCCTCTCCGTGGACGGTTGCGAGCAGAACGTCGGACCCACCTCGACCTTCTGCAACTGCTTCACCGTCGATTACCTGACCGTCGAGATCTGCAAGTATCTGGTGTCCAAGGGCTACACTCCTCCCATTTTCCGCAGCGGGAACCTCCCCGGCGGCGACGAGTACAACAAGAGCCTCTTCGAGAAATACTCCGGAAAGGCCATCCTCTTATTCTGATTTTGATTTCCGGGTTGATAGGACAGGATAACACGATCTACAGGATCCACAGGTCAATTCGTGGGGCCGCCGAAGGCGAGGACCCCCCGAATTGACTTTTTGCATGGCGTGCATCCGATCTTTCCTGTCCATCCTGCCGATCCTGTCTTCCTGTCGTGTTTAGTTTCGACAGGATTCCAGGAAACGCGGATCAAGCCCTGATCCAGCGCCCGAAGCCCCGCTCCACTATGTCGTTCATGAAGGCCAGGAATCGCTCCGCAGGAGGAGTTTCCTCCCGGCTGAACCAGAAGTCCAGGGCGCCGATCATGGCGGAGATGAGGTATTCCGCTGCAAGCTCCCGCTCAAACTCTCCCGCGCCTTGCGGAGCCCGCAGAATCCCGAGCACCAGGGGGCGCACATGCCGCTTTATGCGGCCGCGGAAGGCCGGGTCGCCCCTGTCTCCTAGAAGCACCTGGAAGTATTCCCTGTTTTTTTCATACAGCTCCATGAACTCCTGAAGCGTCCGATCGTCGCCTTCCCCGCCCAAGGCGCCACGGGGCGGCAACTCCTCCGGCGAGGAGGGGATGGGGATCAGGGAGAGCTCCAAATGGCGGAGTATGGAAGGCACATCCGGAAAATATTGGTAGAAGGTGCTCCTGTTGTATCCTGCCTTGGCCGCCACTTCCTTCACAGTGATGGAATCCAATCCTTTGGCCTTGTAAAGCCGCCAGAACGCCTCCATTATGGCGCCCTTAGTCTTGGCGGTAAGCTCCGGTCTTTTGTTCATCCTTCCTCCTTGCGTCGTAATCCGACACATTCACGATCATTGTCGATTGATGAAACCGACACGGCCGGTTAGCTTTGCATCATACAACACGGTGTCGGATTTAAGAAGACGCCATCGCGGATCCAACCGAACGAGGTGACCATGGAATTCCAAGAAAAAGACCGACTCCGCTCAGACCGACTCCGCTCTTGCATCGTTCCTCTCAAACCGGAAGGAAGAAGCCTCGCCTCTGCTACGAAGGAAGCGATAGGCGGAAAGGCCTTCGAGCTCGCGCGATTGTCCGACGCCGGTTTTCCGGTGCCCGACGGCTTCGCCCTCCCATGGACGTTCTTCGATCCATGGCGAGCCCAGATTGAGGCGTGCGAAGCATGGACTCGCCTGATTGATGCGGAAGCCGACTCCAAGGCCGCAGCCAGCGCCTCGGCCAGCGCCGAACTTGCGGCAGTGCTTTGCGACGTTTTATCCTCCCTAAGGCTGGATGCCGAAAGAAAAGATGCCTTGTCCAATGCAGTGAAGGAGCTCGAGTTCCGCAGCGGAAAGATCGGCGGATTGTACGCGGTCCGCTCCTCTTCTTCCGACGAGGACGGCCTGGAAGCTTCCTTCGCCGGAGGCTACGAGACAGTACTCGGCGTCCAAGCCCGGGATCTGGAGGAGGCGGTCAGGGCCTGCTTCGCCTCGGCCTACGGCCCAACCAAGGGCCAGGGCGTACAGGAGGCGGCAGGGTCTTGCCTCCGCGCATCCTCGGATCGCTGTCCTCGTCCAGGGCTTGGTCGACGCCGACAAGGCGGGAGTAGTCTTTTCCATAGATCCGGTGAGCAATTGCTACGACGAAGCCGTGGTCTCCGCCTCCCGGGGGCTCGGAGAACAGGTTGTCCAGGGAACCGTGGAAACCGATGTCTTCACCTTGGACAAGGACTCCGGACGGCTGGTGTCCCATACAGCCGCGGGCTCCGATCCTTGCCTCTCCCAAGGCCAGCTCAAGGCTTTGCTGGACCTGGTAAAAGCCGTGGAGGCGGATGTCCGCAGGCCTGTGGACATCGAGTGGGCCTTCCGTGGCGGAGCTCTGCATCTGCTCCAAGCCAGGCCTGTCACGGCGTGGCTTCCCCTCCCTCCCGAGATGGTCACCAAGCCGGGGGAGCCCAAGAAGCTCTTTGCCAACTCGACTCTCATTGAACAGGGCATCGAGGGAAGCTTGTCGGCCTTGGGCGCCGATTTTCTCACCCTTATGCTCAAGAGCATGGCTGGCTCCCTAGGCAAGGACGGGGTTGGCATTGACGGCACGGCGTTCACCGCGGGGGGAAGGTATTACATGCATGTCTCCAACGCGGTAAGGCTGGGAGGAAGGAAAATGGCCTTCGCCCCGGGCAGCATGGGGGACGAGACCGTATCCGCCATCCTGGACTCCATCGACCTGGAGCAGTACCTCCCCCGGGAACTGCCTCCCACCTTGAGGAAGATGAAGCTGAGGATGCCCCTCGTCCTCCTGGCCATCGGATTGCCGACGCTTCGGGCCTTGTTCAGCCCCGAGGGGCTCATGGCGGAATTCAGGCGCGAATCTCCCGCGCAGGAAGCGGCGTTCTTTCTCCCGGAGCGGGAAGGGGAAAGCCTCGCCCAGCGGGGCGAGTACCTTGCCGGCCTATTGGACTTCTACAACATCCGCTTCGGGACCCCCTTCGTCCTGGCCGCCCAACTGGCCTATAGAAAAATCCAGCGCCTCTTCTCGTCCGAAGGCGAAGCCGCAAAAACCGACATTGTACGGCTGGCGCAGGCCCTTCCGGACAACCCCACCGCCCAGATGGGCATGAAGATGCAAAGGCTTGCCCAGGCTCCAGAAATCCGGGAATCCCCGACGGAGGAGGAGTTCCTGGCCCGCCTTTCCGAGGGGCGGTTCGGCGAAGCCTTCATGGCGGAATGGAATTGCTTTATCCAGGAGTTCGGGCACCGCGCCCCCAAGGAGATCGACGCAGCCACGCCGCGG
>VKGY01000049.1:0-8224 GCA_008080685.1 Spirochaetota bacterium
ATCGAAATCGCATTTCTCCAGGACTTCCGGAGCCACGAAAGCGAAATTCTTCAATTCCTTGTGGTCGATTTTCTGCAACATTCCCTCTTTGATCATTATGGATACATAGTCTCCCGAGGGAAAGCAGAGATCGTAGTCCGCACCGCCCGCCTTGAGCTTGGCGAACATTTCCTCATTGGAGGCGAAGGAGTCGTAGATCACGTCTACCTTGTATTCCTTTTCGAATTTCTCGATGACCGAGTCGGGGGTGTAATAGGTCCAGTTAAAGATATACAATTTTTTAGACGCTTCGGTTTTTCCCGAGCAACCTCCGAAAAGCACCGTCAGGGAGAGAAGCACCAGCGCCGCGATGTCAAGCTTTGCGGCGCGGAGGATGTTCTTCATGGAACCCTCCTTAAAATTGAATTGTACGGGCAAAAGCCCGGCAAAAAGCCCAAAACATCCTTAGTTGGAAGCGAAAACCTTGAGGAAATTCCTCATGGGATACACAAGCAACACCGTCCCAGCAACCATGACCGCCGAAAGGGCGTTGACCACCGGTGAGAGTCCGAAGCGTATCATTGAATAAATATACAAGGGAAGAGTTGTCGCCCCGGGACCGGAGACAAAGAAGGTGATGACAAAATCCTCAAGGGAGAGGGTGACAGCGGTAAGAAAGGCCGAGGCTACTCCCGGCAAGGCCATGGGGATCACAACCTTGAACAGGGTTTGCAATTCGCTCGCTCCGAGGTCCCGGGCGGCTTCCACCACCGTCGGGTCAGACTCCTCCAACCGTGCGGATACGAGGAGGTAGACAAAGGGTATGTTGAAGGTGGTATGGGCTATCCAGACGGAGATCATACCCAACTTCAGGCCAATGCCGGCGAAAAATACCAAAAGGGAAACCCCTACCACGATTTCAGGCAGAATCATGGGGATGAAACTCATGGTGGCCACATAGGATTTGAGTTTGAAGGAATAGCGCGCGGTGCCCACCGCGGCGAGGGTGCCAAGGACGGTAGCCATGGCAGCGGAGCTTAGGGCGATGGCAAGAGAATTCTTAAAGGCTCTCCAGAGTTCCGGTGATTCGAGGAAAAGCTTTTTATACCAGACAAGGGAAAAACCTGCCCACTCGCCCGATCTGGAAGCGTTGAAGGAGTAGAGGATGAGGACGAAGAGTGGAGCGAAAAGAAAGGCTATGACGACCCAAAAGACAATGCTGGAAGCCTTGGCTTTCTTGGGAATCAGGCGGAAGGCGGCCTTGGCGCTTTTTCGGACTATGCGGCGAGCGTGGAAGAGGGCGGCTATCCGCAAAGGTTTTGTTCCGTGTATCGAGGCGGCCATCAGCGCTCCCCTCCTTTTTTGTGCATGGTCTTGACTCTTACTTTGGAAACGAGAAGGTCGTGGCCTATGCTTGCCGGGTCGACATCGGCAACTTCCAGATGCTCTTTTGGTTTTTTGAGCGCGAAGAGGAAAACCGCTATGGCGGTTATGAGGGTGACGGTCATGGATATGGCCGCGGCCAAGGGCCAGTTTCTCGTTTTCGTGACCTGGTCGGCTATCACGTTCCCAAGCATGTACGAATCCTTGCCGCCGATGAGCAAGGGGACGGCGTAGGCGCCGAAAATTGGTATGAAGGTGAAAAGGACGGCCGTTACCACGCCCCCCCTGATGTTGGGCAACATCACCTTGATGTAGGACTGCATGCGCGACGCCCCAAGATCCCTGGCGGCCTCAAGGAGGGTGAAGTCGAACTTGTCTATGGTGGAGAAGAGCGGAAGGATAGCATAGGGAAGGTACATATACACCAGCACCAGGATCACGGCCCCTTGGTTGTAAAGGAATTGGTACCCCTCGGGCCTAAACCCCAGGAAGCGAAGCGCTTGGTTGAGAAAGCCTTCGTTGCCCAAGATGGCGATCCAAGCATAGATTCGCACTAAAAAATTGGTCCAGAAGGGGACTATCACAAGGAAAAGCCTGATAGCCTGGTTTTGCGACCGAGCCACGGAATACCCGCAGGGCAAGGCGATGAGGATTGTCGCGACCGTAGCCGCGAGGGAAACCCAGAGTGTTTTCAAGGCTACGCGCAAGAGCGTGGGATTTGCCATGTCCGTGTACGCCCTGAGGGAGAACTCCAATTCCACCCCGCCGTACAAACCCTTCTTGAGAAAGGAATAGGCGATTATGATGAGAAGGGGGGCGGCGAAGAACACGGTTAGCCAAAGGGCCTGGGGCGCCGCGTAGGCCGTGCCGTAGTTCTTTTTCATCCCTTGTCCCTTTCAACAATGACCAGATCCCGGGCGCTGAAGGAAAGGTAGACCTTGTCCTTCCACTCGATGTCCGGAATTCCCTCAGACCAGGCGGCATGCTGGCGGAAAATGGTCAGCCGGGCACCTCCCTCCGTCCTGACAATATATTTTGTCTGGAAGCCCGAGTACACCGGCTCCTCCACGATGCCGCGCACGATGTTGATGTTGTCCGCGGCGGGAATTTCGTTGGAAATGCGGATCTTTTCCGGCCGTATGGTGGCAGTGATTCGGTCGCCTACATTCGCAATGGTTTCGTCGTCCACAAGGATGGTCCCGCAACCCTCGGCTTCCAGGGTGGTCAAGGTGCCGTGGCGGGAAAGCACAGGGCCTTGGAAGATATTGGTCTCTCCAATGAACCTCGCGACGAATTCCGAGGCTGGGTTTTCATAGATCTGCTGGGGAGAACCAACCTGGAGCACTAGACCCGCGTTCATGACCGCTATCCGGTCGGAAACGGAGAGGGCTTCCTGCTGGTCGTGGGTGACGTATATGAAGGTTATGCCCACCTTGTCGTGGATCGCGTCCAGTTCCATGAGCATGTGCTGCCTAAGCTTGGCATCCAAGGCGGAAAGCGGCTCATCCAAGAGCAGAACCGAGGGCTCGTTGATCAGGGCTCTGGCGATTGCCACTCTTTGCTTCTGCCCTCCCGAAAGCTGGGAGGGCTTTTTATTGGCGTGGGCTTCCAACTGGACTAAGGAGAGGTGCTTGAAAACCAATTCCTTGACGAGCCTGGCGGGAGTTTTCTTGATTCGCAAAGGAAAGGCGACATTTTCAAAGACTGTGAGGTGGGGGAAAAGCGCGTAGCTCTGGAATACCGTATTGCAATGCCGTTTGTCCGGCGATAGCCCGGTGACCTCGGCGCCATCGATTTTGACCGAGCCCGCATCCGGATCCTCGAAACCGGCGATCACCCTGAGCAAAGTGGTCTTGCCACACCCAGAAGGTCCCAAGAGGGAGAAGAATTCGCCTTTCTGGATTTCAAGGCTTACATCCTTCAGAGCCGCGAAGGCGCCGAAGGATTTGGATACGCTTGAAACGGCAACATCTGAGCCTTTCACCGCTCCACGTCTCCTTTCGATCTTTATACGTTCAGAGCAAGGTATAGTGCCTGAGCCTGACAAGGTCAATACAAAAACTAAGGCAAATGCAAATATTCTCCCCGCTTCAGCCTTGTGGAGAATCGGCCTTTTCCACCAGGCGGGACATCTCCTTTTCCAGGGATTCGACGCGGGCGCCAAGGCCGGTCAAGCTGTCCTTGGTCCTGGCCACGAAATCCCCATCTCTGATAGATTTAAGATTCACCTTTACATTGAGGACCGCTCCATGGAATCCGGCGAAGGAAAGCAGGGAACCCACCAAGGCGTCGGCGAAGGAACTGGGGTTGCCCTTCGCATAGGCGTCCAGGCAAAGCCGCATCGACCGGACGCAAAGCTCGGAGACCCGCAGTGGCACTGAGGCGGCGAGGATATTCGCCTTTTCCAGCGCCGAAGCCCGGAGTTCTTGTTCTGCATGAGAGATCTTTGGCAATCGCATCGCCTTAAGAACCGAAGCGAAGGCTTCGGTGTCCTGGTCGACCAACTCCATGAGTTCGCCTCCCAGGGCTTGGGCTTCCAAGGCCATAAGCCCCATGCCTTCCTTATCCTCCGTCGATGTCGCCTTCCCGACCGTCAGGTTGGCCACCATGGCCGCCAAGGATGCGCCTAAGGCGCCCGCAAGGGCGGACACGGAACCTCCTCCGGGAACCGGAGTATCAGCCGAAACCGAATCCGCAAAGCCCGTAAGATCCTTGGATGCCAGCTCTCCCTTCCCCTTCATCGCCCATTCTATGATCCTCTCTGAAGGAACAAAGGGTGCGATGCTGGAAAGGCCCAAGGACCGAACCGCAGTATCCACGACGATCCTAAGCGGAAGCCCCGGGCTTTTCCCCATTTTGACAAGAAAATGCCGGCCGCACTCTACAAGGGCGGCCTCAGGAATGAGGCCCACCAGTTCCGAGCCGGTAACGAGGATGCCCCGGGCTTCCGCTTCTTCCTTGACGGTTTCGAATACCTTGTGGAGCGGTGTTTTTTTGTAGTCCAGTACATTTATAGATACCTGGGCGCAGCCGTACTCTTCGATGTACCAGCCTATGGCCCGAACCGCCTGCAGACACCCCTTCTTATTGACTGCGGACCCGTCAGCGCTGCGGATGGTTCTTCCGGCTTCCCGGACTGATAGTGCAATATCATGGGCTTGCTTCTTGTCCCTGGTGTTGAGGTTGATGTTGTAGGCTATGAGGAATTCCCGGGCTCCCGTCACCGTAGCGCCCCAGCGTGGCGCAAATCGGACAGGACCGAAATCAGGCTTCCACGCCGGATCTTTGAGCTTCGCCTCAAGCCCCTCATATTCGCCGGATCTAATGCTTGCCAAGCTTTCCCTAGCGGGATGGCGGGCGGATTTATCATAGAGGTACACTGGGATCTCCAGTTCGGCCGCCAAGGCCTGGGCGAAACGCTCGGCCAAAGCCGAGCATTCTTCCATGGTGATGCCTGAAACAGGCACGAAGGGGCAGACGTCCAATGCCCCAATCCGGGGGTGTGCCCCCTTATGGCTGCGCATATCGATCAGAGGCGAAGCCGCTTTGGCCGCCGCAAGCGCAGCGTCGAGCACCGCATCCGGAGGACCAGCAAAGGAATATACCGTTCGGTTCGTATCCGCCCCGGGGTCAACGCCCAGGAGGCGCACTTCCGGAATCGAGCGGATCGCCGCCTCTATGGCTTGGATTACAAGCTGGTCTTTCCCTTCGGAAAAGTTGGGAACACATTCGACGATTGCGTGATCTTTCATCCTAGGCGCTCCGGTAATCTTGAAGATGAGACCATTTTACCTCAAGGACAGAAAAGCCGGAAGAAGCTTCATTGACCCTTTCGGGCCTGCCTGGGTCCTTTTGATCCGCCTCTGCCCTTTGGAGCAAAGCCTTCGCTTCGCCTAGGGCCGAATTTTCTTCCGAAGCCCGGCCGGGCCGGCGAACCCTCGCCCCTCTCCGCGCGATCGTTCCCGTGAGCCCGCCTTCCCGCATCAGGGGTGTTTTTCGGCGCCGCCTTCCGCACATGAGGGAATCCGCCTGAGGCTCGAGCCTTATCGATGATTGCTTCCGCAGCCTTGTAGGGGACGGTGACAAAGGAGAATGTATCGTAAACCTCAACGCTTTCAATCGCCCTATCCGAAAGGTTGGAGAGTTTCTTGATGATGGCGACCAAGGCGCGGGCGTCAATCTTGTCCCGGCGCCCGACGGAAACGAAAAGCCTGGAGGTTCCCGCTCCGTCCACCGATACCTCTACCAGATCCCGATACCTCGTGGGATCGAGAGTCTCGGCGAATCCCTCAGCCAAGGATGCCGCAAGGGCTTCCTCCGGGGAGTTGGCAGTAAGAATCTCTTTAGCCACTTCGAGCCAAATCGCCGATTTCTCCGTGTCTTGGGCTAATCCCGCTATCCTTGATGTAATCCTCGCCGAGAGTCTCTCCTTTTTACCATCCAGGATGTCTTCAATTTCAGGAACCGATCCCTTCTTTAGGGAAGTCCCTGAGAGACGTTTGATCCTGAACAGGGAACGGTATTCCTCGGGGGTGACGAAGGTTATGGCGGTTCCGCTGTTTCCAGCTCGACCGGTACGGCCGACACGATGCAGGTAGGATTCGGGATCATGGGGAAGAGACCAGTTGATGACATGGGTGAGCTTTTCAATATCCAGCCCGCGGGCGGCTACATCGGTGGCCACGAGGATTGAGAGACGTCGATCCCGGAATTTGCCCAACACCCTCTCCCGGGCGTCCTGGCTCAGGTCGCCATGCAATCCTTCGGCTTCATAGCCCCGTTCTGAAAGTGATGCGGCCAGTTTGTCCGCCTCCACCTTGGTGGCGACGAAAACGATGCCGAAAAAATCCTCTTCGTTGTCCACTATCCTCGAGAGCGCCTCAAGCTTGTCGTTCCTATGCACTTCGATCCATAGCTGCTCAGCCAATTCGGTGGTGAGAGTTTTGGAAGTATCCTCGAGAACCTCGATATTTGAGGTCCGTTCGCCCAGGATTTCTAGAACCTCGGGGGCCAGGGTGGCGGAGAAAAGAAGCATCCGCACCGTCGGATTCATGGTTTCCATCACCGCGCGGATATCATCTATGAAGCCCATATCCAGCATCTCATCCGCTTCGTCGAGGATGAAGAAGGATAGATTGGCAACATCCAGGCTGCCTCGGCCGATATGATCCAATACGCGGCCCGGGGTTCCAACCACTATGTCCACTCCTGCTGACAATCTTCGAAGCTGTTCCCCAATGGATGCCCCGCCGTAAACGCAGGCCAACCTCGGCCTGGGCCCATAGCGAAGCGAAGATATCTCTTCCGTAACCTGGAGGGCCAATTCCCGGGTGGGAACAAGGACGAGGGCGGCCACAGGAGGACGTCCGTCCTGCTCTTTCCGGTCATCCCATTGGGCGGAAATCCTTTCTATGAGAGGAATGCCGAAGGCAGCAGTCTTGCCTGTCCCGGTTCTAGCCCTGGCGGCAATGGCCGGGCCTTCCGACAGCAACCGAGGAATCGCGAGGCCTTGGATGGGCGTGGGTTCCTCGAAGCCCTTTCTCGCCAGGGCTTGGAGCATCGCGGGCGAAAGCCCGAGGTTTTCGAATGTCATGTATTTCCATTATATGCGATAATTGCAGGATTATGCTAGAGTCTAGGGATAGATTGTCCTTGGATAAATATGATCTAAACGCCTATTGGCTCGACACCTTCGGCGGCAGGGGATCCCTTACGCTTCTCCTGGATCCTCAAAATAAGAACGGAGATCTCGTAGAGCCCCAGCATGGGCACGGCGAGGAGGACTTGGGAGACTACATCTGGAGGGGTGATGATGGCGGCGATGATGAGAATCAACAGAATCGCTATGCGTCTGCCTCGCACGAGTAGTTCCGCCTTAAGGACGCCGAAGGTCCCCAGGAGGGCTGCGAGGATGGGCAGTTCAAAGGCCGCGCCGAAGGAAAGGGCAAGATTCATGACGAATCGGAAGTACTCGGTTATGGCGAGCATGGGGGCTACTCGATCCGATTGGTAGCCGATGAAAAACTTCAGCGTCAAGGGGATGATCACGTAATATGCGAAGGCGGCGCCCAGAAAAAAAAGCATGGCTCCAGCTAAAAGCGAGAAAAAAATAGCCCTCTTTTCCCTCCCCGATAGGGCTGGAGCCACAAACATCCAGATCTGGTAGAGGATAACGGGCATGCTCGCCGCCATACCAATGAAAAGCGCTAGTTTTATGTAGGTCATGAAAAGGTCAGGAGGTGAAAGATAGATAAAATTCATCCCCATGGCGGGGGCCATGAGGAAATCCCCTAAGTCTTCAGCCCATGTAAAGGCCAGCCCGCTAGCGAGGATAAGGGCCATGACGGAACGGAAAAGGCGTTTCCTAAGCTCGACAAGATGTCCGAGGTAGCTCATGCTTGGTCCCCGTCGCGTCGGCTCGTCTGATTCTTCCATGTTTAGGCTTTAGGATGTTCTTTTTTATCCCCGGTGCTGGAGGCCTGGCTGATCTTAGGCGCGGGGGTTTCTTCCTCGGGTTTGGTGATTTTCTCGACCTCGTCGCCAATTTTTTCCGAACTCTTCCTGAACGCCTTGATGGCATCGCCCACCGCTTTGCCGATTTCTGGCAATTTCTTTGGTCCAAAAATCACCAAGGCGATGACGAGGATGAGGATGAGTTCCATCGGTCCGATTCTTCCGAACATTGCGTCCCTCCCGCCGAGCCTCGGCTCGACACCCTACTCATATCATATTCACCGAAGTAAGTCCAGGCGACTTCCTTTCCAATCTGGCGAGGGCGCCCCTATCGTTGGCGCCTGCGAAGATTGACCAGTCTCCCAAAAGCCCTAGGGCGGATTCCTCAGGCACTTTCAGCCAAGGTCGG
>VKGY01000049.1:8249-18461 GCA_008080685.1 Spirochaetota bacterium
GGTCGGGCTTTGATGAATTGATGGAAGGAAAGCTTTCCAGCATCCCTTTCCCTGTCGGCGCTGGAGAGATAGTCGTCCAACTCTCCAGCCAAGGAGGTTGCGTACAGGGCGTGGAAAGGTTCGATATAGTCTTCCTTGGCAGCGAGGATTGCCTTTGGCTCAGAGGCATCCCGCCCAAGGGATTGCGCAAGCCCCAGGAGATGGGTAAACCAGGCAGGATTGAAATATGGCATATCGCAGGCAAGAAGATACACCCAGGCGCAGGAGGTCGTAGAGAGGGCGGTATGGAGTCCGGAGAGGGGTCCGTATCCGATGCGCAGGTCGGGTACAACCGCTATGGGCAAGTCTGCGTAGAGTTCCACCTCATTCCCCACCACAATGACTTCGCTTCCCGTGGCGAGGGCTTGGATTGCAACGCGGCGTCCCAAGGCTTCGCCCCTAAACATCGCCCTTTGCTTGTCAAAGCCCCCGAAGCGGCTACTCTTGCCGCCGGCCAATATGGCTATGCTTACCGAAACCTTTGAACTTTCTTGCATACCGCTCCTCAATGCTTGCGCCGGGGTTGCAAAAAACTCTAAAGTGCATCTAATGCTCTCAGAACTGCTTTCCGCCGCCGACTGGTCTCTTCCCCCCATGGAAATGGAGTTTTCCATCCCTTACTCCGCCCTCCTGGACGAAGTCGCGCGCTTGGCCGCGGAGCTTTCCAGCCCCATTCCCCCCCACACCGCCCCTGAATGGGATGAAGCCCACAGGAAGGCCATCCTCCTGTACCTCAAGTGCCCGGGAATAGTCAATGTCATGCTCAACTACAAAATCTGCGTCGAACACGACCTACCCCTCCATCCTACGGTCTATTACGAGCTCAAGGAAGCGAGGAAGTATAGGATAGACCATGGGCTTCCCGCAATCGACACAGCCAACCGTCTGTATAGGCAATCCATCCTGGTGGCCCTCTCAGCCCTTGATCTCTCCCCAGACTCGGTATGGCGCATTGAATCCTTCAAGGCTGAGCTGCCCCGGGAGCTCCTATCCTTCGTCTACACGGGGATTCGCGATAGCTATACCTGGAGGGGTGCCTGCCTTGCTGCTTGCCAGGTATGTCGGAGCTCCCCTTTACTTCGTTCTATTTTCCATGTTCAAGCGGTATGACCAGGAGCCCATCCTCACCTTTTCCGACAAGGCATGGCTGCATGCCTTCCGAGAAGGCCGGGCCCTCCTCTATGATGAGGATGTGGCTGGGGGCAGGACTTTAGGCCTTTTTTCTGAAAAGCTCAGGCCTCTCTTTTCGGAGGTCAGGACTGCATGCTCCATTCGGCACGCAGGCGCGGCAATACGCCCTGATTTCATCGCCAAGACCTGGTGGGATTAAGAAGGAGAATAGGATTTTTCACCCTTCTGCCTCCATCGCGAAATCCTAATATTTAGAAAACTCTTTCACTTGACTTTTATCGATACCTCATTATAGTGAAATGTGACAAATGGAGATCAAATGACCAATAAAACCAAGGTATCCTTCGGTCCCTCGATTAGGCGCCTCCCCTCGTACCTCCACATCATCCGCAATGCCCAGAGCGGCGGAGAGACCTTTATCTCGGGCACCGTGATTGCCACCGAATTAACCTTGGAACCCATCCAGGTGCGAAAAGACCTGGCAATCACGGGTATCATAGGAAAACCCAAGAAGGGATATCCCGTGGACGAGTTGGTTGTGGCCATTGAAAGGTACTTAGGTTGGAACCGAGAGCACAAAGCCATCGTGGTCGGCGCGGGCAACTTGGGATCAGCCCTTTCGGGCTACCAAGAATTCAAGAACCACGGGCTCAACATAATCGCCGCCTTCGATACGGATCCCTCTAAGGTCGGCCAGACTATCCACGGAGTTCCCATCTACTCCCTGGAAACCCTGGAGACACAGGTCCCGGGACTTGGCGTGGAAATCGCCATCCTGACCGTGCCCTCTCCCTTCGCCGCCTCAACCTGCGAAAGCATTGTCAAGGCGGGCGTAAAGTCGATCTGGAATTTTACAAACATAAAGCTGAAAGTGCCGGAAGGCATCACGGTATGGAGAGAGGACCTATCCTCCGGCTATGCCATGCTCTCGGTCATGATGAAGATCAAGCACAAGAGCGAGCTCGAAACGAACTGATGGACCCCTTGCAAACTCCGTCCGCAACCCTGAGGCAGGCTGAGTATTTTACCAACCGACTCGTAAAAAATGAAAGAACCCTGCGGAAATGGGCGAGGAAAAACGATATCCACGCCCTTCGCCTCTACGACAAGGATATTCCCGAGATCCCCCTTGCTGTGGACTTTTACGAGGACGGAGGCGCGAAGGCCCTTGTCATCTCCCTTTACGAGAGGCCCTACGAAAAGCCGGAAAACGAGGAAAGCCTCTGGCTCGGCTGCATGGCTCATGCGGCGGGCCTCTGCCTTGGGGTAGAGGAAGACAGGATATTCCTCAAGACTCGAAAGCCTATGAAAGGCCTTGAGCAATACGAGAAACAATCTGTAGGCGCCTTTCAGATGCGAATCAAGGAATCCGGCCTTCTCTTCTCCCTAAATCTCAGCGACTACTTGGACACAGGGCTTTTTCTTGACCATCGCCCGGCCCGAGGCGCCATACGTAGCGCCGCTCAGGGCGCCCGGGTTCTCAACCTATTCTGCTATACTGGTTCTTTTTCGGTATATGCCGCCGCAGGAGGGGCCGAGGGGGTAACTTCCGTTGATCTCTCCAACACCTACCTTGCATGGGCAGCTCGCAACTTCAGCCTCAACAGCCTTGAGGAAAGCGTCCATTCTGTCGTCAAAGCCGATACCGCGCGATTCCTTAAGCATGCGGCGGAACTCAAGACCCGCTGGGACATCATTATCGCCGATCCTCCGACCTTCTCCAATTCAACCATGGCCTTACGGGATTTCGACGTGAACCGCGATTGGGCGACTTTGTTGGAAGCCTGTTCCTCGGTGCTCGCGCCGGAGGACCAACTCCAGGCATCTGCGCTGGGATCCATCCTTGGTAAACCTGCCATGGAAGGATGTTTCAGAAACATCCATACCTCCGGATTTCCGAAATAGGAGGATCCATTCCTGCTGGATATTGGGAAATATCGATAAAATAAGATTATAACCTTTTTCTGCTGATCACAATCGAGAAACATAAAGAAAATTTGTTGCGCGCTTCAATACCCGATAGTATACTTGCGTTGCTGTATAACATAAGGAGTAAAAAATGCGGACCACGACCCGGGGACTTTATGCGCTCAAGGCGGTACTTGTCCTGGCAGGCGAATCCAGCGAGCAAAGCCCCTTGGCTTTGCATAAAATAGCGGAGAAAGAATCCATCTCCGCTGAATTTCTTCAACAGATATTCTTTCGCCTTCGTAAGGCGGGGCTCATTTCCGCCTACCGCGGACCGGGTGGTGGTTTTTTCCTTTCCAAGCCCATGAACGAAATAAGTGTTTTGGATATTCTGGAAGCCGCTGGGGAATCTTTAGCCCTCTCGCCCTGTTTTGACGAGTTAGAAGGAAACAGGATCCCCTGTGGCCAATTTTGCGGCTGTGCGGCCGGCGAGTTCTGGATGTCCTTAGAAGAAGCGGTGAGGAAGTTCGCCCATGAAAAGAAACTAACGGATCTCCTCAAAAAAACAACCCCGCCTACTCCGCATCTATGAAGGCAAGGAGGGCGGCTTTTTCCGCCTTTCCTATGATGCCTTGGGATTCTAGGATTTCGAAAATCTCTCGCACATGGATGAATGCGTGGAGTCTCACTCCCGCCTTCTCCATGTCAATCCGGCCTTGTTTCCCCCTCTCGATAAGGACCACGAGGTCTTCCACGACAAGGTTTTCCGAGCGCAGGATATCCAAAGCTTCAAGCTTGCTCGCGCCGGTGGTTATCAGATCGTCCAGTAAAAGTATCTTTTCTCCCGCGTTGAAACGTCCTTCAACCCGATTGCCTGTCCCGTGATCCTTGACGGGCATCCTGGGCCATATCATGGGACTGCGGAGGCGCATGCACGCCGCGGTGGCCAGGGGAAGGGCGGCGGCGGGAATCCCTGATATGCTGTCGTAGGGAATGCCTTCCGCCATAGCAGCATAGGCCTTCGCTGCGCAATCCATGGCCCGCGGATCTGAGATGAGGCGCCTAAGATCGATGTAAAAAGGGCTTTTCTTTCCGCTTTTGCATCCCGAATAGGAGGATTGGGCTTTCGCCGATCGGGAGATCTCGGCCATGGAATCCCTTAAGGCTTTGGCCGCGAGCCCCGGATCATCCGCCTTGGCCACGGATCGCGCCGCCACCACAAGGATGCCCAGGCCGTCTGCCCGGGCTCCCGCGGAAACCGCTAGATCCGCCCTGCCTCCCTGAGCCCCGATGCCGGGTGATAGAAACCAGGCCTGGGGCGCGGCGCTTCTCACATGCGCAAGGGCGGTCGGATCGTTGCCTGCGACCACAAGCCCAATTCTGTCTGAATGTTCTGCAAGGCTCCGGGCGATGGAGACGTACAGAGGCTCCTTGCCCACCGCCAATGCTTGTATAAAATCCGAGCCCGGATTACTGGTTCGACAGAGGGCGAATATTCCCCGATCTTTCCAGGCCAGGAAGGGATCCAGGGTATCCAAGCCCATGAAGGGGCTCAATGTGACCGCGGGAGCCTTGAAATGGCCGAAGAGGGATTCCGCGTAGGCTGCGGCGGTGTTGTCGATATCACCGCGCTTGGCATCGAGGATAAAAGGGATATCCGAAGGTATCGCCGCGAGGGTTTTCTCAAGAAGTTCGAAGCCCTTGGAGCCGAAGGTCTCATAAAAGGCAAGGTTTGGCTTGTAGCAGGCCGCATAAGGCGCTGTCGCATCGATGAGCCTCTTGTTGGACGCCAAGGCAGCCTCAATGCAGGCATCATCCCCTTTGGCCTTCCTTTCCTCAGCGGTAACATTGGGATCCAATCCTACGCAGAGGCAGCTGCCCTTCTCGCGGGCGATCCTATCTAGGGAATCGAAAAAGTTCATCCGCCTGTCCTCCTAGGCCAGAAGCTTAGCCGCTTTAGCGGCCAAGGCCAAGGGATGTCGAGGCAAGCTTAGGCGGATTACCATAAAATCCATAAAAATACCTTCTCGCGCGTGCATTAGCGATCATCCCAGTATATAATCTATGGGGAGAACGGCTTGCGAGGTTCTCGCGACCAAGGAGGTACATACACGATGAAGCGCCTATTCCTCGTCATGATCGCCATATTGATGGTGATTCCCCTCTGGGCTCAGGAAGGGGGATCGGAGAAAGGGTTCTCCGCAGGGCTCAACCTGGGCACCGATCTCCTGCCCAACCCCGACACGGGGGTGATGGAAAGCTGGTCAAAGCTTGGATTGCGGCCAGATCTCGCCCTGGGCAAATTTGGCGTCGGCCTTGACCTCACACTCCGCTTCCAACTCTATCCGGATCCGAACGACAACACCAAGATAATCCGCGTATACGAACCGGATTGGATTCCCCAGGCGGGTTCCAACGTTTTCGACCTCTACCTTCCAAAGATCCTCTATGTCCGGTACGGCCTTAGGGAAGTAGACCCTATCTATGTCAAGCTTGGGTCCATAAGCGATTTCAGCCTTGGCAACGGCTTGATAGTTTCGGACTATGCGAACACCCGCTTCCTCCCGGATCGCAGGATATTCGGCTTGCAGCTCGGAGTGGACGGGGCAGCTTTCAGGGTGCCCTACATTGGAATGGAAGTCCTCACGGGCAACCTCACCAAATTCGACGTGATAGGGGGGAGGGTGTATCTCCGCCCCCTGGCTTTCTTGGGAAAGTCACTCCTTGGCCGCCTGCAGGTGGGCGCCACCGCAGTCCTCGACCAGGATCCCCTCCTTTATTTCGACAATTCTTCCAACACCTACGCGTCCACAAGCCCTGCCTACGTGCTTGGCGCCGACCTTACCCTTCCCCTCCTGACCGGCCAGCTCATTTCGCTGGTTTCCTACGTCGAAGGGGCGAGGGAGATGAACGACGCGTTGGGCGCCGTGGCCGGGATCAGGGGAAGAGTGCTGGGCTTCATACGCTACGGCGCGGAAGCTCGGTATTTCCAGGAAGGCTTCATTCCCGCGTACTTCGACACCAATTATGATTTGTACAGGGCTGAACGCTTCGATTACATACAAACCACCCCTCCGGGAGACTTCAACATGGGCTGGCTGGCCAAGATCGGCTTCGACCTATTCCAGGAAAAAATCCTCTTCACCGCCGCCTTGGACGGCCCGCTTGCACCGATTCCCAGCGTCGCCAGCGACAATGCCTCCGCCTATCCCCACCTCAAGGGGAGTTTTTTCCTTAAGGAAGGCCTGATCGGAGGAATCTCCTTCTCCGGAAACTATGAAAAGTATTTCATCGGCCGGGCGGACAGCAATGTCTTCGCCGACCTTATCAATCCCACCGACGCGGTCATAGGGATGGACGTAAATTACAAGACAGGAGCCACCCTTCTAACCCTCCACTATACCTACAAGTGGGATCCATCGAAAAACAGCGGGGCCGGCGGATTCGACGTTAGCTCGTCCTTGAGTGTTTCCGTACAGTTCTGACGCAAGAACGGAGGTTGAGAATGAAACGCATTTTCCTTCTACTTACCATTGTCGTTATACTGGGCGTCCAGGCCTTGCCAGCCCAGGCGGGGCAAGGGATAGCCTCGGGCTTCATCAAATGGTTCCAAGACAACATGGGATTGGAAATCGGCTCTGTCACCATAGGCGGCGTAGGGTATTCCAAAGCCGTCCTTGCGCCTGAGGTGAGGATTGGCCGACTTAAGATGGGGCTCTATTTCCCTGTGATCTACAAAGACGACCTCTTCGATCCGGCTTCCTGGTATAGGCCAGGAGGCAACAACGAGTGGAACTTCGGCTCCGAATATTGGGATTCCGACATCCCCAAAGCAGCCTTGGATCTGGTGTCCGATATCGTCCTGAAATTCAAGTACTTGGAATACGGTCGGCAGCTGGAGGATCCCTTCTTTTTCAAGGTAGGCAATCTCCACGGCTTGACCATAGGCCACGGCCTTATCATGCGCGGATACCGGAACGATACGGATTTCCCGGGGATTCGCCGAACCGGCGTCAACCTAGGGCTTGAGGTACGACCTATCGGCCTTGAGCTTTTGGCCAGCGACCTGCCGGTTCCGGAGATTGTCGGCGCGAGACTCTATTTTATGCCCCTTAAAAAATCCCGCCTTGCCTTCGGCGTTTCGGCGGTTGCAGACCTCGCCGCCGCCAAGGAACTTGAAGGCCAAGCCGGCTGGGATGCGGCGGTAGGAAACCTGGTCCTTGGCGGAGCCGGCGTGGATGTGGATTTCCCCATCGTGCCGCGAGGCGCGCTGCTGGGGCTTAGGGCTTACGCTGGAGCTGCAGTCAACACAGCCTTCGTCACCCAGGACTTTACAAGCCCGCTTCCAGGGGGGAAAACCCTTACCAGCCAAGATACCATGGACATCCTATGGAACGGCGTGCCGCGCAACTGGGGCGCCGCGGCTGGTCTTATGGGCAATGTGGCCTTCGTGGACTGGAGATTGGAGTATCGTTATTACACAGGCATGTTCCGCTCTTCCTTCTTTGATTCAACCTACGAGAGATCCAGAAGCCAGCTTGTCCAAGAATACATGACCTATCTCGACGACCCCACAAGCTTGAGCAACGGCCCCACCGTCATGGGCGTCTACGGCGAAGCGGGATTCTCGATCCTCAAGGAAAAACTGACCCTCGTTGCAGGGTACATGTGGCCCTGGCCCATCGCCTCCGCAGGCCCCGCGCTCCTGAATGCGGAAGACGAGCTTCACCTTGCCTTGCTCATCAAAAAGGGCTTGATTCCCGTGGTCGACCTTCATGGCGCGATCTACTACGACAAATGGGGGCTTGTGAGCTCCATCGCCGACGGAAGCTTCGAACTTTTCGATTCCCGGACTGCCTTGGCCGGTGAAGTGGTATTCCCCGTGCCTGGGAGCCCCAACCTAGGCGTCGCCGCCATATTTAAGGCCATCGTGGCGAGGAAGGCCGACGGCTCAGTCATCTATGTCGATCCCTCGGATATAAGCAAGGGAGTCAAGATCATACCGGCCATCACCATTGAGACGAGGATAAGTTTTTAAGCCCTTAAGGGTTTTGCGGAACGGGGCGCCTCTTTGAGGCGCCCCGCCTTTTTTTATCCTCCAAGTTCGGCGTATATTTAGACGATGCCAAAGATCCATATCCTAAAACCTGAAACCGCGCGGCTTATCGCCGCGGGCGAGGTGATCGAGCGTCCCGCCTCGGCCTTGCGAGAAATCCTGGACAACGCCATCGATGCAGAAGCTGGTGAAATAAGCGTTGAGATCCAAAAGGGCGGCATCGACCTGGTCAGAGTTAGGGATGACGGAACCGGAATGTCCCGAGAGGACCTAGCCCTTTCCATACTGGACCACGCCACCAGCAAGATAGAAAACCCCGAAGATTTGTTGAAAGCCCGAACCCTTGGTTTCCGCGGAGAGGCCCTGGCGTCCATCGCCGCAGTGGCGAGGATCGATATAACCACGAAGGATGCATCCTCCGAATCGGGCTGGCGGCTTACAAAGGCACCGGGCGGGGAACCACGGATTTCCCCGGTCGCCGCGAGGATGGGCACCACCGTGGAAGCCCAGGCTTTTTTTGAAACCTATCCCGCCCGGCGGCAGTTCTTAAAACGGGCGGTTTCCGAAGCCTTCCAATGCAGGACTGTATTTCTGGAAAAAGCCCTCTGCCATCCGGGCATCCGCTTTCTATGGCAAACGGGAGAAACCAAGGAACACCTCGAAGCTTCGGATTTATCAACCCGCCTCGCCCTCCTCTACCCGGAGCTGGCGCCGTCCCGCCTCGAGGTCCACCGCTGGGGTGTGGAAAGCGGAAAGGCGACCTTGGCCTATGCCGATCCTTCCATCCATAGGAGGGACAGGAAGTTCCTGCAGATCTTTGTGAATAGAAGAAAGGTTCCGGAATGGGGCTTGGCAGGCATCATAGACTATGCATTTTCAGAGTACCTCCCCGGAGGGATGCATCCGGTCGCCTTCTTATTCTTGGAAATCGATCCCAAGGAAGTGGATTTCAACATCCACCCCGCGAAACGCGAAGTGAGGATACGGCGCCTTGAGGACCTGAAGACCGCGATCCTCGCGGAGATGCGTGTTTTGTTCAAGCTGAAGTTCGGGGCTGGTCCGACGGATCTATCGGGGCAATTATCCAGCAGAGATTTTTCATGGCCGGCGAGACCAGATGCTTTTTCATCACATCCCTCCGAAGCTCCGTTCTGGGAACGGCTTATCGCCGAAGCCCCGCAGGAACAATACCAAGCTCCTCAGAAGATGGGCTTCCGCTACATCGGGAGAGCCTCGGGACCTTTCATACTTTTCGAACGGGAGGCTTCCCTGTATGTGCTCGACCAACATGCAGCCCACGAAAGAATACTCTACGACAGAATGTTGGAATCCTCCCCCTCCTCCCAGCCCCTCCTTGTTCCCGCCCTGGTGGAGCTGGAGTCGGAGGATCAGGAAAAGCGTCTTGCTGCCTTGATGCCGGAGCTCAAGCGGCTAGGATTCAAAATAGAGCGAAGCGGGGAAACCTTCGTGGTCGATGAGGTTCCTTCTTTCTTGGGAGAGCAGGCGCTTCCCGTCCTCCTTGATTCCCTCAAGGAGACGAATCCGGGCGACGCGCCCGCCAAGCGCTTGGTCGCGACAATGGCCTGTCGGGCCGCAGTCAAAGACGGAGACCGTCTTGAGGATGCGGCTGCCAAGGATCTCATTGAAAAGGCTCTCGCCCTTCCCTTCCCTCGCTGCCCCCACGGCAGGCCAATATGGGCTATCCTGGACATGGAAACCCTGTATAAAATGGTTGGGCGCATTCCATGAGCAAAGGCATTAAAATTCTCTGCGTCGCCGACGAAGTCGACCTCCTGGTCTACTCCACTTCCATCAAAGAAAGATTTGGTGATGTGGACCTGATCCTCTCGGCGGGAGATCTTCCCGATGAATACCTGAGCTTTATCGTCTCAATGCTCAACAAGCCCATGGTTTCCGTCGCCGGGAACCACGATTCCCCAGATAGGCAGAATAAAAGCCCCTTGCAAGGGGCGGGTTTCCTTGAGACAGCGGCAGGGAGAGACTGCTCCGGCACGGGCAGGATTTCCTTCGCCATACGCAAGGAAGGAGGCCTAAGGATATTGGGGATTCCCGGTTCC
>VKGY01000049.1:18512-22597 GCA_008080685.1 Spirochaetota bacterium
CCTAAGGATCTTGGGGATTCCCGGTTCCATGTGGTATTCCGGTGGCCCCCACCAGTATTCTGACCTTCAAATGAGGTTTCGTCTTGCGAAGCTTATTCCTGGCATTCTTATTCGGAGGCTTTTGGGATTGCGGGGTGCTGACATAATCCTTGCCCACTCCCCTCCCAGGGGAATCCAAGACGGGAAGGATCTCCCGCATCGTGGGTTCGCCGCCTTCCCATGGCTGATAAAAATCGCGAATCCATATTTTTTCATCCACGGCCACGTCCATGTGTACGACTCCAGGGAAGCGCGGGAACGCTCCCTGGGCGGGACGAGCATCATCAATGTCTACGGCCATAAGGTGGTGAATCTAGCTGGAGACAAAACGAGATGAAGGATCTAATAGATACACGTGCGGAGCAGGATTTCCAATGGGCCCAGACCAGGGCCTTTCTTTCAAGGCTCATGCATGTGTTCAATCCAGGTGAAGAAGAACTCCTGCCTTTTGAAGAGGCGAAGGCCCTCATCAAGCCCCAGGGCGAGGTCTACTCGGGAATAGCAGCGGTTCCAGTTGAAAAAATAGTTGGCAGCGAGGGGCGGTATAGGGATTTCAACCGTCATTTCCTTCCCCGGAAAGAGTATTTGCGGCATCGCTGGACCAGCATAGACAGGACCCGCTACCAGGACATCACCCTTCCTCCGGTGCGGCTCTATGAAATGGGCGGTGTATATTTCGTGCGGGACGGCAACCATCGGGTGTCGGTAGCCAGGTCCATGGGTCAATTGGAGATCGACGCCGAAATAACCTCCCTTCAATCGAAGATCACGATGGATCCCGGCACAAGCAAGGAAGAACTGAAGGCTGCGGTGATCGCGTATGAAAAAAAGACCTTTTATGCCTCCTCACGGTATCCGCAGGTTCTGGGGATCGACGACCTCGATTTCTCCGAACCCGGCCG
This sequence comes from Spirochaetota bacterium, assembly GCA_008080685.1. Classification (GTDB taxonomy): domain Bacteria; phylum Spirochaetota; class Spirochaetia; order Treponematales; family Rectinemataceae; genus VKGY01. The sequence continues at coordinate 19,454 of VKGY01000049.1, forward strand.
GTACGACACCATCCGTGAGCATATCGAAGTCCACAAGTATTACCTCAACCAGCATGAATCGGTGGAGATCGATTGGGGCAGCGCCCTTGTATCTTGGCACGAAAATGTCTACAGACCCATGGTTCTCGCCATCAGGGAAGAAAAACTCCTGTACTTTTTCCCCGGCAGGACAGAGGGAGACCTCTACCTGTTCCTGGTGCGGCATTGGGACGAGCTGAAGCACAGGCTCAAGCGCGATGTTCCCATCGGCGACGCCACCAAGGATTTTAAAACCAAGGTTGGAGCAGGCGCAGGCAGCCTTGCAGGAAGGTTTTTCCACGACTTGGCCGAAAAATTGAAATATTTTATAAAATAATTTCTATTTTGTTGGTAACCTGAGGAAGAATGCAGTATTTTTAGTAGTGTAGGACGACAGCAATATCGCTCTTCATGCACCTCCTTTCGTGGTGGCCGCCGGGTACTCCTCCTTACCCGGCGGCCTTTTTTATCCTGGTCCTCCCAATGAAAGGACTCTCAAAGGTTGACAAAATCCCGGCTTACCGTATATCTTATCTCGTCTTTGCAAGGAGTAAGCCATGGCACAGATTTCCAAGAACGCCCGAGGCGCGAGCAGCACCCATCATTTCTACTGTCCATGCGGCGGTGAGATCAAGATGAAGACTATTTTCGACAGCGGCAAGGTAAAGAATGTCGCCGAATGCGACAAGTGCAAGCGCGTGGAGAGAAGGCCCAACGACTTCAAATGAAGTTAGAAACCCGCTACCCATCCTGGAGCGGGTTTTTTTTAGCCCCGCATGTCCCCCAGAGCGGATTCTATCATATCCCTAGCCTTCGCCAGACTGGCGAGGGCTTCTTTTTTCCCCTGCGGCGCTGGCAGCACCTCGATGAACCGCACCTTGTAAGGCAACCTTCCAAAATTGGAGAAAAAATCCCTTAGCGTTACAACCCTCCATCCCCCTTCCAGGGCAACGACAAGAATTGGAAGGGGTGCGACTTCCAAGATCTTCCTGTATCCTGCGGAATGGAAGGTTCCCAAGGCCCCGGTCCTGGATCTGGTGCCTTCAGGAAAGATAACAGGAATTGTCCCTTCCCAGGCGCAGCGCCGCGCCATGGCGCTTATGCTCCGCATGGCATGGAGGGCGTCGCCCCTCCGCTTTACCAAGCAATGGCCTCCGGAGCGGAGAAGGAGGGAAATGAGGGGTATCCCGAAGGCCAATTCCTTTTTTGCGACAAAGCGGGCGTGCTTCCCCCGGGGGAGGTAATCCATGAGAATGGGGATGTCCAAAAGGCTCTGATGATTGGCGACAACGATGAACCTTTCGGGTAAGGGTACACTAAGGCGCTTTTCAACCTTAACCTTGAAGCCTCGATAGGTGCGGAACATAGAAAATATCAAGGCTATGGCCTTTCGATCATAGACAAAGATGAGCCTGGCTGTGGCTTCGCGCGGTGCGAACACCATCGACAGGAGGAGAAAGACCTCCCAGAGGGAAAATGCGGACAAAAGCACCGCTACGATGAGTATATTCATGCAATTCTCACTCGATCCTACCTAATTCTTTATCCTATTTAACCGGAATAGGGGCTATCCGTCAATCGCGGTCTTGACAATCGCCGGGTCTCTCTGTTACTTTTCCTCGTCGAATCATAGAATTCACGCCGATTCGGGCAGAATCGAACATCTAATCGGGAGGATTCCCTTTGAGCACGAAGAATCTTTCAGCACAAAAGCGAATGAGACAAGACGAAAAACGCCGCATCAGGAACAAGGGCGTAAAGAGCGCCTTACGGACCGCGGCTAAGAAAGTGGTGCTGGCCTCGGAGAAGCAGGACGCGGAAACCGCCAAGCTCGCTCTTGCGGACATGATCAAGCGCATTGACACTGCCGCACGCAAGGGCATTGTCAAGAAAAACACCGCTGCACGCAAAAAATCCAGGATGCAAAAACTAGTGAATCGACTCGGCGCCTAACGCCGTTTTCCCCGGAGCTTAGATTTCGAAATAATGGGAGATTATGCGATATGGCTGAAAAACTAACCAAGGCCGAATTAATTGATGCGCTGTATTCTACCCTCTCTCCATCCAGCAGGACGACGAGAAAAGAAATACACGAACTCATTGACGGTCTCTTTTCCGAGATAAAGGGGGCTATCCTAAGCGGCAAAACCGTTGAGCTCCGCGGCTTCGGCACTTTCGAAGTGAAGCTCAGGAAGGGACGGACCAAGGCGCGGAACCCCAAGACAGGGGAAATAGTTTCCGTGCAAGACCATGGTGTTGCGGGCTTCAGGCCGGGCCGAGAATTGAAGAAAGCTGCCTGGGAGATGGATCCCTCCAACATTTCGAGAACCTTCAAAAAATAATGAACCATGAAAATGCCCGCGTAGCCCGCGGGTATTTTCACAATGACCCAAGCGTGAAAAAGCCTAAGCCTTCCTTCCCTCTCATCCATGTCACCGAGATTGGCGAGCATGTCCGCATGGAGGGAGTGTTGACATCCAGGGAAACCCTTCTCATCCAAGGGGAGTGTTCAGGTGATCTTCGCTGCTCGAGCCACGTCACCATAGGACCCAAGGGCAGGGCTGCGAACCTGCGAATTGTCACAAAAAATCTGACTGTGTTCGGTTCCCTGACAGGCGAGATCAAGGCCCGGGGATTCGTGGAGGTCAAGGATCGGGCGCGGGTGGTTGCCACCATAGAGACGGGTTCGCTCATTGTCTCGGACTCCGCCTCCTTCGAGGGCTCGGTGAGAATGCCTGGAATCGGCGATTGACAGATAGCAGGGTCGGTACTATTATTAGTCGAGGGTATCCACGACACCCTCGAGAACAAAAGATCTCCTGGTTCAAAAGACCAAGGCTGACCTGCTCATGAATTCTCGTGGCACTATGAATCCTTTGACATTAAAAGAATACGATGAATACATCATCCGTCATATTGTGAAAACACTCGGCGCGTCAGCCCTAGCATGGAGAATCGAATGGCTGTAATTCGAAAGAGCCGCATCGTCGCTCGCAACAAAAATGACCCGATGGACCAGGGAGCACCAATGTCCGAAGAAGAAACCCAACCCCAGGAATTGTCTATGCGGGGAAATCCCATGGACGACGCCTCATTTCCGGGATCCGCAGGACCCAAGAAAATAAG
>VKGY01000208.1:0-2782 GCA_008080685.1 Spirochaetota bacterium
GAACGTACTTTTTCAATGTAAAGCAGAATAGGAACGGCGATGTGTTCCTGAGCATCGTGGAAAGCAAGCAAGGAGAAGGAGAAACCTTCGACAGGCGTTCCATCGTAGTATTCGCCGACCAGTTGGATGGTTTTCTCAAATCCTTCGAGAATGTCCTGAAATTCGTCGAAAAGACTGGGACCAAGGTTTCGCCGGATCCCACAGCCTACAATCGTTCGGAGAACGACGATCGCGGTACCGGGATGCCCCGGAGAAAGCTTGAGACATCCTACAGAAGATCCGATTCGCCTCCCCACCGAGGCGACGATTCTCCAAGGAAATCTGACTACCCGCCGCGCCGTAGCGAGGGTTTCAGCCGCAAGCGGGAAGACGAAGGTCCAAAAAGAAGGGAATCCTTCCACTCCTCCCATGAATCAAGGCCCGAGAGGGCAAGGCCCCAGGGCGCTGGGGAAGACAAGCCTGTCCGCAGGATAGTCGTAAAGAAACCCAAGGCTCAAGACCGCAAGGACTGACTTTCGGTCAAGCCGCTGGAACGAAAACCGGGTCTCGCCCAAAGCGAAGGCCCGTTTTTTTTTATCGCCTCCAAATGGCTTTTTGTCGGATAGCCCTTGTGGCGGGGAAAGCTGTATTCTGGCTCAATCCCGTCCAGCCGTGTCATAAGCCTGTCACGAGCCACTTTTGCGAGTATCGAGGCGGCCATTATGGACGGAATCATGCTGTCACCCCTCACTATGGCGTGGCATGGGTCTGAGATCGGGGGAAGCCTATCACCGTCCACCAGGACTATGCGAGTCTTGCGCTGGATCAAGGAATAAGCTCGAGACATCGCCAGGAGACTTGCGTTGAGGATGTTGAACGCTCCAATCTCTTCATGGGTAGCCCAGGCTACCGCCCAGTCCAGGGCGCCGGCAACAATGAGGTCGTAGGCTTTTCCCCGCTTCAACTCGCTCAAGGCCTTGGAATCATCCAAGCACCCAAGCGGAAAATCCTCAGGTAGCACCACGGCGGCAGCGATTCTCCGCAGTCCATCCCTACCGCCCTTCCATATCAATCGGCAGGATGCCCCGGGGTGAAAGTTTGCCTTCCAAGACCTCAAAGCCCGCCGCAAGGCATATTTCCGCAAAATGGTACACTGCGACTATCGCCGTTGCAAATTCCAGATCTCTGGCGCGGTAGGGAGAAAGGACGGAGACCACAGCCAGGGGAAGGCCCTTATCTCGCGCCGCATAGGCGAAGGCTCGGTGCGATTCGCTTGAGATGCACAGCACAACCGCGTCGACTTGGCCCATGCGGCGGATAAACTCCTCCAATTGTCCTGGAGATCTTATTTTCATGGTTTGGGCGCCAGGGTAGGCTTTAAGGCCTAAGGCAAGGAATCTGTCATAGGCTCCGGCGAGAAGGACCTTTCCTTCCGGCTTGAAGGGAAGGGCTCCCTTGCCCTGGATCAGAGTGGCGCTTCGTCTTGCCAAATCGGCAAAAAAAACCTTGGCTTCGAGATTTGGAAGTCTTGCGCGTGCCGACTCTGGAGAGGGAATCAAGGCCTTGGGTCCCAAAGGTTTCAGGTAGGCGATTTTTGCCTCTAGTACGCGTGTGGCGGCCTCCCGCACTTGTGTGGCAAATTCCCTGTCCTCCCGATAGAGATTCAATAGATGGCGCCATAGAGCTCCGTCTACCTCGGGCGTTACAGAGAGAAGCAGCATGTCATTACCAGCCCTGATTGCTTTTTCGCAGGTTTCGGTAATGGAAAGCTCGCCCGAGGCGCCGGACATGTACAGATCGTCGGTGATGACCAGTCCCTCGAAACCAAGAAAACCCCGCAGTTCGCCATGAATGATATCCCGTGAAAGGGAGGCGGGGCTCCCGAAGCCGGAGATTTTGGGAAAGGAAAGGTGGCCTGACATCACCGCAGGCACACGATGGTCTGACAGGTAGGCGAAGGGACTCAGTTCCCTATTCCTTAAAGTATCAAGGTCGATGGATATCTCGGGAAGTATTCCGTGGGAATCCAATGGGGTGGCGCCATGGCCGGGGAAATGCTTGGCCGTGGGTATGACTCCTGCTGCCAGGGTTCCTCGGGCGAAAGCCAAGCCCAAGCGACCAACCAATGCGGGGTCATCAGAAAATGCCCGAGGACCTATGATTTCCGACGAAGGGTCAGTCGCCAGGTCGACTACAGGCGCAAAATTCATTCGAATCCCTAGGAGGGCTAATTCTTTCCCGATGAAATATCCCGCCCAATAGGCATCCAAGGAGGACCCTACAGCGCCAAGCGCCATGTTTCCCGGAGATTCGGAGGTCCTGCCCTTCACATGACGAATCCACCCCCCCTCTTGGTCGGTGGCCACAAGAAGGGGAATTCCCTTCTCACTCCCAAGGGCTGAGCCTTGCAGAGAAGCGATGGTAGCGGATAAAATTTCTGTATCCTCCGCGTTCCATCCAAAGATTTTCACCCCGCCAATGCCGCGCTTTTGGATCCATGTAACCAACTCGGTACTAGGAGCCTTGCCAGGATACCCCACCATGAAGAGTTGGGCAAGAATCTCCTCGTCGTCCAAGGCGCGAAGCGCCGCCTGAGCTTCGCGCTTCGACCAGGATATTCCAAGGAATTGAGGCGGGAGGACCAGCTCACGGCCTTGCCAAAAGCCATATACCCCCCCAGCTGATGGATGCACCTGGCCTTTGCCCGAAGTTTCCGTCTTAACGCAGGAAACAAGGACCAATAAGGCGGCCAGAGACCCTCCGGCAATCCTCGCTGCAGTATTTTTCACCGATATCCCGCGCC
>VKGY01000208.1:2849-3216 GCA_008080685.1 Spirochaetota bacterium
CATGGGCGGCGACAGCACCGTCGGCGCAGGCAGTCACTATCTGTCTGAAGGGCGAGGCGCGGACGTCTCCTGCGGCAAAAAGGCCGGGAATGGAGGTCTCCATCCTTTCGTTGGTTGCCATGGAGAGGGTCTCATCCAGGACTTCGTTGGGCACTATCTTGGTGTTTGGATCCGATCCGACGAAGACGAAGACCGCGGCAACCGGCTCTTCGCGGACTTCGTCAGTCTTTAGGTTGCGAAGCAAAACCTTTTCGACTTTGCCGTGGCCAAGTATTTTTTCCGCCACCGTGTTGAATTCCACCCTGATGTTCGGATTTGAAAGCACCCGCTCAGCCAAGGCCTTCTGCGCTCTGAAGCGGTCCTTCCG
>VKGY01000050.1:0-7998 GCA_008080685.1 Spirochaetota bacterium
GCATATAGCATTCCAGGAAGGCTGATCCTCGTTAAAATCGGAAGGTCTCCCCCCGCGCGTATATTCATTGCCCTTCCCTAGGAGTGGTTTCCAACATTTCAAAGCCCAGGTCGAAGGTTATTGGCGAGTTGTTAAGATCTAGCCTTACTTTAGCCCTTCGCTTTCGTCGGTCGACTTTGACTATCATGCCCTCGAGTCCTGCCAACGGGCCTTGGATTACCTTTATCCGATTGTTTTCGTCGAAGGTCACCAAGGAAGTCCCTATCGTCTGACCATAGGACACCAAGTGGCGTATTATCGTGGAATCCCTTTCGCTCAATGGTTTAATCCCATTGGTGGCAGGCAGTATCCGAACAAAATTCCTGGTTCTTTTGAGGCCTCTCACCACCAGGGAGGGAGGATACTCTTGGTCGCATTGAAAAAAGAGGTACCCTGGAAACATCATGGAAGTAACGCGTGCGACCTTCCCCTTTTTTCTGGAGAGAATGGTCTTTTTAATGGCATGAAGCCTCACGCCTCCAAAAGTCTTGTCATAAAGTTCAATGTAGGCGTCTTCCTGCCCGGTCATAATCTGCATGGCGAAAAAATACATCATTCAATAGTAAGGCAAGCAGAGGAAAATCGCAATCCGGAAGAGAATACGCGTGTATTTCCCTGCCTTTGACATTCCTGGAAAACACGTACTATCATCCTTGCATGGCCACCTCCGACAATGAACTCTTTCGCGTAGAAGAACTGGAACGCCTCATCGTCCACCACCAAAACCTTTATTACAACGCCCAGCCCGAGATCTCGGATGAAGAATTTGACTCCCTGTGGCAGGAACTCGAAGATCTGGATCCCGATAATTCACTTCTTCGGAGGGTAGGCCCGGACAATGCCCAGGGGTGGGGCAAGGCTCGGCACCTCATTCCCATGGGGAGTCAATCCAAGGCGAGCGATCCTGAGGAATTCCGTGCATGGGCGCAAAAATCGGCTTTGCCGTTTTTTTTAGTCCAATACAAAATGGATGGAGCCAGCCTGGAAATCCAATATGAGGCTGGAGTATTCCTGAAAGCGGTTACCCGGGGAGACGGAACCATCGGCGACGACATCAGCAGAAATGTACTGTCCATGAAAGGGGTTGTGGTCAAGATCCCCGATGGCTTTTCAGGCGGAGTGCGTGGCGAGGTGCTTATGTCCAGAGAAACGCATCGGCTGAAATACCCGGAAAAAGCGAATTGTAGGAACGCGGCCAACGGACTCATGAAAAGAAAGGATGGAACGGGAAGCGAAGACCTGGAATTCATCTGCTACGATGCGCGGGGCCTATGCACCGATACGGGTAAGTCTCCGTTCGATGATGAAATCTCCAAGCTTGAATGGCTTAGGCGCGCAGGGTTCACGGTAGTGCGAACCGAGGTATTGCAGGGGATCGATGCAGTGGTTGAATATCGCGGGAAAGTGATGGCCCAGAGGCCGACTTTGCCCTTCGACATCGATGGCCTTGTCGTCAAATCACCGCAGATCGACGAAGAGGATCTTGAAAAGCCAAGGCCTGAAAAACAAATCGCTTTCAAATTCAACCCTGAGGAAGCAGTCACGATCCTCAAGGAAATTGTTTGGAACGAAAGCGGAGCCCTCTATACTCCTATAGGGATCGTGGCGCCAGTAAAGCTAGCGGGAACCACCGTACAGCGCGCCAATTTGTGCAATCCCGACATGATTCGCCAGATGAACCTAAAACTCGGTTCGAAGGTTGTTATTACTAAGAGGGGCGAAATAATCCCCAAGATCGAAGTCTTGGTTGAAAATGGACCGGATGTGAAGGACATCCCCCAGCCCTCACTATGCCGCAGGTGTGCCACAACCCTCGTCGACGAGGGTAGCCGTCTCTTTTGCCCCAATGAACTATGCCCTAACAAAGAACTCCATAGAATTGAAAAATGGATATCAATCCTGGAGATAAGGGATTTTGGCGCAGCCTTGGTGAGAAAGCTCCATGCCCAGGGTTTGGTGAAATCCATTTCTGACTTATACCTGCTCGAGCAGAAGGACCTCCTTGGGCTTGAGCGGATGGGAGAGACGCTATCCCTTAAGCTGCTTCACAACCTGCGCAAAAAGAATGAAATCGATATGGCAGACTACATTGCGGCTTTCGACATCGACAACGTTGGCCCTTTGGTGGCCAGAAAACTGGTGGATGGAGGCCTTGATACACTGGAGGCCCTTTTTAACGCGGATACGGAACGATTGGTGGCTATCAATGGTATCGGAGAAATAATGGCCATTACAATCCAAAACGGCCTTAAGGCGATACGGCCGGAAATGGAAAAGGTATTGGCAAAAGGATATGTGCGGCTTAGGCGCGCCATTAGTAAATCTCCCTTAGCGGGGAAAAAAATATGCTTTACCGGGGAGCTTAACGGAATGTCCAGGGCAGAAGCCTCCGCCTTGGCGCGCAAAGGCGGAGGAGTCGTCAAAAACTCGGTTACCACCGACCTTGATTATCTTGTCACTGACGATTCCTCCACCGGTTCATCGAAGAATAAAAAAGCGAAAGAACTTGGCATTCCAATTCTCACCGGACCGGAATTCCTTGCAATCGCCCGTTCGGAAAGCTGAATCTTCAGCCATATTGCATCTGGCAAGCCCGAGATAGTACTATCCCGCCATGATCGATTTGAAATTATTCTGGAAACAGCGGGTTTTGGAAGCCTTGGAAGCATACCGGCAAGGCCAAAATATCCAGTCTCCCGAAGTGGATCCTGCTGCGCTTGTCATGGAATTCCCACCCAAGCCCGAGCTTGGCGACATCGGGTTTCCCTTGTTTGGCTTCGCCAAGACCTTCAAGAAAAGCCCTAATCAAATCGCGCTTGCCTTGGAAATATGGCTGAAGAATCAAAATGAGGGGATTTCCGGAGGAAGCGCCAAAGCCGTTGGTCCCTACTTGAACGTATTTTACGACCGCCCAGAGATCATCTCCAAAATCCTTGAGCGTGGCTCGGCGGAAGGGTGGTTCGATCATAAGCCCTTATTAGGGAAAAGGGTCATGGTTGAATTTTCCTGTCCCAATACAAATAAACCGCTTCATCTGGGGCATCTAAGGAACAATGTCCTCGGCGAATCCATTTCACGCATACTTTCCTTGGCTGGCGCCGATGTAAGAAAGGTCAACCTTATCAACGACCGAGGCGTCCACATCTGCAAATCTATGCTCGCTTACCAAGTGTATGGCGGAGGAAGGACCCCCGCGGACGAGGGGTTGAAGAGCGATCATTTTGTGGGAAAGTACTATGTGATGTTCAATGCATTGAAGGCCGAAGATCCGAAGGCTGAGGAAAAAGCCCAGGAATTGCTGCGTAGGTGGGAAGCAGGCGATACGGAAGTTCTTGCCCTATGGAAGACCATGAATTCTTGGGCGGTAGAGGGCATAAAAGCGACGTACCTCCGACAAGGGGTAGATTTCGACGCATACTACTTCGAGAGCCTTACCTATATGAAAGGCGTGGATGAAATCCTCAAAGGATTGGAACAAGGAATTTTCTACAAGGAAGCGGACGGCTCGACCTGGGTGGATCTCGAGGATATTGGGCTTGATAAGAAGGTTCTCTTGCGCAAGGATGGAACAAGCCTGTATATCACCCAGGACATAGGCACCGCCATCTATCGTCACCACGACTGGCCCTTCGATCAGCTTGTTTATGTTGTGGCAAGTGAGCAGCAATACCATTTCCGCGTGCTTTTTGAAATCCTCAAGCGGCTTGGGCATCCTTGGGCATCGAATCTCTACCATCTTGCCTACGGCCTGGTTAATCTTCCCTCTGGGAGGATGAAGACCAGGGAAGGTACGGTGGTCGAGGCCGACGATCTGATAGAGGAACTCTCGGGCCTGGCATCCCAGGAGATCGCCGAGAAGGGCAGGGATGAGAGCGTAGGGGATGTAGCGGGTGTATCGGAAAAAATCGCTCTCGGAGCCCTCCATTATTATCTGCTCCAAACCTCGCCGACCAAGGATATGCTGTACGACCCCGAGCAATCCCTCTCTTTCACGGGGAATACTGGACCTTATATTCAATATATGGGGGCCCGGGCTTCGTCAATTTTACGAAAAGCCCAGCAAGGCAAGGGGTCGGGATCCTTGGGAACCGTAAATCCACAGAAGCTCGCCAGCCCTGCTGATTGGGCATTGGTCAGACAACTCCTGTCCTTCTCGGAATCGGTAGAAATGTCCGCAAAAAGCATGGAGCCATCGGTCATCGCTTCCTACGCCCATGACCTCGCCGCGGAATTCTCCTCCTGGTATAGAGACAATCCGGTCCTCAACGCCGAGGACCCCGATCTTTCGGCCTCGAGGATAGCACTTGTCGCCGCGGTCAAATCGACGTTGAAGAAAGTGTGCGGGTTGCTCTGCGTACCCTTTTTGGAGCTCATGTAAGGAAAAAGCTTTAATTCCATACACCGGTTGACAGATGCTGCGGATGTGGTGTATAAAACTGCGCTACGCATGGATATTTTACGAGGATAGCACAGATGTACGCAGTTGTAGAAATTAGTGGAAAACAATACCGGGCCGAGCAGGGCAAGAGTCTCAAGGTTGATAGGATCGAAATGGACCCGGGTTCGGACATCTCTTTCGAGACCGTAGTCCTCCTTTCTGGGGACAACGGAGTGAAGGTTGGCACGCCCTATGTCGCCGGTGCCGTGGTCAAGGCGGTGGTGGACGAGGAAGTGAAGGGCGACAAGGTAATTGTCTTCAAGTATAAGCCCAAGAAAGATTACCGGCGCACCCAAGGCCACCGGCAGAAGTATACGGTAATTAAAGTACAGGAAATTATCGGCGCCTGACGCGCTGAAAGGTTTGGAGGAATAATATGCCACATAAAGGCGTCAATGGCCGCGATTCCAATCCCCAGCATCTGGGCGTGAAAGTTTATGCTAACCAGGCGGTAAGCGCAGGTTCTATCCTCGTTCGCCAGCGTGGCTCCAAGATCAACCCCGGCGTGAATGTGGGAATTGGCAAGGACGACACTCTATACGCCCTGGCTGACGGGATGGTCTCTTATAAAGAAATTAAGGGTAAAAAATATGCCCAGGTAGAACCCTTCCCGGCGGAGTAGATCCCGGAGGAAGCAGGATCCGAATTGAAGACCGCTCGGTAAGCCCGAGCGGTTTTTTTGTCTAGAGGCGGAGCATTCTTCCTTGTCCCGCTTTCCTAGGCTGTATACACTATTGCTAAGGCATTCCGCGGCATTTGGAGAAAATTTTGATAAAATTCGCAGACGAAGCCCTTATTACTGTTTCCTCAGGGAAGGGAGGCGACGGTTGCGTTGCCTTTAGACGAGAAAAATATGTTCCCCTAGGCGGACCGGCAGGCGGTGACGGCGGGAAAGGCGGGGATGTCATATTCGTCATTAAAAGGAACGTTCGCACCTTGGCAGACCTTCGATACCGCCAGACCTTCAAAGCCCAGAATGGGATTCCGGGCATGGGACGAAACATGCATGGAAAGGATGGGCACGACGTGGAAATCGCCATTCCTCCTGGAACAATCATTAAGGATGCGGAAACTGGTGAAATACTCAAGGACTTCGGAGAGGGTAACAAGATTTCTCCCGATGGAGAAAAATGGGTTTTCCTCAAAGGCGGGAGAGGTGGCTGGGGGAACACGCATTTTAAATCTTCAGTCAACCAGGCGCCGAAAACCGCCATGCCTGGGAAACCTGGAAGCGAGCGTATCCTGAGAATTGAATTGAGCCTTATCGCGGATATCGGCTTTGTCGGCTTTCCCAACGCCGGGAAGTCGAGCCTTCTTGATGCCTTTACCAATGCCAGGCCCAAAATTGCTCCCTATCCCTTTACCACAAAAATCCCCAACCTGGGCGTCCTGACAATCCATGACCGCGACATTATCCTTGCTGACATCCCTGGAATCATAGAAGGCGCTCACGAGGGCGCTGGCCTCGGAATAAGGTTTTTAAAACATATTTCTCGAACCGCCTGCCTTGCATATCTGATTGATCTTGCAGACGAGAATTGGAAACAGGCATTCGATATCCTCGCCGAGGAACTCCGTTCATTCTCCTCCCCCTTGGCGGAAAAATCCCGGATCATCGTTGCCACGAAACTCGACCTCCCTGAAGCCCAGGAACGTTTTGAGGAATTCAAGTCCAGGTACAAGGACGAATCGGTCTTCGGCATTTCTGTTTTCTCCCAGGAAGGACTTGAAAACTTGAAACAGGCCTTTTACTCCCAGGTCCTCGCGCATGAGCAAAACCAAAAAGTCCAAGAAGATCCAACCTTAGATTCTTTATTTGGACTGGCGCAGTTTGAAGGAGAAAGTGAATTGTGAGGACCGCAATCTTCGGCGGCAGCTTCAATCCCTTCCATGTCGGGCACCTGGTGATAGCCGACGAAATACTAGGCTCCGGGTTGTGCGGGCGAATCCTCTTCGTTCCCGCATTTCTGCCTCCTCACAAATCAATAGAGGATCCTGGCGCCAGATTTCGCCTTGCCATGGTAGGAAGGAGCATCGAAGGAGAGGAAGGCCTAGGGGTGGATGATTGTGAAATTCTTCGCAAAGGGGTTTCCTACAGCATCGATACGATCAGCTACTTAGTGGAGGGTGAAAAAGTAGAGCCGAATCCATTGCTTGTCATAGGCGACGACCTTGTAGGCGGCTTCAAGAAATGGAAAAACCCCGACGCCCTCCTTAAGGTATGCGAAATCCTAATCGTACATCGTCGCCATGATGAGCGCATACACACGGATTTTCCTCATCGCTATGTGGATAATCCTATCATTCCCATCTCTTCGACCATGGTAAGAGATAGAATATTACGCGGTAAACCCTGGCGTTTTTTAGTTCCGGAAGGATCTAGGAAGGTAATCGAGGAAAATGGACTCTACGGAATCGGTACGAAGTGAAATCAAGGCGGTCCTTGAGAGACTCAAGGCCGAGCTGCCCCGTATGCAGAGGCCTTCACGGCTCGCCCATACCCACTCGGTGGCCCGCATTTGCGCCTCCTTGTGCGAGCGCTTTTCCCTTGACCCTTTGGAAGGGACGCTGGCAGCATACAGCCACGATGCGCTAAGAGACACTCCCTTGGAGATGCAATACAAATTCGCCATGGAATTGTCTGACTACGATAAATTCTCCTCTTTCGCACACCTTTACGACCGCATCCTTGCTTCTCCCGCCTTCGCCGACAAGGTGATCCATGGATTGGCGGGGGCTTCCTACCTTTTCTTTGAATTTGGGTATTCCGAGTATCCAGCGCTTGAGGCGGTTGCATTCCACTCCACCGGAGACCTGGCCATAGGGGCTTTGGCGAAAACACTTTACGTTGCGGACAAACTGGAACCTAGCCGGCTTGGCCTCTCTTCAGGAACAGCCCAAGCCCTCGAAACAGAGAGCATGGATGCGCTGCTTTTACGCGCCGTCACAGCTTCGGTTGGGCATCTTAAGGGTCAACGAGGCGCTATTGCCCAAAGCACACTTGATTTATACAATGCCCTGCAAGCGAAAGATGGGGAGAAATGAGAAAAAAGATCAACATCGCAAAGAGCAGCATACTTTTATGGGTTATTGGTGCTCTTTTCATATCCGTCATAGTTTTGGGAGCCTTATTTATAAAAAACGAGAGCCTTGCAGCCCAGCTCAAGACTGACAGGCCCATCAACATCCTCCTCGTATTCGAGCAAGAGGGCTCACCGCGATCGTCCCAGCTCTTGATGTTTTATCCCTCCAGGTCAAAATCCGCTCTGCTCGATATTCCGGGCAATACGGCAGTAATACTCAAGACCATGAAGCGGATGGACAGAATCGATCTTACCTACAAAGCTGGACAACCGAAAAACTACATCACTGAAGTCTCAAGCTACCTCGATATTCCGATACATGGGTACATGATCTTCAACGAATTCGATCTGTCTGTTTTTGTTGATCTCTTGGATGGATTGCCTCTCTTCATCCCCTCCATGATCATCCAAGAAGAGGCTCCGGGCATTCGCTTGCCA
>VKGY01000050.1:8006-14605 GCA_008080685.1 Spirochaetota bacterium
GAGAGAAGGTCAATCAATTCCTTCGATATCGCGAGGAGGGGGAGAGCGACGGGGATGCGCTCCTTCGAAGGCAGAAGCTGGCCATCGCGATATTGAAAAAAATTGCAGAAAAATCATCCTATTTTTTAGATCGAACGATCTCTGGCACTTTAGTCTCACCGATGAAGAGCAATTTTGGCAGCGACGCGCGAAAGCGGTTATTCTCGGAAATCTCGACGATCGACGTAGACGCTATGCTACTACAACGAATCACGGGCATGTACCGGACCGTAGAAGGCCAGAGCCTCTTTTTCCCCTTTTACGATGGCGAATTGGCCAGGGATATGCTGAAGCAAACCTTGAATGCCATGAGCCTTTCGCAAATCTCCTCTCCAATCGGCAAGATTTACACCGTGGAGATACTCAACGGAACGGAACAGAGAGGCCTTGCTTCCAGGACCGCAGAGATATTTGAGAGCTTCGGATATGACGTGGTTGCGGTCGGAAATGCAATGAACCTTGATTATCCGAAAACAGTGCTGATAGACCGCCATGGTGACAAGGAAGCGCTTCAGGCGGTGGGCGGCGTTATACGCTGCGAAAATTTTGCCGATGCCAACCTGTACAAAGGCTCCATTAAAGCGGATTATACAATAATTCTAGGCAAGGATTTCAATGGGAGGATATGTGTCAAATAGCGAGGAAATCGCGAATGGTGTAGCGAATATTATGGCCGAGCACAAGGCTCAGGATGTAGTCATACTCGATTTGAGAGAAGTCGCAGGATGGACGGATTATTTTGTCATCGGCACCTGCACATCAAGCGTACATCTCAAGGGCGTTTCAAGATACGTGGAGGAATATCTTTCCGAGCACAAGTCTGGCTCGATCAATAAACCAAACCCAAAGGAAGATGAACGTTGGATTCTTCACGATACGGTTGATGTGATCATCCATATCATGGATGCCCAGGCCAGGGAATTTTACGAATTGGAAAAACTTTGGTACAAGGCGAAGGCGACTAAAGTAGCATTGAACCCATGAGGTGAATAGGCAAATAAAAGAGGCTGTCCTTCCGGCAGCCTCCTTTTATTTCTCGGGCATGTATTTATTCGTCTAGATCGTCGTATTCGATATCGTCGTCGTACCCGAATTCATCGTCGTCGTCGAAATCGTCTTCATCATCGAAGTCATCGTCGAAATCATCGTCTTCGAAATCATCTTCATCTTCGAAGTCGTCTTCATCCTCAAGTTCATCCTCGTCTTCAAAATCCTCGTAATCATCTTCGAAGCCATCCTCGAAGCGAACAGGCGATCGGAGGGTAAACGTTGCGCTCCCTACATTCCCGTTGTCAAGCACGGTAACCAACTCGTATTCTTTCTTTATGGATACTTTAGCACTATTCGTGGGGATCATTACGCTTCCCTCCCTCGCTGATAATAGGTATATGCAATTTGCGTACTATGCGAATTATCATCCAGAGCGTCAAGCCCTGCACTCTCGGCATGGCAACGAAAATCTAAAGAGCATATCCAGTTCTGTCAACTATGAAAGTGAAATTTCGAATAAAATTCAACGGAGTGCCACAGACTGCGCCCCAGGTCTTGCCTAAATGCATGTGCTAGAGTCCAATCAAATATATGGACAGAATCGAAATCGAAGTTGGAGCGAAAATAAACATTGGGCTCTCCGTGGGAGAACGGGAGGCCAATGGTTATCACTCCCTTCGTTCTATTTTTTATGCCGTAGATCTTCTCGACCGGATTGAGCTTCAAATCGCCGGAGGGAACAGTATTGAAATTGAAGGATTCACTGAATGCCCAGCCAAAGATTCGACAATTTTCAAGGCAGCGCGATTGTTCCTGGAAAAGCATAGAATTTCCACGGGGCTTCGGATCCGCGTTAGAAAACAAATACCATCCCAGGCCGGCTTAGGGGGGGGCTCCGCCGATGCTGCGGCGATTTTGGCTGGATTGAACCATTTATTCGGAATCGCTCCAGAAACTACTTCCCTGATCTGCCTGGGAGCCGAAATTGGTTCGGATGTTCCATTTTTTCTTTCCGATTCCCCTGCCTTTATCACCGGCAGGGGAGAAAGAGTAGAGCCAATTCACGCCCGGGAACCTTTTTCCGCCCTGATAGTCAAGCCTCCCTTTGGCGTCTCTACCAGGGAAGCTTTCGCAGGCTTGGTATTACATAGGGCCATAAAGGCGAAGTTTGCGGGGTATTCGCCCACCTCAGCATCCTGGGGTCTGGCGGATGCTCGGAGCGCGGAGGAAGCATTGTCCCTTCCCATAGGCCAATGGGCTTTTTACAATGACTTTTCCGACTACCTCTTCGAAACATTTCCTATCTACAAGAATCTGGAAAAGGCGCTGAAGGATTCTGGGGCCGCCTATGTCTCGATTTCCGGTTCAGGATCCTGCATTTACGGAATCTTCGTCGGCCCTGATCAAGCTTTGGATGCCTTGCGAGATTTTTCGGCAAAAACTATATCAGGCATGGCGTTGTACGCAATAAAACCGCTTGAAAGAACTCTCTGTCTAGGATAAAATCGGCGCGTGTGACTGCGTACACAAAAGGAGCGTCCTTGCTATGGAAATAACGGACATCCGAATCCGCAAGGTTCCGACTGAGGGGAAATTGAAGGCTTACGTTACCGTTACCTTCGATGAATGCTTCGTGGTTCACAACGTCAAGATAATCGAAGGGAAAAACGGCGTCTTCATTGCCATGCCCAGCAGGCGGACGAATACCGGAGAATACAAGGATATAGCTCATCCTATATGCCCGGATTTCCGAACGAAACTGCAGGAACGCATTCTCGAATCGTATTCGGTGAATGCTGGGAGTGACGAGACCGTGCCGGCTTTCGACTGAGAGTATCGCGCGACAAATACGAGTATCTCGGAATTTGGGACGTCGGCAAGCGGTAAGCCCCCGGGTTTTGGTCCCGGTATTCGCAGGTTCGAATCCTGCCGTCCCAGCTACATCGGGTCATGATGTCTATGTAAGGAGATATAGGAATGGATCATTTCGTACTTCATGCTTTCAATAGGGCGAAGACGACCAAGGGTGAGCTCAACACCTTTAGGAAAGAGGGAAAGCTTCCTGCCGTCATTTACGGCGCCGGAAAAGATGCGGCAAATTTATTCGTTTACACGCACGAATACGAGAAAGCCCTGAAAAGCATCACTGAAAGCACCATCATTACCCTCGACATTGAGGGTAAGAAAGTCAATGTTTTTGTGAAGGAGCATCAGCGGGAAGCGGTAAGCAAATCCCTTCTTCATATTGATTTTCTTGAGTTTCAAGAGGGTAAGATTCTCCATGCCCACGTACGCATCAGGCTAAGAGGCACCCCAAAGGGGGTAGTTTCAGGAGGAGTCCTCGAGAACCCGACCCATGAAGTGGAAGTTGCTTGCGATCCCTCCGTCCTTCCGGAACATATCGACCTCGATATAACCTCTCTCGAAGTTAACCACGCTATTCATGTCCGTGACATCCCTGCCATGGAGGGAGTCAAAATCCTGGCGAATCCGGACACGGTCATAGCCGCAGTCAAATACGCCAGGCATGAAGCAACGGCAGCTGCCCCCACTGCGGAGGCTACTCCTGCCGCAACCCCCGAAGCCCCGGAAACAGCCAAGGCATAAGTTACCTATTTTAATCGCAAAGTATAGCAGTTTTGCGAGGCAACTCGCAAAACTGCTTTTTTTCGTTTCCGAGGTGGACTACCATGGTGCGTATGGGCTCAGGCACGATCCTCACTAAAGTGTATAAATATTTTCTCGCTGTCTCTGGATTCGATCCTGTAAATTCACTTTTAGCCTATTCAGGAGGACGGGACTCCTCTACGCTTTTCCACGGACTCAGGAAACTTCAGGAACTAGAGGAGGAACGCAGGCTTGTGGCCCAAACCTGCACACAGGCGCGTGTGGCTTTGACTGTTGCAAGGATACGCACAGGAGCGATTCAAGAACGTTCCACTGCAAAGAGAATCGGCATCGAAGCCGCTGCGCGAGAATACCGCTACCGAGCTATAACCGCCATAGCCCGCAGCCACAGCCTCTCCTATGTGATAACCGCCCATACCAGGGACGACCTCTCAGAAACTCTCCTGAGGAGAATTTTCTCTTCCTCTTCCTCGAGCGGTTTAAAGGGTATCCCATCAGTCAGGAATCTCGGAGAGGGAATTACTGTCCTTCGCCCTATGCTGGGGATCTCGCGGCGCGAAATTGACGAGTATATCCAGAAGGAAAGACTCACCGTTTCAGAAGACAGCTCCAACGAAGAAGACCTTTTCCAGCGGAATAAAATAAGAAAAATCCTTAAGCCCTCCCTAGTTAGAGTATTCCCAGGCTGGGAGAAAGGGCTGCGTGGAACTTCTTCGCGGGTTTCCATCGACGGGGACTTCATAGATAAGGCTGCCGAGGAAGCAGCGCAGCGCTGTATATTTAGATACATGGAAGGATTTCGGGTTTCCACGGAACGTTATATTTCCCAACATCGGGCAATCAGGCTAAGGTTGCTTACCCGCGTCTGCGGCAGCCTCCAGGGACGGGTGAGTCTTTCCTGGAGAGCAATTTTAGAATTCGATAGGTCGATACTTTCCGGCACACCAAAGATTCGAGGCGCCGGTATCTCCATAGAGAGAAGGGAAGGATCGCTCTTCATCGCCCCATCCCTTGATTTTCACGGCCATCGCGGGTATTTTTTCCTGATACCAGGGCCGGGAATCTACCGAAATGCTGGTTATAGCGTTGTATCCGAAAAGGTCGTCATCTTGAAGGCTCAGGGCAAGGGGAATACGATTTCCAAAAATGCTTTTACTTTTCCCCTGGTGATGCGAACGAGGAAACCTGGAGACCTATTGGTCGTCGATGGGCATACGGTCTTGGTGGACGATATCTTAAAAGATTGGAAAGTTGCCCCATCAATCCGCGAAGTCATTCCGATCCTTGAGGATTCAAAGGGGATACTTGCGGTCATGCCTATTTGTTTGGAAGGATATGGACTTCCCTACCGAAAGTTCAGGAGCTTCAAAGGCCCTTTAGGAGAAGAAGGGATTTCTTTGACATTGAAAGGAGTGCGATAGCCGATGCAGGACGATAAAGACAACAAGAACAATTCCAATAGAAAGCCCGAATTGCCCCAAGGCTTGCCTCCTAAGGCCAATCGTGCCGCATTGGCGGTATTTCTCTCCCTCGCGGTGTTGTTTTCCGCCCTATTCCTTTTCAACGATACTTCAAAATCAAAGGCTATTCCTTACTCCGCCTTTCTTAGCTATCTAGAGCTTGGTGAAGTGGATTCGGTGCAGATTGTCGACGAAAAAGCCATCGAAGGATCCCTCAAGGGTGCCGATGGCACTCTTGTGGCCTTCAGGACAAATATTCCCTATTACGACTTGGACCTTCTGAAGGTGCTGAAAGAAAAGGATGTCAAAGTATCCGGGGCCATGGCAGGAGCTAGCCCCCTGCGCATACTCTTTGAACTTGCCCCGTGGTTTTTCGGTTTCTTCCTAATCTGGATAATGATGCGGCAGATGCAGGGAAACAATAAAGCATTCAGTTTTGGTAAAAGCAAGGCTAAGAGATACGTGGAACCTAGCAAGAAAATTACTTTTGATGACGTCGCAGGCCAGAAAGAAGCCAAATATGAACTCATGGAAGTAGTCGATTATTTGAAGAACCCAGACAAATTCGCCAAGATGGGAGCAAAAATTCCCAAGGGCGTGCTCCTGGTTGGCATGCCTGGAACAGGGAAGACCCTCATAGCCAAGGCGACGGCGGGAGAAGCGAATGTTCCCTTTTTCCATATGTCAGGCTCTGATTTTGTGGAAATGTTCGTTGGTGTCGGCGCAAGCCGCGTCCGCGATCTTTTCGACCAAGGAAGAAAGAGCGCACCCTGCATACTTTTCATAGACGAGCTTGATGCGGTTGGACGCACCAGAGGCGCGGGCTACGGCGGCGGCCACGATGAACGCGAGCAAACCCTGAACCAGATGCTGGTTGAGATGGACGGCTTCGATACCAAGGACGGCGTTATAATCCTCGCCGCCACCAACCGTCCCGATGTTCTTGATCCAGCTCTTCTGAGACCTGGGAGATTTGACCGACAGGTGGTTGTCGCGATGCCTGATGTGGCGGAACGCTCGGCTATCCTAAAGATACACATGGCGAACATCCCCATCGCCGAAGGCGTGGATATCGAGAGGATTGCCAAAGCCACCCCTGGCACATCTGGAGCGGATTTGGCCAATCTTGTGAATGAAGCGGCCCTATTCGCTATCCGAAAAAATCAGACTACCGTCCAGATGGCAGACTTTGAAGACGCAAGGGACAAGATACTCATGGGCGTTGCTAGGACAAGCCTCGTGATCGACGAGGAAGAGAAAAAAGCCACAGCCTTCCATGAGGCTGGTCATGCTCTTCTCCACTATTACCTCCCCCATGCTGATCCTCTTCACAAGGTGACTATTGTGCCAAGAGGCAGGGCCCTTGGCCTTGCCATGTCCCTTCCAGATAAGGACCACTACTCACGGCCGAAAAGTTGGCTGTTCGATCGGTTGGTCATTTCCTACGGCGGCTATGCGGCTGAAAAAATCGTCTATGGAGAA
>VKGY01000051.1 GCA_008080685.1 Spirochaetota bacterium
CTCCGCCCCTTCCCTTTATCGGTCAATTCTGTCTGAGAGACATCCTGATTAATCTCAAAAAATTCGCGTCAAACCATGCCTATTTAGTCATGATAAAATGCGCCCCGACAACAGGAACCAAGAACAAACTTGAAGCGTTATCTATAATCCATGAGTGCAGCGACATCTAGAACTGATGCCCTGGGTGCGACTAGGTTGTTAGATAACTCATTATACCACTGAGATTTGATTGTGTCTTTCTCGATTTTTTACGAATTCAGGTTCTGATATATTTGATATAAGAAACTGAAATAGTTGTTTTTGGGCGTTCCACATGCTAAGCTACCACTATAAGGAAAGCAATGTGGAAGAACGTGACAATTTCGCCATCGAGAGACGTAGCCTTGCGGAACAGGTGTACCTCTTTCTCTGCAATTCAATTAGCGCGGGTAGGTTTAAGTACGGAGAAACAATAAGCACAAAAAACCTTGCGATTGAACTCAACGTCAGCATGATGCCCATACGAGAAGCCTTGAAACGGTTGGAAGTCGAGGGAGTGGTGGAAATTCGCCCGAGAAGCCTCTGCCTCTTTAGAACTCCCACAAAAAAAACCATCTTGTCGGCCATCGATGTTCGAGAACTCCTTGAAGTGTACAGTGTTAAAATGATCTATGCTTCCGTCGACAAGGAAAGAATATCCGGACTTCGCAGACTCGTCATGGCCATGTCTTCGGCACTCTCCGAAGTTCCTATCGACATGAAAAAATACATACGGTACGACTGGCAGTTCCACATGGAGCTCTGCACCTTGGCCGACAACGAATTTGTTACAAAATCGTACAAGGAACTCAATATCCATCTCAATATGAACTATATGTATGACATAGGCATAAAACCCAATGTATCCCAGACCTTCAAAGACCATATCGATTTAGTGGAAGCGTTAGAGGCCCACTCACCCGAAGCAGTAGCAATAATCGAAAAGCATCTGAAAATAAGCCGAAGAAACATCTTAAGCGGCACAATATTTGCTCAAGGAGAAGCCGAAAACTCCTAATCCATCAAATAGCCCCCATTCACGTTTATAGTTTCTCCAGTGATAAAGGATGCGTTGTCGGAAACAAGGAAGAGAGCCGCTTGGGCAACATCCTTGGGCTGGCCCATCCGCTTCAAGGGTATGGACTCTATGACAGCCTTCCTCTTTTCAGGTGACCATTCTGCGCTCATATCGGTATCAATAGCATGCGGAGCCACAGCATTTACCCGAATACCGAATTCGGCCAGTTGCCGCGCAAGCGATTTGGTGAGCGTGTTTATAGCGCCTTTGGAAGCTCCATATACTGGTGCGGCTGTTATATCCCCCATTTTTCCCGCAATTGAAGTTATGTTGACTATGCTGCCCCCCTTCTGCCGTATCATGTGCGGTATGGCAGCCTTGCAAAGATAGAAATTGCCATTGACATTGACATCCATTATCTTGAGCCACTGTTCTTTGTCCAAATCGAGAATAGTTCCCCGAGCGATGATTCCCGCATTGTTGACAAGGATGTCCAAGCTGCCCAGTTCAGATACTATCGCATCGATCGAGTCCGCCACCTGTTTGTAATCGGAGATATCGAGAGCTCGTGCCTCGGCGGCAAAGCCTGCCTTTTGCAGGTTCGTGGCAGCTTCCATTGCTCCTTTAGTATCAACAATGACGACATGAGCCCCTTCTTTCGCAAAGCATTGTGCAATTTCAAAGCCGATGCCGCGCGCCGCTCCCGTAATGACGGCTATTTTATGTTCTAGTTTCATGGTTCCTCCACGCTCAAAATAGAAGTCTCGGCAAAAAAAGCACTAGCTCTGGGAAAAACACCAGAATGGATACTGCTACGATTGTCGTAAGAAGCCATGGCCACATTTCCCGTATGTACTCGGAAATGGGAATATCCATCACGGAACAGACGGCGCTCATGGCTAGTCCTACCGGCGGAGTCATGTTGCCCATTGTGATGATCGTGCAGAACAATATTCCAAAATGGACTGGATTCCACCCCACTTTAACAGCAAGGGGTAAAAAAATGGGAGTAAAGAGGAGTATGACTACAGAACCATCCATAAACATACCCAAGATCACTAAGATAATTATGATAATGAACATGACAATAAATCTGTTCATCGAAATGCCGAGAATAGCCGCTTCGAGGATATCTGGAACCCGCTCGAAAGGAATGCCGTATCCGAATATTCCGGAGAGGGCGATGATGAACATGATGGCGCCTACGTCAAGGACGCTTGATCCCAGCGTCTGGACAAGCTTTTTAATTGTGAGTTCTTTGTAGGCGAATAAGCCCACTAGGATTGCATAGACGCAGGCGAAAGAGCCAACCTCCGAAGGCGTAAATATGCCCGTTCGTATTCCCAGCAATAGCAGTACGGGAAAAAGGAGTGCCCAGATGTTCTCTTTAACTGCCTGAAGTTTTTCACCAAACGAAGCCTTTGGTCGTTCCGGCTTGTATCCACGCTTTTTTGATAAAAGCCACACAGTTGTCATATAGGCTATCATCAAAAAAATGCCGGTAAATAGACCTGCCGCAAAGAGTTGGCCTATTGAAACCTCGCCTGTCGTGCCGTAGAGGATAATGCCAACCCCTGGAGGAATCGTTGCCGTTATAAGAGCAGTCCAGGCAGTGCAATTAGCGGTAAAGCCCTTAGAATATCCTTGCCGAACCATTTCAGGAGCGAGAATTCTAGCTTCCATTGAAGCATCGGCTATGGCCGATCCAGACACCCCGCCCATGAGGGTCGATAGCACGACGTTTACCTGCCCCAGCCCTCCCTTCATGTGTCCTGTCAGCACTGAGGCGAGTTTTATTAGCCGATTCGTAATACCCGACGCGTTCATGAGGTTCCCCGCCAAAATAAAGAGGGGAACCGCCAATAGGGTGAAATTCTGGGTCTGGGAAACTGGAAGTTGCACAATCATGGTGAAAGGAAGTTCGGGATGCTGAAGAAAAAATGCTGTGCCGGAAATGCCGATGGCAAAGGCAATCGGCATGCCCATCGCTAAAAATATGATGAATAGTACGGCTACAAGCAGCATATCAAACCCCTTTAAGAGCCGCTTGGGCTCTTTGACGCTGCCCCTGACCCCAGTATTGGCTGTGTAAAAAGCGTTTTAAGCTTTACTACAACGGTAATTGCCTGAAGAAGACTGCCAACCGGTATTGCTAGAAGAACCCAACTGTACGAAAAACCTGGTATTCCCTGAAAAACCCTTCTGCGGGAGAATATGCTGAGTTTTACGCCGAAATAGCAAAGAACCAATAAGAATACTAAAATTATTAGGTAATTTGCTATCGTGATCCATTTTCTTGATGCGGGTGGAAGCTTTAAAACTGCGAGGTCAATGATGACAAGTCTATCTGCTCGCAAGGCCGCATCCGCGCTCAAGAAGACGCTCCAGGCAAAGAGAAACAGAGAGAGATCTTGGGACCAGTTGATGGGATGGTCGAGGGTTCTGGCGATGGCTGCGAAAAAAATGAGAAGGCAGGAAAGGGTAAAGCAGAAGGCCGCCGCAAAGACTTCGACAGTCCCCAGATAGTGGTATAGCTTTTTCATGGCATTCCCAGATAAAAAGGTTTTTAGAAAAGGCGGCATCCGTAAAAAGATACCGCCTCGAGGCATATTATTTCGTTTTTCCCAATTCCTTGTAAACCTGATCCCGCACGGAGAGAAGGTTCAGTTTTTGGTAGGCTTTTTCGCCCGCGGCTCTAAACGCGGCCATGTCTATCTCGGAAGATGGAATAATAGTCATGCCCGCGGCCTTGAGTGTGGACAGGTTTCTGGGATCGATCTCTTCAAGGTATCGTTTTGAGACTTCGAGACCAGCCTTATTGCACTCTTCTTCGAGAATCTTCTGGTACTCCAGGGGGAGAGCGTTGAACCATTTGCTGCTGATGACCTCAAAGTTGATAAGCAAAATATGCTTAGTTTCGCTCGCGAACTTGGTAACTTCCTGGAACTTTCCACTGGCAGTGGCAGTAAATGAAAGCTCGACACCGTCGATCGCCCTTGTCTGGAGGCCGGAATACATCTCTCCATAGGCCATTGCTACAGGAGTAGCTCCGATAGCCCGGATGGATTCCTGCCAGATCGGCGCGGGGGGAGTGCATATGCGAAGTCCTGCAAGATCGGCGGGCTTTCGTATCGGTTTGTTGGTTATCATCTGCCTAAAACCCTGCACCCACATAAAGGAAAGGATTTTAAAGCCTTGGGTTTTTTCCAACTCAGCCTTCCATGCCAATACGGTTGGAAGAGTGTTCAGCTTCTGCACTTCCTCCAGGCTTTCGACAAAGTAGGGGGCGTTCATGACAGCGATTCCGGGAACATACTGGCCCAGCCGTGCCGAATCAGTATTTTGTCCAACGTTGGAACCCTGGCGAATCTGTTCTAGAATATCCTCTTCGACGCCCAACTGTGCCGAGGGGAATACTTCTATTTTTAAATTGCCGTCGGTTCTGGCAGAAACGGCCTCGGCCCACTTGAGGAAGGCTGCATGGTACGGATCTTGGGTGGTCAGAACATGATTGAACTTGAGAACATACTTTTTCCCCGCGGCTACGCTCTGAGCGGATACGGCGACTATTCCGCATATGAGAATCAGAGCTACCAGAATGGCACATTTCCTTTTCAAAATAGACCTCCTTCTATCTTGCTGATATCTAAGATAGATGATATCTTTGAATTTGATATTTGTCAAAGCAAAAATTGCGGTGGAACCGAGAATGACCACCAGCTCCGGCTCAAATACAAGGAAGTATGGTAATGAACGAAGAAATTCGCGTAAACCGCAAAGAACTAGAAGGTTTCTGCACCGATGTTTTTAAGATTTTAGGCGTTCCCGAAGACGAGGCCGCTGATTCGGCTGAGATTCTTGTGGCCGCCGACGCACGGGGCATTGGGAGCCATGGGATTGCTAGACTATGGCGATATCGAAATGGCTTGCTCAAAGGAATCATGAAGGGAGGCGTAAAACCCACCACGCTCAGGGAAACGCCTATGTCATTGGTGCTCGATGCCCAAGGAGCCATGGGTCTTGGGCTCAGCAAACGAACTATGGCAAAAATAGTGGACAAGGCAGAAAAATACGGAGCTGCCTTCGCCTCGATCCGCAATTCCAATCACTTTGGCATTGCAGGCTATTATACGGAAATGGCAGCCAAGCGTGACATGATAGGAGTCTGTATGACCAATACTGCGGCTCTCGGTGTGCCCACCTTCGGAAGAGCGGCCATGTTCGGCACCAATCCAATAGCGGTATCGGTTCCTGCCCTGAATGGGCGTATGTTCACCTTAGACATGGCAACCACCTGCGTTACACGTGGCAAGGTGGAGGTATACGAGAGGGAGGGGAAGGAGCTGCCCCTGGGGTGGGCGGTCGACACCGCGGGCAAGGAAACGAAGGACGCGCACTCCTTGTTGGAAGACATGCTGTATCAAAGGGGGGGAGGTCTCCTTCCCCTGGGAGGAGAAGGGGAGCTTTTCAGCGGATACAAAGGCTATGGCCTTGCTGTCCTTGTGGATATCATGACCGCAGTGACCTCTGGCGGGGTTTTTGGAAAATCCGTCATGGACAGCGAAGCCACGTCCGCTCGGGTGTGTCATTTTTTCGGCGCAATCAAACTCGATCTCTTCCGAGAACCGGAGGCGTTCAAGACCGACATGGATACAATGCTCTGCGAATTGACTGCCGCAAAACCCGCAGAGGGTTGCGAACGTGTGCTGTACGCCGGGCTCAAAGAACATGAGGCAGAATCCAAGAGCGAACGCTACGGCGTGGCCTTGAGCGCAAAGGTAGCGGGGCAGTTGCGATCAATCGCGCAAGATACAGGTATACCCTTCCCCACTCCCTGTTCTCGGTAAAAACGATCGCCTCATACTGAAGCGTGACGAATTTATGAACGCGGGGAACTACGAGAACCTCGCTACAATCGGGAAAATCATAAATGCACGTGCATGAATACCAGGGATTTTTCCGATCTACAGGATTTCCCCGAGACAAAGATCAAAGAAAAGCTCTTGACTGATTTTGCTTTACATCTCCGCAGAAACGCGTAAAGATAAGCGATCGTAGCGAATACGGAGTTGTGATATGCGAAAAATTTGGGTTAACGTCCTGGTATCCGCGTTGTGCTTTACAGTTTTTCCCTGGCCTCCCTGCATGCCCAGATCAAGATCCTCCCTGGGCAGGGAATCCAGCAAAAAGTCGCCCCCTCAGCCACGAATCTGAAGAATCTCAGCATAGTAGTCCCTTCCGGGGACATCCAGCCTGATACAGCGCTCAGTTTTACCTACGCCGCGCAGTGGTTTTCCTATTACGTCGCCGCGGGAGAAGATGCCGGGGGGCTTACGAGGCTGGTCGTTCCTTCCACATGGGAAGGCAAGCCTGTCCGCTATGTGGCGAACGAGGGTTTCGCTGGCCTCGACTCCCTTGAGGAGCTAGTGCTGCCCGAAGGCATCAGCATGATCGGCCGGGAGGCATTCAGGGATTGTTCAAGCCTGGTTTCGGTGCGTATTCCAGAAACAGTCAACTCCATTGGAGCGGGAGCCTTCCAGGGCTGTACCCAGTTGGAAAGGATAACCCTGCCCGATAGATGCCGGATTATTCCCCAGAAGGCCTTCTCTGGATGCAGTTCCTTGGAATCCATTTCCTTTTCGCCCCTGGTGCGTAAAATCGAAGCCGCCGCTTTTGAAGGCTGTGAAAGCCTCTTGGAAATCGTATTACCTGCGGGTATCACCGAGATACCCGCATCCATGCTCTCAGGCTGCTCCAGCCTGACCAGCCTAAGCATTCCGGCCTCCGTCGCCTCCATCGATCGCCAGGCCTTCATGGATTGTTCTTCCCTCGAAAGCCTCGAGCTTCCTGCGGGAATTACAAGAATTAGGGAGGAGACCTTCAAGGGTTGCTCACGCCTCGAAGACCTTGTCTTGCCTTCCACGCTCCGCCATGTGGATGAGGGCGCTTTCAGGGGCTTCGACGCTGCAATAGCCCTTACGATTCCGAACGGCGTCACCAGCATAGAAAGGGAAGCCTTCGCTGATTGCGCCAGGATGGAGAGTCTTGTCATACCGGACAGCGTGGCAGTCCTCGGCGATTACCTCTGCAAGGACTCTCCCAGCCTCAAGGCGGTGATCCTGGGTGGGACGGCGGCCGTTCCGTTCAGGGCCTTCTACGGCTGCGATTCCCTTGAACGGGCCACGCTCCGCGAAGGCATCCCATCCATAGATGATGCGGCCTTCCAGGAATGCCGGTCCTTGCGGTTGCTCAACCTCCCTCAAACTTTAGGCTCGATCGGAGACTTTGCCTTTGAGAACTGTATTTCGCTGGTCAATCTTGTAATTCCCGATCTTGTTGGATCCATAGGTGAATGGGCTTTCCACGGCTGCTCTAGCCTTACGAGCCTGCAGCTTCCTCGTCAGAGAAATACACGGATCGGGGCTCAGGCATTTGCGCTTTGCGGCAAATTGGACAATCTCGTGATACCCGGAAACATTGGAACCGTGGGCGATATGGCTTTTTTCTCCTGCGTGGGGATAAGGAACCTTCAGATTTCTGAAGGCGTGCTGGCCATTGCGGAGGCGGCTTTCAAGAACGCCAGCATCGCGAGCCTCTCGCTCCCCACAACGATTAGGTCGGTGGCAAATAACGCTTTCTATCCTTGTCCCAATCTCAAGACCATCGTGATAAGGGCTACCGCCCCTCCCAATATCGGGGGCGCAAGTTTTCCGCCCCGCTGGGACCTGACTTCGATCAAGGTTCCGGTAGGGAGCCTGGCGGCGTACAAGGCCAATCAAAACTGGGGGTGGTACCAGGCTCTCATCACAGGATACTAAAGTCTGTTAGGGCATATTGGAGACTTTCATGACAGGGTTTTAGTACAAGAAGGCGATCCTCCTGGGTTTCGGGCTTTTCGGATCCCAGCTTATGTAGATGCTCTTCAACAGCTGAGGGTTTTTCAACCCGCCTTGTCACCCGGGGTTTCGGCCTCTCCGCAACGCTCACGGGCTTCGTCATGACCTTGGACAATATTGCCGCCGGCTTTATCCAGCCGGTCATGGGGCCGGTGAGCGACAGGACAAGGACGCGCTTGGGGCGCAGGATGCCCTTCATCCTTGTCTTCGCTCCTTTGTCCGCCTTAGCCTTCGCATTGATTCCCGTGGGCGCCCTCCTCATTCCTCCGGAGCTATCTAAGAAGTTTTAGCTCCTTGGGGGGCACTTAGTAGCCTTGATGATGGGCGCTGCACTCATCGTGGTGCTCTGCTTGGCGCTCAGGCGTACCACCATGTTCGCCCTCATGCCCGACCTCTTTCCTTCCGCTCTTCGCTCCAAGGTGAACGCCATAACCAACATCATGTCGGGGATTGGGGGGATCCTGGCCGAGGCTACGTCCCTCCGCTACGACGATCCGGACGGCGATTCTGGCAATTGGATCCGCTGGGCCGATCCTCCCTCGAACCTTGTCTTCGCCTTCCTCTGCAATCGTTTTCTTCCTCTGGAAGCTGCCCATCTGCGCTTCCAAGAGCTCGCCGAAGCCCTATGGTCCTGCGTCTCGATGCTGGAAGAATTTTGATGGATGATAATGACAAGGATGATAATGACAAGGATGATAATGACAGGAAAACAGGATCTACAGGATTAACACGATCCCCTCGATCATTTCTGCTTAGCCCGGTACATCGCCTCATCCAGGAGCTTTAGGAAGGATTCGGGCTCGGGACCCTTCCCCGGATGGTAGATTTCCCAGCCGATGCTGGCGGATAGGGAATACGGACGCGATTCATCCATGCCGAAACGTTCGAAGCTCTCGGAAATACGGCGTGCCACCGATTCCACATCGCCGCGGTCATTCGTTTCCAGAAGTACAAGGAATTCGTCCCCCCCAAGCCGAGCGGCAAAATCTTCCTTCCGGATAGCCTGCCTGATAACCTTAGCTGCGTCCGCCAAGGCGCGGTCGCCCACGTCATGGCCCAAGGTGTCGTTGATTTCCTTGAATCGATCCAGGTCCAAGGCTATGCCAGCCATGGCGGGGGAATTCCTGGATCTTAATTTGGGGCCTAGATACCGGTGCAGACTCAGCCTGTTGCTCAAGCCGGTGAGCACGTCGGTTCCCATGCGTTCGTTTTGGACGTTCATGGCGAGGATGAGCAAGGAGAGCACGACTCCCGGCCATAAGAGGATGGTTCCAAAAAACACCTGCTGTCCCAATGCCCCGAATATTGAAGGAAGGGGGTAGAAGAGAAGGCTCAGCCATTGCCGGCGGGGGCATCCGCGGCGGTGGGAGGCCACAATTACCAAGGAATAACTTATCAAGGCATAGAGGACTACGGCGAAATAGTTGAAGCCCCAGGATCTGCGGTAGCGGTTCTCCTGGTCTATACGGAATATGATTTCCGTCCAGGGATTTGAAAGGCATAGGAGAATCCAGAATGCCATGAGAACCGAGAGCCCCCAGTAATGCTGCCTGACGCTCGGCTTGGAAATATTCAAGTGCGCCTGGGTATAGAATACGAAAAGAGAAGGCGGCAGGATAGTGAGGGCGAAAAAGAGGCTGTTTGAAACCAGAGCGATCCAATGGGCGGCTTCTCCGGGTCTCCCCTCCACAGCGTAATTGATCGTGTCTACCAGAAGGATTGCCCCAGTGGAGAGAAGCATCCAATCAAAAATCGCATCTTCCTTGGCCTTCGCGTTATCCTGGCGGATAGTGGAAAAGTATATGACTGCGACGACGGCGAGGAACAGAAGATTTATCGTCGTCTGGAGGGTGATCACGAGGGATTCTAGAGCCATTGCCTTTCTTTATACCACAATGCGCCGCATCAAGGGAGACCTCCCTGTTCTAGATATTCGGCATCTTGGCGTTATATATATGAGTTGTCATTCATTTATAAATTATCTATGTTGCTTTTTATAATCGCCCTTGCTGAGCCAGGTGAGGCTCGCATTTTTGATGGAGATATTTCTATGAAGAAGCTCTGTCTCCTTGTCGCTCTAAAATTGATTTCCAGGTCAATGTCAGGTCAATGTAATGTAGCCGCGGACGGAACTATCACCATCAAGTACATCCACCGCAAAACCGCGTATACGCTGAGTACCGACAAGGCGGGAACGTTCAACTTCTCCAAGGGCGACTATGTCCACCGCGGTGTGGGATTCACCCAGGGCGCGGGACCCCCAGATCCTTAGCACAGATTTCTCCGCCGATGGAACCGCAGCCAAGGCCGATTGGATCAAGATTTGGGATCCCTCCAGGTCACTGACGAGAAAAACGTACTCAAACAGGATCACTTCAAATAACTAAGTCGCCATGCCCTCCCGCGGGCGGAAGATGCGCCCGATGCAGAAGGCCTTGCCGGCGACGGTGGGACCTTCCTCTTGCCAAGGAGTGGGATGCACCCCATACTATGTTCAAGGAGGCTTCGATGCCAGGACTCTTGCCCAATGTGGACCCCGATGGCTTGCTGGAGTTTTCCGTGGTCTACACCGACAGGTCGGTCAACCATATGTCTACAAAATTCCAAGGCGCGATGCGCGAAATTTCCCGGATACTCAAGGCGGTTTATAACGGAAATTCAGCCGCCATAGTGCCCGGAAGTGGTACTTTCGGCATGGAAGCCATCGCCCGCCAGTTCGCCGCAGACAAGCGCTGCCTCATCGTGCACAACGGATTGTTCAGT
>VKGY01000052.1:0-9481 GCA_008080685.1 Spirochaetota bacterium
TTCCTTTGACATCCACTGTTTTAAGGAGCCTTCCGTCCTTACCCTTTAGCAATACATCGTATTGACGTTCGATCCCCGCTTTGCCGACGGTGTCATCTTCGGAATACCCCTGGTTGAATCGGAGTTTGTATTCGTCCCTTCCTATTTCACCTACATACCCCAAGAGATGGCCGAGGGATCCTACGTTCAAATATTTTCGTTTTGGCCTGGAATTCCAGTAAACCCCAGGATATTCGTCCTTCTGCTCCGCTATTTTGACGATAGTGGCGTAATTGGCCGCATTGGTGATGGTTATAGGTTGGTACAAATGGTAGTACTTCTCGGGTATCTTCCTGCGGATTTCTTGAACGCTGATGCCGAGGATTGCTGCGGTTTTTTCAAATATCGCATCGCGCACGGCGCTTTTTATCTCCGCGGGAAGGATTTCCACTGAAAACGCTTCCTCATTTGTTGCCAAGGGGATATCGGCATTCCTGTCGAATATTTCTCCCCGCGCTGCGGGGATTTTTACGGATTGAATGGCATAGGTGGTAGCTTTCGCTTTGAACTCGTCATGCCGGGTCACTTGGAGAGAGAAAAGACGCAGTGAAAAAATGCTTCCGAGGAAGAGGACCAAGATACCCAGGAATCGGGTCGTGCCTGTGGCTTCAATTATGGGGCTTTTCATGATTCGGTGACGCCTCGAGTGACAAACAGCCTTTTGCCCTTCTCGATTAGGAGGAACATGAGAGGCGCCAGAGCTCCATTCAACGAAGCCTCGATCCAAAGCCGCAAATCCGCGAAGGAGTAGGCGTTTATCTCCTCACGACCGAAGAGCGCCAATAGCATCACGCTTCCCATCGCTTTGACTAAAGTAGCGGCGAATCCGAGAATAATAGGGATGAAAAGGCGATCCGAAGTGAATAGTTTCTTCACTCCCTGCATGCCATAAATCGGGAGTAGGAAGATGAAGGCCGAATACCCCAAGGGCGATGCGGAAAGCAGATCGCTGACTAATCCGCCGATAAAGGCGACATATAAGGCTTCCTGACCTTTATTGAGATAGGATATCCAAAGCATCGCACCTAGAGCGAAGTCAGGTGCAATGCCCCAAACTAGGCCGTCTTGGAACCACGTTGTACGTATGAACAAGAAAAGGGACACAAGGATCGTGGAAAACAAGATAGTCTTTTTCATGGTTGCCCCTGCTCTTGGCGGGAGGCTGTACCTACGACGAAGAGGTATTCTAACCGAGAAAAATCCAAGACTGGTTCAAGGAGAATGAGAGCGGAACTGCTATATTCTGGGAAAGAAATTTCTTTTACCCTACCGATTGCAACATCCGGAGGATATATCGAGTCTAATCCGGAGGTGACCACCAAGTCGCCAACTTGTACCTCCGCAGCGTTAAGCTTGGATACATACCGCATTTCCAAAACATTTCGGGCGTCACCCTTGCCGTTCACCAACCCTTCGGTCCTGGTTCTGGACAATCGGGCGGATACGAAGAAACGTTGATCATACAAGGGAAGCACTATGCTGGAGGCTTCCCAGGTGGATAGCACCTTCCCCACCAAGCCTTCTGTGCCTTTTTGAAAGGCGGTCACCGCGAGGTCTTTGACGACCCCGTCTCCGTCTCCCTTGTCGATTATCAGGCTTGAATATACAAAGTTAGGGTCTTTTGCGATGATGTGCGCTGAGGCGAGTATCGAACGGATATTATTGGCAAATCCCAATTGCTCCTTGAGTCTTTCATTTTCCGCCCGCATGTCCGCGTAGTCCCGTTCCATAATTTGAAAGGATTCAACTTTTTTAGCCAAGGTTTCATATTGGTCGCGCAGATCCGAAAGTTCTCGAATGGCAAAGACTGTCCTTCGGGCAAATCCACCGATATTGGAGAATAGATATTGGACAGCGCCGACCACGGATGATCCGATTCGTTCAGGAAGCGACAATATTGTGCCCGTGGAGAGGGATACAAGGAAAACCGAAGCGGCCAGGAGAAGTATGGGGACGCCATGCGGGGTCAACGAGGAGAACCCACGCTTTTTCGACGGCATTAGGGGTATCTCCTAGAGATTCAGGCTTTCGTAGACACTGTCCGAACCTTCCCGGCTATTCATGGTCTCGAAGTATTTCCCGGCGCCAATTGCGACGCATTCAAAAGGCTTTTCCGCCAGGATGACAGGAACTCCAGTTTCCTTGGCGATGAGCTTGGGCAAACCCTTTAAAAGAGCTCCTCCCCCCGAAAGGACAATTCCACGTTCTACTATGTCCGCGGCAAGCTCTGGCGGCGTTTCGCTCAAGGTCTTTTTTACCTCTTCAACGATTTGGCCAACGGCGGGCATGAGGGCTTCGCGAATTTCTACCGAATCCACCTCGAAACGGCGCGGAAGTCCAGTGATGGCGTCGTTGCCCTTTATCTCGACCTTTTCAATTGTGCGTTCTGGACTGGCATTGCCGATTTCAATCTTGAGCCTTTCTGCAGTCTGATCTCCGATGTTCAAGTTGTGAACATTCTTGATATGGCGGATGATTGCCTCGTCGAATTCGTCTCCGCCTATCCTAATGGCTCGGGTTACCACCATGCCTTTGAGGGAAATGACAGAAATTTCTGTAGTCCCCCCGCCGATGTCGCATATCATGTGACCCGCGGGTTCCACAATGGGAATTCCTGCGCCTATGGCGGCGGCGAGGGACTCGGCAATGACTTTTACGCTTCTAGCCCCTGCCTTGTATGCCGAATCGATCACGGCGTTTTCCTCAACCTTGGTGATGCAGGAGGGCACGCCGATAACGATCCTGGGCTTGAAGAGTATGTTTTTATGGATAACTTTCCTGATAAAATACTTGATCATCTTCTCCGTGAGGTCTGGGTCGGCGATTACGCCATCCCTCAAGGGGCGTTTGGCGATTATGTCCCTGGGCGTCCTGGAGAGCATGTTTTTGGCCTCGGTGCCAACCGCGACCAGCCGATTCGTTCCTTTTTCGACCGCGACTACCGACGGCTCGTTCAGGACAATTCCCTTGCCGCGAACAAAGATGAGCGTATTGCATGTCCCGAGATCGATTCCAATATCCTGGGAAAAGGAATCGAAAAATTTTCCGAGCGCCATCATTCCTCCCTATAGCCTTTCGACCAATTTCTTCCTGGCTTCCGCATGATTTGGGTCTATGGAAGTTGCCTTTCTTCGCCGCGCGTTTCATAAATAGTCCCGATCCTGTACCATGCTTCGGCTGACCGGGGATCGGCCGAAAGGATCGCCTCGTACTGGGCTTCGGCATCAGCCACTCTGCCTTGGGCTAGTGCGATTTCCGCCGAAAGAAACCGCGCCCTCTGTGTGACCACGGCATCCTTGGCTTGCGCTATTGCCTGTTCGAGGAAGCCTGAAGCTTTTTCAACTTCTCCCATTTCTTTATAGCTTAACGCGGCGAGAAGCATCAATACATCGCTAGGATTTACAGCTATCGCGCGTACAAAATGCACCGCCGCTTCGGCATGTCGAAGCAGGCCGACATTGGCAAGTCCGAGATATTGCTCAAGATCGTTTGCCATAAAACCTTTTTGGCGAGCGATCTGGAGATGCCGCAAGGCAAGGTCAAACCAGGGTTGTCCTTTCTGGTAATACGCCTTTCCCAAGACATATTCGATTTGGGGGCGCACGGAGAGCTTTGCGTTGAGGGCAAGCGCCTTGCGAAGGCTGAAAACAGTTTGGTCGAGAAGTTCCTGCCGCTCGTCGCCCTCGTTTTTGCCCAAGGAGAGATAGTAGGACGCGATACCTTGGAAACTGAGGAAGAAAGGCTCGAAGGGGTTGGAATCAAGACCAGATCTGGAAAGTTCGAGTGTTTTTTGGACATCGCCCTGATTCCATGCTTCAAGGACGGCAGTACGATAAACTCTGCTGACTCCCTTCGATTCCTTGTTTCCTGAGCCGAGCACGGCCACGGCCAATATCCCTGTGCCTAAAAGGACAGCGGCTCCGATTATGAAAATATTCAGTCTACGCCTTTTCCAGCCAGACCTAACCATTGAACAACTCCATTTTCTAAAAAAGCCAAAAAAAAGAGACTGACCTGTAAGCCGGGTTCTGTGGGCGGCAAAGCCGCCCAGCCGTCATCCATCTCCCGATCCGGTCTCCAGGATCGGTGAAGCGGCCAACCCGCGATGTAACGGGCGAGCAACCCATCGCTGTTCGGCCTTGCTCACGACGAGGTTTGCCATGCCGCGCATGTTGCCAGGTATCCGGCGTCGCGCTCTCTTGAGCCCGGACTTTCCTCGGGATGAAAAATCACAAGATTTTTCATCCCGCGACGGCTCAGCCAGTCTCTAAAAAAACCTCTTCAAAACCCACGCTTATTCTTCCCCGTCGTCCGAAAATTCTTCCCTTGGGAAGACGGCTTTTCTGGATGAGGGCTTGCGTGGGGGAAAATCCTTTTCCTGCTCTTCCTTGTCTTGTTCGTCATCATCCTCGGAATCCGGTTCCTCCTCCCCCTCTTCCGAGTAGTCGGCCAAGTCTGCAAGGGAGCCTGATTCGATTTCCCCAAGGAATTCGGAACCCTCGTCGGTCTCCTCGTAAAACAGAATACGGGAACAGTAGGGACAAAAATGGACGGAGCTGTTTTCCGCATCCCTGATTTCATTGACAAAATTGGCAGGGAGAATCATATGGCAGCCTGTGCAAACCACGCCGTGGACGGGAACGACGCCTACGCCTTTTTTATTGCGGATGATTCTCTCAAGTTTGAAGAGAATATCCTTCCCGATGCCTTCCGAAATTTCCGCTTCCCTCGTCCTCAGGTTGGCGATAGAAGCTTCCTTCTCCGCCTTTTGTTCGTCGATCGCACTGCTCTTGTCCTGGATCTCCTGCTCGAGCATCGCGATGCCGCCGTCAGTTTTCTGGAGTTCCTCTTCCAATTCGGCGAAAGCCCTCTCCTCTTGCTGTATATCTTTCCGAAGGTTCTGCTCTTTTTCAGTAGCGTCCCTGATCTCTTTGTTGATAGCCTCGTATTCGCGCTGGGTGGTTATCCCATCCATCTGCTTTTCGGCCTTCTCCCGCGCCATCTCGGCTTCCGTAAGCCCTTGCCGCAAATTCTTGACAAGCTGCTCGGATTTCCTGAAGGCTTCGTCCTTTTCGGCGAAGCTTTTCTTGAGCCTGGAAAGCATTTCATTCTGGGCTTCGATAGTTTTTGGAAGGAGGTGTATTTCTTCCTCCAGGGCTACACGTTCGCTGAGGATCTCTTGGTATGTCTTCAGTTTTTCAAGCATTTCCATGGTGGTCATATCGTACCTCTTTAATGATCCATATAATCGCGGAGTTTTTGGCTCCTCTTGAAGTGCCGTAATTTTTTCAACGCCTTGGCTTCTATCTGCCGAATGCGTTCCCGGGTTACGTTAAAGTAGAGCCCGACTTCCTCGAGGGTAAGGGAATACCCGTCATCAAGTCCAAACCTCATCCTCAAGACTTCCTGCTCCCGAGGAGGCAGGGTGGAAAGCACCATTTTTATCTGTTCCTGGAGAAGTTTGTAGTCCGTCTGGATCGAAGGATTTTCAATTTCCTTGTCCTCAATGAAATCGCCGAGGAGAGAGTCCTCATCTTCGCCAATGGGAGTTTCAAGCGAAATCGGCTCCCTGGCTACATTCTTAACGCTCTTCACGCGGGATACGGGCCAGCCCAGCTGCCCTGCAATTTCGTCGTCCGTCGGTTCGCGCCCCAGCTTTTGCATAAGTTGGCGTGATTCCCTAACGACCTTATTGATGGAACGGGTGATTGCCTGGCGTATCCACCATGTGGCGTAGGTGGAGAACTTATACCCTTTCCGGTATTCAAATTTCTCCACCGCCTTGATAAGGCCGATATTGCCTTCTTGCACGAGGTCGAAGAAATGAAGCCCGCGGTTGGTGTATTTCTTGGCGATTGAGACAACAAGGCGAAGGTTCGCTTTGATGAGCCTGTCCTTGGCGCTTTTCATCATTTTCCTGCCTCGGTTTATGTCCTTGGCCATGGAAATGATGTGGTCGCAGTCCGCCTCGAAGGCGAGCTCAAGTTCCTTGAGTTTCTTTTCGGTTACCTGAAGCTGGCGGATTTTTTCCTTGATTTCTTCGGAAGGAAGTCCTAACTGGGTTTCGATTGCTTCGCGTTTTTCTTTGATGGTCAGGTTTCGCCCAAGTATCCTGAGGTCGCGAAGCGAGATAATTTGAAGGATGCGCTGTATCCGGTCTTGTTCCCTTCTGTACTTGTTGATCTTTTTCGCGGCATTGATAAATTTTTCTGAAAAAGCGCTGATTTCTTCTGGATGGATTTCCGTTTCCTTGACGCGGACGAAAAGTTTTTCCCTTCGCTGCACCAATTCGGCATCTGAAAATATGTCGCCTCCCTTGGCGATGACCTTCTTTTTAAGGTCAACATATTCCCTCAAATCCTGAAGGCTGTCACGAATGATATCTCGGTAAAACTGATTGAGGCGGCGCCGTTCGGCGATCTTTTCCGTATTTTCCTTGCGCTGTCCGGAGGAATCCTTGCTTTCCTTTCTCAGTGCCTTGACGGTGAGCAGGTGGAATTCGGGGATGAGCATTCCGGATTTGCGAAGGATGGTCTTGATGATTTCTTCCCCGTCCTCCATCATTTTGGACAGTTCCACTTCCTGCTCAGCGGTGAGGAGGTGCTCCTTACCGATTTCGTAAAGATAGAGGCGGATGGGGTCGTCGCTTCCGGTTTCCTTGGAATTGTTTACGAGCTTCTTATTCTCCAATTCTTTTTTTAAAGTCTGCTCATCCTCTATCTGCACGTCCTCTTCTTCCAGCTGGATGTTGTGGTTCTCCAGGAGGGCGAGGATGGCATCGATCTTCTCCGAGTTGAGGACCGATTCAGGCAGGAAGTCCGACAATTCGTCGAAACTGATGGATTTTTTCTGCTTGGCATACTCCAGGAGCTTCGCAATGGCGGGGTCGAGTTCCATATCACTCATCGACTTCACCTTTCAAACGAGATATTTCCTTATCGAGCGTCATTTTTGTCTTCAGCAGTTCCAAGAGGCCGACGCTAGCATCTTGGCCGCTTCCCTGCGGGGAAGCCTTCGCTATGTCCATTGTAAGCTTAAGCCGCTCTTTTTCCAACTTCCGCGTAAGAAATTGATTGAGCCCGTCCTTAATTACTTTGTCTATATCCAGGTCAAGCTCTCCCGAAGCCGCCACCGAGACGACGAAGCGCCGAATCGAAGCATCTCCAATCAAGGGAAGAATCGAGGCTGTCTCATTGATTCCGTTCTGCCACGCTTCGGCGAGGGCCTGGAAGACTTCCCTAGCTCGAGGATCCTCAAAATCCTCTTGGCCTATGGATTCCCTCACGGAGGGAAAGACCTCCGGTTTGAGCAGGAGGGCGGTCATAAAAAAATAATCCGCCGTTCTTGCGGCCGATCCTTGAGGCTTTGGCGAAAAATTCTTATCCTTTCCTGCCCTGGATGCATGACTCATGTCGAGGGCCGTAGCCTTAACATAATCGGCGAGAAGCGCTGTAGGGTTTATTCCCAATCTCCTTCCGACGATCTCAAGGAAGCCGTTTTTCTTTACCTCGGTGCCAAGCGCGTCGAGATAGGGATATAAAAACGACGATGCCTTGGATTTCCCCTCCACTGTTGCCATATCGAAAAGTTCCTCGGATCGTCGGATTAAAAATTCCCCGCTACTTATACTGTAATCGGGAATCTTTTTCAATGCGTCAACTCCAGATTTCTCAAGAATTTCCGATGCATCCTTGCCTTCGCCGACCATCACCACCGATGCGTTCAGCCCTGCGGCCTCCGCTATGGAACAAGCGCGTTCCGCCGCTTTTTTACCCGCTTCGTCGCTATCGAAGCATAGCAATACCTTCCCCGTCCGCCGCGCTAGAATCTGGGCTTGTCTGGATGTAAAGGCGGTCCCGAGGGGGGCTACTGCGTAGTCAATGCCTGCGGTGTGGAATGAGATTGCATCCATGTAGCCTTCGCACACCAAGGCCTTGCCCTCGCTTTTAATGGCATTGGTGGCATGGTTCAGAGGGTATCCGGTGAGTTGATATACTTGGGTCCATCTCCGCGGATCAAGCGGCCTCCGAAGGCGATGTACCTTCCTCTTTGGTCGACAATGGGAAAAATGATGCGGTCGGCGAATAGGGGAAACCGGGGATTCCTGGAAGCGAACAAACCAGTTCTTGCGAGGAATTCAGGAGAATACCCCTTGCCTGTCAGGAAACGATGCAGCCAGGTTATGTCCGCTGGGGCGTATCCTAGGGAGAATCTCTTGATCGCGGTCTCGGGGATTCCCCGACGCAATAAAATCTCCTTCGCTTCCTTGCCGGTTTCATGGTTCATGAGAAGCCAATGGAAGGTTGATGCAAGCTTTTCGTTGAGCCCAAGGAGGCTCGACCGTTCGAGTTCTTCTTTGTCATCCCTTTCGTTCCATGTGCCTTCGTGGGCGGGGATCTTGATATCAGCCCGCTCGGCCAATTCCTCGACAGCTTCGAAAAAACCCAGCTTGTCCGTCTCCATGAGAAAATCTATGATTGACCCACCCTTTTGGCAGCCAAAACAATAAAATAGGCCCCGTTGGTCATCCACCGAGAAGGATGGGGTTTTCTCCGCATGGAAGGGGCATAGCCCCCACCATTTGCCACCCTTGCGCGTTAAACGCATTTTATCTTGGTAAAGTGAGATGAAATTGGTCTTGGCCAGGATGTCCTGGAGGAGGCTTTCGGATATCCTTCCCATTTTTCCTCAGTATCCTTTGACGGGAATGGACTCCTGTCGATGTTCGTCAAAACTCGAAGAAAACCGATGACTTCCCGTTGATGGATCTTCAAGTCTAAAATAAAGATACTTACTTTTCGGCGGGTCGAGGGCAGCCTTGAGGGAAACAATGCCGGGATTGGCGATTGGTCCTGGAGGGAGCCCTCGATTCCGGTATGTGTTATAGGGATCATCTATTTCAAGGTCTGCGTAATGGACTACCTTAGGATGGGGCTTACCCTGTTTTTCCGTGAGAATGTAGACTACGGTAGCGCAGGACTGGAGGGGCATTCCTAAGTCGATGCGATTCTGGAATACCGAAGCCATGAGGGGCGCTTCCTGAGGCACCCTATATTCCCGCTCAACGATGGAGGCAAGGGTGACGAGATTGAGCAATGCGGCGGATGAAAGCAGGTTCCCATCGCCAAGCGCGGCCAGGCGGTTGAAAAAATTCTTCGTCATGATGGAAAGGATCTCCGCTGCGCTTATCCCTTCTGCGAATTCGTAGGTATCGGGGAAAAGGAATCCTTCAAAGGTTTTGCCCGGAAGACCTGCTCTTTGCGCCAATTCGGGGTTCGTAGCGGCGGATATGAACTCTGCCAAGGAGACAACCCCCTCTTCCTCCAATATCCTTCCCGCCCGGGAAAGGGTAGCCCCTTCGGGAATTGTCACTTTAACTGTGGCAACCTTGCCTTCAGCAAGGATGCGGATCAGTTCTCCGATCCTGGGCTGTCCCTGGATC
>VKGY01000052.1:9489-22719 GCA_008080685.1 Spirochaetota bacterium
GATCCTGGGCTGTCCCTGGATCCGGTATGTGCCGGCTTTGAGCGAACGTTCTTTCCGAAAGACTTTGAGTGCGATGCGGAAGACTATGGGAGATGAAACGAGGTTGTTCTGATGGAGCGCATGGGCGATCGCCGCGGCGGTATCCCCAGGTTTGACGACAATTTTTGTGGTTCTGTCGCTCCCCTGGAATGGGATCGTGCATTGAATCACCAGAAGGCTGGTGATGATGCAAAGCCCAATAAGGATCGCGAGGGCCGCAGCCTTGGATTTCTTATTCATCAGTTACAGACCTCGTCCGATGCGGCTAGCGTGAATCTACCCTTGCTTCGCCGGGCAATGGCGCGTTCAGCGATGGTGTCAGGCGCAATCAATGTCCCATGTCCGATGCCTGGACAGCAATAGGCTTCTTCAAGCCACGTCTTTTCTCCTGCTATAATTTCATCCCAAAAGGGGTAGGTCGTGCATTGGATGGGACGGGATTCGTATACTGAACATCGGCCTTTTTCAAGGAATATGCAATCATAGCCGGATTTTTCTTGCAGACTGACCGCCCTCCCCTCCCCGGTGTCCACAACAATGCAATACCGGCGGATGAATTCGTCCTTAGGCATGGAAAACCTTCCTGCCAGGGCGTCAAGATCCTCGGGACTGAGCCAGACATATCCAGGAGCTCCAGTGCAACATTGGCCGCATTGGGTACAGGAAAACCTAAGTCCATTTTTTTCCGCTTCCTTGAACATGGTTACCTACCAATCGATATTAAAAAACCTCCTCGTTGCGAGGAGGTTTTTGGGGAGAGAAGGATTTGAACCTTCGAAGGCGTAAGCCAACAGATTTACAGTCTGCCCCCTTTGACCACTCGGGAATCTCCCCAGGAAAGGGTCTAAAAGCGCTCGAGCCATCTCCCGGAATCGAACCGGGGACCCCGAGATTACAAGTCACGTACTCTGCCAACTGAGCTAAGATGGCCTGCAACGGAGTGGACTATAGCGGATAGGCCGGCCTTGCGTCAATAGGATTGGGAAAAATCTGGATGGATGTCCACCAGGCTCAAGGCTATGTGGCCCTCCGCTACTTTAACGTGGTCCGCCACTGAATCGTGCATCCTTTCATGCCGCCCGTCGGAGAGGAAACAGTAGGTGTAGCCATCGGTGCCATCGAAACATTTTAGATTATCGTAATAAGTATTCCTGCCGGGGATGGACCAAACCGCTGTCAGGCTTTCGTCCTTGGATGAAGGTCCGTTGACATTGATAAAGGTCCCCGGCTTCCATGCTGCGCGAAGAGCTGAGA
The DNA here is from genome assembly GCA_008080685.1 of Spirochaetota bacterium. Taxonomy (GTDB): domain Bacteria; phylum Spirochaetota; class Spirochaetia; order Treponematales; family Rectinemataceae; genus VKGY01. The sequence continues at coordinate 10,783 of VKGY01000052.1, forward strand.
GATGCTTTGCCACGAAGGAGGCTAAGGCTTGGTATTCCATCGGAGCCGTGTAGGAAGCGCAGGATACCGCTATTGCGGGAATGTCCGCCAAGGCTGCTTGCCGTGCGGCGCCGCAGGTTCCGGAATAGATGATGTCAGTCCCTAGGTTTGGGCCGCGATTGATCCCCGAAACCACCATATCCGGACGCTCCTTGAGGATGCCTAACCCGGCGACGATGATGCAGTCAGCTGGCGTGCCTGAGCAACTGTATACTTTGTCCGAAAGCAGCCTCACCTTGGTGGGATGCTTGAGGGTCATGGCATGGGAAACACCGGACCTTTCCTTGTCAGGCGCCATGACAGTAACATCGTTGACATTGCCGTCGCCATCGAGAGATGCCTTTATGTAATCAACAAGCACCGAAAGGCCTTCCGCTTCTATCCCATCGTCGTTCGTAACGAGGATTTTCATAAACGTGAATGTATCGAAGAGGAACGCTCGCGGCAAGCCGGGCTTTAGCTAAAGGAGGTGGAATCCGCCATTGATGCCCGTTTCGAATATCCCGGCCTTGAAGCCGAAGATTCTCTCGTATTCGTCCAGCCTTTTCTTATATTCTTCCAAGGCTGATTTTTTCATCACCGAAGCGATGCAGCCACCGAATCCCGGGCCGGTCATCCTGGAACACAGCACGCCATCAACCTCGAGGGATCGCTTCACCAGCCAATCCACTTCAGGACATGAAATTTCATAATGGTTTCTCAAAGAGCCATGGGATTTATTGAGGATGCGTCCGAAACTGGCCGCGTCCTGCCGCGCGAGGGCGTCTTCCGCTTCCAATACCCGGGCAGTTTCTTCAACGACATGGATGCAACGGCGACGCATGCTTTCAGGAAGGGTTCCCATGAGTTCGTCGAGATCGGCTAATTTTATATCCCTAAGGGTTTTGTTTGAACGAGGAGACATGTGGGCTAAGCATTTTCTGCAATCATCATTCCGTTGCTTCAATTCCGCCTCGGTGGAAACCCTGGGAACCTTGGAATCCGTAAGCACCAGGTTCCATTCGTCTTCGAGGAATTGCACAGCCCTGCGTCGAGGAGGGGACCTCAAATCGATCAGGGAGAGGGATCTGGATCCTAGTGAGGCTCCGGCGAGGTAGTCGAAAATAGGGACCGACTTGTCGAGGAAATTGGATTGGGCCTTGCACGCTAGCTCCGCCAACTCATCGTTTTTTATTGAGAGCCCGAAAAGCGCACGCAATGCGGTGGCCGAAGCGAGGTTGATGGCGGCGGTGATGCCCAGACCTAGGCCTGGCGGAATATTGCCGCCTATGGTGACGTTGATGCCCTTACCCTGGAAATCAAAAATTTTTGAAAGGTATTCGTACTGGGACTTGAAATGGTTCGCCCAGCGGTCCTCTCTTTTATATTTAAGGGAGCTTGCGGTGGCGCGTTTTCTCTCACCTAGGTCGGCGGCGAAAAACCGCATGGATGAATCTTTCCGAAGGGAGACTGCGACCCGCATTTCGAAGGAGATGGAAGCGATGAGGACGAGACCCTCCCGTAGCGGGAGCGGATGCTACGTAGGTCGGCGGAGTCTCGTATTCTGACTGGTGAACAAAGTAAATATCTTTCATCGAACCTTCTTAGGTACTTCCAGATCAGTCTACAATACTTATCGCCGTGGTTCAACAAAAAAAATGCAACTACAGACAAGGAAATTTTCTATTGAAGGTTTCGGGAATGAGCGATATGCGATTCGAACGCATGACCTTCGGCTCCGGAGGCCGACGCTCTATCCAGCTGAGCTAATCGCCCGACGACTGGAGGGCATACTAGTACGGAGGGTGGTGGCGCGTCAAGCTAAGGCATGGATCCTAGACTGGAGCTGTGTTTTTAGTATTCTATGTAGTCCATGGAACCTCTACTCCTCGCATCTTCTTCACCTCGAAGAAAGGAACTGCTGACCATGCTTGGCATCCCCTTTGCGACGGTGCACCCTGAGATCGACGAATCGGTATGCGACCACCTTCCTCCCCGGGAGAGAGTCGTAGCCTTGGCCCAGAAAAAATCCGAGAGGGGTAGGCAATTGTTCCTTGCCTCTGGGGACCTTGGCCTTGAGGCGACTCCTCGATTCATCCTCGCCGCAGACACCTTGGTGGCGTTTCCCCTTCCAACCGGATGGGAGGTGATCGGAAAACCCGAAACAGAGGAGGAAGCGCGGGCTATGCTGATGAGAATCCAGGGCAAGACCCAGGAAGTATATACCGGTATGTGTGTGGAAAACCTCGAATCCGGCGAGCGGCACACCGCCCTTTCCTATTCCCGTGTTCGTTTTGCTCCTATGCAAGAAGAGGAAATGGATCGGTATGTTGCAACAGGGGAATGGGTTGGAGCCGCGGGGGCCTACAGGATCCAAGGATGGGGCGCCTGCCATATCGAGTCTATAGAAGGTTCGCACTCGGGCATCATGGGCTTGCCATTGCGTGAGCTTTATGGCATTCTTGGAGATGCGGGGTATCGTTTCGGCGCATAGCCGAAGGCCTCGCAAACCCGGCGCGTCGTCGCCGGGCATTTTCCGTCCGTTTGCAGCGCTTTCCATTAGAAAGACCTAACGGATCGAGACACAGCGAAGGGGATCGGATTGTTTCCGATCACGGGAGGAACACGTGGCAGTTGTTACCATGAAAAACCTGCTTGAATCCGGCGTGCACTTTGGCCACCAGGTCAAGCGGTGGGATCCCAGGATGAAGAAGTTCATCTTTGCGGAGAGAAACGGTATCCACATCATCGATCTTCAGAAAACCATCCAAGCCATCAAGGACGCCTACGATGCGGTCCAGAAAGTGGTGGGCTCCGGGAAATCGGTTCTCTTCGTGGGAACCAAAAAACAAGCCCAAACCGCAATCCAGAAGGAAGCGGAGCGTAGCGAACAGTTTTTCGTAAACAATCGCTGGCTCGGTGGCATGCTCACCAACTTTTCCACCATTAAAAAATCTATCCAGCGCCTCAAAAAAATAGAGCGGATGGAAGTGGATGGAACCTTCGAGAGCCTCACCAAAAAGGAAATCGCCAGCCTTCAGAAAGAAAAAATCAAGCTGGAGAAAAACCTTGGAGGCATCAAGGAGATGAAAGATCTTCCGGGCATCCTCTTTATCGTGGATACCAGGAAGGAAGCCATCGCCGTCGCCGAAGCCCAGCGACTCGGTATTCCCATTGTCGCCGTGGTCGACACTAACTGCAACCCAGAGGGTATCACCTACCCTATTCCTGGGAACGACGACGCCATCCGCTCCATCAGCCTCTTCACTCAGATCATTGCCAATGCGGTCGTAGAAGCCGGCGCCTCCGAGGGCCTCAAGATTATTGAGAGCCTGCCCACCGAAGAAACCGATGAAGTGGTCACGGACGCGGTCAAGAAGGACGAGGAAGAAGTCGAAGTCGATATCGACACCTATGCGGCCCGGACGGAGACTCCCGCATCCGCCGAGGAGCCAGAAGCCGAGGCTTCCCCCATCATCGACGAAGACAAGCTTTACGACATCAAATAAGGAGACTGTGTATGGATATCAAAGCTACAGATATAAAAAACCTTAGGGAGAAGACTGGGGCGGGAATGATGGATTGCAAAAAGGCCCTGGTGGAAGCGGAGGGCAATTTTATAGCGGCGGAAAAACTTCTTCGGGAATGGGGCATGGCGGGAGTGGAAAAGAGGTCAGGCCGAGCAACAAACGAAGGCAGGATTTTCTTCGCTGGGGATGCCGCCGCCTTGGCAGTGGTGGAGATAGCCTGCGAGACCGATTTCGTCGCCAAGAACGAAGATTTCATTTCCTCAGGAAGTAAGATTGCCCAGAAAGCCTTATCCAAGAAGGCGAAGTCCGGGGATGAGGAACTTGAAGGCATGGTCAAGGAAATTGCTTCGGTGATCAAGGAAAACATAGCCCTCAAGAGAGTAATGTATTTCGAGGCCAAGCCTGGCGAGTACCTCCATCATTACGTCCATGGGGAAGGCAAGCTCGTGGTGGTGATTCGCGCCGCTTCCGCATCCGCCGCTACGTTCAAAAACGAAACCGTAAAAGGCTTTGTCCATGATATCGCCCTCCATGTCGCAGCCTTCAACCCCATGTTCTTGGATCAGAGCAAGCCCGAATCAGCCTGGGTCAAGGAACAGCAGGAGATTTTCGCCAAGCAGGTGGAGCTGGATGAAAAAATGTCCAACAAACCCGCCAAGGTCATCGAGGGTATCTTGGCAGGAAAGCTCAAGAAACTCATGGCCGAGATCTGCCTCATGGATCAAGGATTCGTCAAGGATGAGAAGCTCTCTGTCTCCGCTGCTCTCGCGGCGGTAAAGAAAGAGACCGGAACGGATTTCGCCATTGCGGATTATTCATACGTCAAGGTCGGCGACGCCATTTAATCGGACGGCATCGACGATAGCGCGGGGAGTGGGGAGGGGCCAGCGCCTCTTCCCACTCCTTAATTTGATTCTATAAGGGGAAATACCATGGAAGCAGTCAAAGCGGTCTGCGAAGAGCGCATGAAAAAATCCATCCAGGCGCTTAAGGATGATTTTAATGGCGTCCGCACGGGACGGGCTTCCCCCGCCCTTCTGGACAAGATCCGGGTAGATTACTATGGACAGAAATCCCCCCTTTCCCAGGTGGCGACGGTTTCTGTCCCCGAGGCGAGGATGATTGTCATCCAGCCTTGGGACAGGTCTCTTTTTTCGGAGATAGAAAAGGCGATCTTGAAATCGGAGCTCGGCCTCAACCCCTCAAACGATGGCAAGGTTATAAGGATAGCGATCCCTCCCCTCACGGAGCAGAGGCGCAAAGAGTTGGCCAAGACCGCAAAAGCCATGGCCGAGCAATCCAGGGTTGCGATACGCAATATCCGAAGGGACGGCCTTGAGGATCTGAAAAAGGAACTCGCCGCGGGCGGGGTTGCGGAAGACCAGATCAAGAAAGAGGAAGAAGAGCTTCAGAAACTTACTGACCATTATATTGCCCAAATCTCTAAGGTTCTCGAAGAAAAAGAAAAAGAAATCATGGAAGTATGAGGGACCCTCGATATCCTGCTCACGTCGCCATCATCATGGATGGCAACGGCCGTTGGGCTTCAAGAAGATCCTTGCCCAGAACGGAAGGCCATAGGCAAGGTTTGGCCGCCGCCAAAAGAATCGTTGCTGCCGCCTGCGACCTGGGAATTTCTTATCTTTCGCTCTACACCTTTTCTACGGAAAACTGGAAAAGAACCAAGGATGAAGTAAGCTTTCTCATGAATCTCATAATAGGCCATCTTTCCGCGGAGTTGGATTTCTACCGGGAAAAGAAGGTCAGGGTTGTCCATTCGGGAAAGCGGGAGGGCCTTGCTCCCCGTCTGCTGGAAGAGATCGATTCGGTTGTCCGCGATACCGAGAAATTTGATTCCTTGACCGTAAATCTTGCCATCAATTATGGCGGGAGGGATGAAATCCTTCGCGCCTTCAGACGCATGGCGGATCAAGACACCTGCCTCCAGCAATCCAGGCTCGAAGACAGCTCGGAACGAGGATTTGCTTCTTTTTTAGACCTCCCCAGCCTTCCAGATCCAGATCTCATCATAAGAACAGGTGGAGAACAAAGATTGTCCAATTTCCTCCTCTGGCAGTCTGCCTACTCCGAGCTTTATTTTTGCGATACTCTTTGGCCAGACTTCGGCGAGTCCGATTTCATCCGTGCCCGCACAGAGACTTGCGGTCTTTTTTGTCGGCATCCCCCTCTTTGTATTCACTGTGCTCTCTCTTTCCTTCGCGCGGTACCTTGTACTGGTGCTCCTGGTCCTATTAATCCAGTACATGGCGGTCCGCGAGGCTTCCGGGCTTTTCGCCGCGCGTGGCGTAAAGGTTAGGACTTTTTTTTTGAGCCTTCTTTGCATGGGAACAAGCGCGGTGGTTTACGCAGGTATCTGGATTCAAGGACTTCCGGACAAAACAGGCTTCCTGGGAGTCCAATATTCATTCGTACTTCTTGGAATTCTAGTTTTGCTTGGGAGCTATGCCTTTGCACGGAGGGATAGGTTTGAATCCATCCTCGCAATGGTCACCGCCGAACTATTCATCTTCGTCTATTGCGGAGTTTTTGGATCCTTCCTCATCTTTATCACCTCGGGCTTCGTATCGGCGAAGGAGGCGATTTTTACCTTCACCCTCATGACCTTCGGCAACGACAGCCTCGCATGGCTTTTTGGAGTAAGCCTTGGGAGAAGGCGCGGTCTGGTCGAAGTGTCGCCTGGGAAAAGCATGGCGGGCTTTATAGGAGGATTCGCCGGATCTCTTGCTGCGGGGCTCATCTCGTATTGGCTATTTAGATTCTCCGGAGTGAATTCTCTTGCCTCTATCCTCTTCCTAGGCGCCTTCATGGGAATTGGTGTGATTGTCGGTGATTTGGTCGAATCCGCCCTCAAAAGATCAGCGGGGGTGAAGGACTCCAGCGCCCTCGTGCCCGGACGAGGGGGCATTCTGGATTCCTTCGACAGTCTTTTGTTTACCGCTCCCCTCTTTGTGGTTATTTCTTCATGCATAGGGCTTTTTTCTTCAGGAGTTTGATTTTTCATGCCAAGCAAGAAGGTGATAATTCTAGGAGCCTCAGGTTCTATCGGCCGGCAAACCTTGGAATGCATAGAGAAGGCAAACGTTCATGAGCCAGGAATCTACGAGGTAGTCGGCGTATCGGTGCATGATAATCATGAAAGCCTTATGGCCCTGAAATCCCGCTACCCCAAAGCGGCGCTTGCCCTTTCGGGCTGCACTCAAGCGCCTAAAGCATCGGGAATTGGTTTTATAGGTAAAAGCGCAATCCGGGATCTCCTGCAGGCTACGGAAGCCCACCTTGTAGTCAACGGGATCATGGGCAGCGCAGGGCTCGAGGCCTCGTACCACGCCCTGGTTACGGGTAAAAACCTCGCCCTGGCGAACAAGGAATCGGTGGTTATGGGGTATTCCCTCCTCGAGACCCTTGCCGTAGACCGAGGGATAGCTATCATTCCCGTGGATTCGGAACACGCCGCGTTATACCAATTGGTGCAAAGAATCGGTTCGCCGTCCATTCAAGAAATCTGCATCACAGCTTCCGGGGGGCCTTTCAGGGAGTGGACCGCGGAGAGGATGGAGGGGATAAGCCCCGATGAAGCCGCTCGGCATCCTGTTTGGAAGATGGGCCGAAAGATCAGCATAGACTCGGCAACCTTAGCCAATAAAGGGCTTGAACTCATAGAGGCGGCTCGCCTATTCCATTTTCCAGAAGAGAGAATCCGGATTCTGATACATCCCCAGAGTGTGGTCCACGCCATGGTTCGAACCAGGGACGGGGCTCTATTTGCCCACATGTCCCTGCCCGACATGAGATTGCCCATAGAAATCGCTCTATCCTGGCCAATCGAGGCGCCAAGCTTGTTTCCTTCATTGGACCTGGTGGATAAAAATTTGAGTTTTTTCAATCCTGACACGGAAAAATTCCCTCTCCTCGGCCTTGCGCGTAGGGCTTTGCGTCTCGGTGAGGCAGGAACAATAGCCTATAACGCGGCGGATGAAGTCGCAGTCCACGCTTTTGAGGGAGGGCGGATAGGTTTCCTCACTATCGCCCGGATAGTCGAGGATGTTTTAGAGAGGGACTGGAGCTTTCCCCTTTTAGGCCTGGATAGTATCTTCGAGTATGACGCCGAAGCCCGCCGTATCGCGGAGAAGGCCGTCATGGAGCGGGAAAAATGACAATTCTCCTTGGCCTTCTAGGCCTTTCTGTAGTGATAGTGGTACATGAATTCGGCCACTATCTGGCGGCCCGTTTGGCTGGCGTGGAGGTTGAGACCTTTTCCATCGGCTGGGGACCTCGGTTGTTCGGCTTTACAAAAGGTAAAACCGAGTGGCGAATCTCCGCCCTACCCTTGGGCGGCTACTGCCGCATGAAGGGAGAGGAAGAGTTCAGGACTGCCATAGAACGCAAATTACCCTTCATCCCTCGGGAAAGAGGTTCTTTTTATGGCGCTGCCCCCTTTGCCAGAATCCTCATCCTTGTTTCAGGGCCATTGGCGAACCTTCTTCTCGCTGCCTTGATATTTTCATTTGTCTCTTTCGTGGGAATCAAGTATACAACGTCTCCCAATAAAATCGTGCTTGCCAGCGAGTTGGCGGGCATGAATCGCACACTCAACGTTCAGGCGCATGCGAACCCGAACCCGGCTGATCTTGCCGGATTACGAACCGGCGACAGGGTCGTTGCCATAAATGGAACGGCAGTCGAAGATTATGCGGACATCCAAGAACAGATCAGCTTGAACCCGGAAAAAGCCCTTCTTTTGACGGTGGAGAGAGAAAACGAGCGGCTATCCATCCCCGTAATTCCTCGGCTGGATAAAAATACTGGGCAAGGACTCATCGGAATCTATTCATGGGTAGAACCAGTGGTGGCAAGCCTGGATCCAGAGGGTTCGGCCAGGTTGGCAGGTCTTAGGACTAAAGACAGAATCGTTACAGCCCAAGGGAAAAACATCCGCAACACTATCGACCTCATGGCCGCGCTTTCCGAACGGCCGGGGAGGCTTGATTTGACCGTGCTGAGGGAAGGCAAAGAGTTGTCGTTTATCCTTGTGCTTTCCTACACGGATCAAGGTTCAGCCAACTTAGGGATAGAGTTTTCCGGAATTGAAAAAATCGAAAAAGCCGACTCAGCCGGAGACGCGGTTGTCAGGGGGCTAAGGGAAACAAGAGAAACGTTAGGTACGACCTTGAAGGGAATAGGTTTACTTTTTCGAGGCGTGGATCTACTGAAGGCTGTTTCGGGTCCAGCCAGGATTACCTACATGGTTGGGAATGCAGCTTCGGAAAGCCTGAAATCCGATGGGCTTTCAGGGATATTGCCAATCTTGAGCTTCCTCGCCTTTCTATCAATAGGGCTTTTCATCATGAACCTTCTTCCAATTCCCGCCTTGGACGGAGGACAGATCATTTTAAGCCTGGTTGAAGCCATTAAGCGGAGCCCCCTTTCCACTACAACAATTTATCGATATCAATTCGTGGGCAGCGCCATGATAATGCTATTGTTCGTGCTGGTCACGTTCAGCGACATCTTGTTTTTTGCAGGGAAATGATTTAACCCAGTCAGCCTAGCGTCTGTCTCGATGGTCCATGCTGAAGAATTTGGCGTAGCTTGGCTTGAACCAAATCATGGCCTTCCCTATCGGCCCGTTTCGCTGTTTGGCCACAATCAACTCCGTTTCTATTTGCTCGGACCTCTGATCCGCCGTCTTGTTCAGTTCCCGCTCCCTATGGAGGAAGAGGATCAAGTCTGCGTCCTGCTCTATTGAACCGGATTCGCGGACATCCGCCAAGTTGGGCTGTTTGCCCTCCGCCTCTCGCTTCAACTGGGAGAGCGCTACAATGGGGATGTTGAGTTCCCGCGCAAGGGCTTTGAGGGACCGCGAAATGGAGGAAATCTGCTCCCATCGAGGAAGATTTTCATTTTCGTGCGTGATCAAGGTTATGTAGTCAACGAAGATGATTTTCACCTGCCGCTCCAAGACTAGGCGCCTCGCCATGGTCCTAAGTTCCAAGAGCTTCATATTTGGCATGTCAACGATATAGAGAGGGGCTTCATAGATTCTTCCCGCAGCGTCCATGAGGGATAAAAGATCGGCGCTGCTCAGCCTTCCAGTGCGGATCTTGTCGCCCTGGACCTGCGCCTCGGCGGCGATTATACGATTCATGAGGGAGTGTTCCGACATTTCGAGGGAAAAGAATGCAGCGGGCACTTTTAGATCTATCGCAATATGGCTGGCGACAGTGAGCGCAAGGGCTGTCTTTCCCACGGACGGCCGCGCGCCGATTACGACAAATTCAGAATTCTGGAATCCAGAGGTCATGGCATCCAAATCCGAAAGCCCCGAAGGAATACCGGAGAAGGCGTTGGGGTTGTTGCTAAGCTGTTCTATGGTAGTGATGACTTCGGGAATCAGTTCTTTGATCGAATGGTAGGTGGAGGTTTTCCTCGACTGGGTGATTTCAAATATTTTGGACTGGATCTCATCCAATATTATCCCGGTTTCTGTGGTGTCGTCGTTGGCCAGATAGGCAACCTGGGCAGACAGCTTGATGAGGTTCCGCCGCGTAGCCATCTCTTGGATGATTTTGGCGTAATACTCCACGTTGGCCGCCGAGGGCGTGGTGGAGGTGAGGTTGGCGATGTAGCCAGGACCCCCTACTCGTTCAAGGGTTCCCGCCTGTCGCATTTCTTCTGTGATGGTGATGATGTCCGCTTTTTGACCCTTCTCGTTGAGAGAAACGATAGCGGAAAATATTTCCGCGTGGGCGTTTTGGTAGAAGTCTTCGCCTCGGATATAGCGGACAACCGTGCCAAGGGCTTCAGGATCCAGGAGCAGGGCTCCTAGGCAGGCCTGCTCGGCTTCTGGATTATTGGGAGGAATCTTATCCTTAAGGCTATCCTTGTTCATCCACACCTCTCGAGGTTGATGAGTATACGATAAAACGAGAGGAGGAACCAGCCTTGACCGTCTGACGATCGAGGCTGGTTCCTCCTCTTTCTAGGAAGGTTTTATGCTTGAATCAAGGCCGATCAGCCTAGCCGACCTGCGTTGATCGCCGCTTCGAAGGCATCGGCCTGTTCCTCAATGGTGGTGGGTTCTGCGGCTTCCACCCTCACACGCTTCACTCTCTGGCGCTTAGGCTGGTGGTCGCCTTCGGTTTTTTCGACCTTCACTTCTTGTCCAGTGATAGAAACGCGGACAGTCGCTTCTTCTTTGTCATAGAGATGGATGAGAACCTTGTAGTTTCCGACGCTCTTGATGGATCGTCCAGGAACATCGATTTTCTTGCGGTCCACCTCGATCCCCTTCTTGAGGAACTCATCGGCTATGGTAGCGTTTGTCACTGCTCCATAGAGTTTGCCATTGGCTCCGGCGGGCATGGAAATGGCAAGGTCGTCAGCTTCGAGCTTTTCTTTGAGGGATGCGGAATTCTTCTTTTTCTGATCCTTGATAGCCAGGATCTCTGATTTCTTGCGCTCAAAAAGAAGGACGTTGCGGCTATTGTAAACGACGGCGTAATCACGAGGAATCAGGTAATTTCTCGCATATCCGTCGGCGACATCCTTGACGTCGCCGATTTCGCCTAAATTGGGTACGTCTTGGTTGAGGATGATTTTCATTTCAAGGCTCCTTTTAAGGTTCGGTATGGAAGCCATACCTCAGTAATGCCCAATATGGGCAGGGAAGTGAAGACGATTACACTCGCCGCCGGCGCTACGAATATCAGTAATACGCTAAGCGGCACGAAAAGTCGAATCAGCCGGCCGGCTTTGAATTGCTCGCTGAAGTGCCAGATAATCCCTATCCCTTGAACCGCGTAGAACGAAGCAGTCCAAAGGCAGAGATTCCATGCTGCCATGGCTAAAAGTCCTTGGGTTCCCGTGACGAGCACGAGGAAAAGGCCAAACCAGGAAGCAAGCGTGGGCCACAGCAAGAATCCTGGCACATGGATATTTGAAATCCTCAGCGTTTCGGCTTCGGGGCTTGGGGTGCCCGTTTCCTTCTCTGTTGACTTTGCCGCAGTCCAGGCACCTAGCCACCAATTGCCTGCGATGATCCAAAGGATGAACGCGGAAAAGGCGGAGCGCAGGACAAGGATGGAGGCGTCAACTGCGGCGTGGAGTTCAGCGGGGTTAGCCTCGGCTCCCGAGATCTCGAAGGTTTCCACCACATAAGCCTTCAGGGCGGCTATCAAGGCTGCATTCTCCGTGGCCTTGACCACAAAAGGTGCGGCGATGAGGGAAATCAGGAAGGCGCTTGAAAGAATCTTGGAAACGCTTCCGAATCGGCCGGTTTTGGCGTTTAGAAATGCCATGGCGGTGAGGAGAAGGAAGGGCGGCACCAGTCCTGATGCGAGGGCTCGTGGATCCAGGTTTTTCAGCTCGC
>VKGY01000052.1:22727-25615 GCA_008080685.1 Spirochaetota bacterium
TGCCCCAGGGCGATGGTGACGAGGGCTATACATCCTACCACGAGGCCGCGTTTTAGGCCCCTCTTTTGGAAGACATGCTGGACGGGAACAAGGAAAGCGAAGGAAAGCGCATAGGATAGATACAAAAACGCCGAAAAAAGGCCTGCAAAGCCCTGGGCGAGAAAATCTTTCTGTCGCGCGATCTTGTCGGTTTCCATCCGGTATATTCCTATCCTATTTCTTATTTTACCACGTAGGGCAGAAGCGCGAGGGCTCTGGATCGTTTGATGTTCACAGCCAAGGCTCTCTGATGCTTTGAACATGTCCCGGTTATACGCCGGGGCAGGATCTTTCCACGCTCGGTGGTGTAGCGTCGAAGCGTATCCGAATCCTTGTAGTCAATCTTGGCTTTCTGGGTGCAGAACTTGCATACCTTCTTCTTGAAGAAACCCTTGCCTTTGCGGGGTCCGCCGCGGTCATCCTGGTCTCTCCTTCCATCGGACTGATCCATCTCGGATCTTCCACCTCTCATCTCGGATGCATCTTTCATATCGGACATGTAATTCTCCTCGGTTGCTTGGTGTCAGAATGGAATATCGTCGTCGAAGGTGTCGACTTGCGGCCTCTGGGTGCCGACTGTTCCATCCCTGGTTTCGTTCGCCCCGTCAAAAGACGGCGACGACTGCGGTTTCGAATATGTGGAGCCGCTCTGTCCGCCTGGCGCGTTGCCCAGGAGGCGCACACTTGACGAGGTACTTATGTACTGATTCCGCGCTCTTTCCGTAGAAATCTACGTCAAAGAATGAAGATTCCTCCACCCATTGGTCATCCTGCTTCCTCGAACGCTTGACTGCAATCGAAAAGCGGGCGACCGGAAGCCCCGACTTGGTGTACTTGAGTTCGGCGTCCCGGGTAAGCCTACCCATGAGGACGACAACGTTGATATCGGTCATTCGCCACTCCTCAAAGCTTAGGCTTCAACCTTGACTACAAGGTATTTGAGGACGCTGGTATTTAGCTTGAAAGCCCGTTCCAGGGGGGTAACGGCATTGGGCGCGAGGCCTAGGGTGTACAGAATGTAGTGGCCCCGTTCCTTCTTTTTGATGGAATAGGCCAGGGGACGATCGCCCATGTCCTCTTCCTTGATGTCCGCCGCGGCGACCAGCGCCAAGTCGGCAGCCACCGCTTCCTTGCCTTTTCGGAATGCATCTTCTTCCGAAGGAAGGACAACGACTAGTTCGTATTGTCTCATTCTTTCCTCCTCGTGGACTTGACCTCCCATACGGGAGATTCTTGATTCAGCCCTGTCTTTGCGACCGGCTGGATAAAGAGGGTCCGATTTTATACCACGGTTCGACATTATTATGCAAGGCTTGCAATTGCTTGGTTTTTTTCCCATAATAACGCCCGGATTTTCCATAGGTTCTGGAGGCATCATGTCGGAATTCATCGCGCCCCGAGTCCTTAAGGGTTTCAGGGATTACTTACCCGCCGCCGAGGGCGCCCGAGTAGCCCTGATCCAAAAGCTTGAAGCGAGCTTTTCTTCTTTCGGCTTCGTGCCGATAGACACCCCGGCCTTGGAATACGCGGAGATCCTCCTCGGCAAGGGTGGAGGAGAGACTGACAAGCAGGTGTACCGATTCCTTGACAATGGAAATAGGGACGTGGCGCTCCGGTTCGATCTCACCGTGCCCTTCGCCCGGTTCATGGCCGAACATGTTGACGAACTCTACCTCCCCTTCCGCCGCTATCACATCGCCAAGGTGTGGAGAGGTGAAAATACCCAGCGAGGTCGCTACCGGGAGTTCATGCAATGCGATTTTGACATCGTTGGCGTGGATTGCGCCTCCGCCGACGCTGATATCGTACTGACAATCGCCGATGCGATGCGTCGGCTCTGCGTCGGCGATGTGAGGATACGGATCAATCATCGGACCATTTTTAATCGATTCCTGCAGGCTTGCTGCGCCGAGAGTTCAGGCCTCGCCGTTATGCGAATCGTGGATAAGTTGGATAAAATCGGGATAGAAGAGGCAAAAGCCCTATTAGTGGAAGAAGTAGGGGCTGAAACCGCAGAAAAGGTTTTGAGGTTTATTGAACCTAAGGAAGGTTTTCTTGAAACCCTAAATTCCATGCTGACTTTCTGCGCTCCAGGCGATGCGATGGCGATGGATGCAGCACACCGGCTTGAAGATGTATATAATATAGCACTTGTTTCTGGAAACGCTGCTTCGCTGGTGTTGGATCCTTCGATAACCCGGGGTCTGGATTATTATACCGGAATAGTCTTTGAGACTAATTTGGCGGAAATGCCGGAGATTGGGTCAGTATGTTCGGGGGGGCGCTACAATGAACTTGCAAGTCTTTATACTAGCCGAAAACTACCTGGCGTGGGGGCCTCGGTCGGCTTGGATCGCCTGCTCGCCGCTTTGGAAATATTGGGGAAAACGCCGAGAAGTGGATCAGGGCCCAAAGTCCTTCTTCTCTGCGGCGATTTGGGACTTCTTCCTGCGTTGCACAAGGTCGCGACATCCCTGCGGGCGGCGGGCGTAGCAACAGAAGTGTATCCGGAGGCAAGAAAGACCAGCGCTCAATATGGATATGCGGAAAAAAAAGCGATACCCTTCGCCCTCGCCTTGGATGAAGATTCCCTTGGCCGAGGTGTCTTCCCCTTGAGGAATCTAGCCGAGAGAGTTACCACGGTATGCGAATCCCTAGACGCTGTTGTGGCCCATCTTGGGGGCTCGAAATGAAGGAAGCCGGCGCTTCAGTCGACAGTTCTACCGACCCTGGGATCAAAACCTATGTTCTCAGGGCGGGACGCATGACTGAAGCCCAAAGAAAAGCCTTGAATATTCTTGGTCCCCGGTACTGCCTTCCCTATGAGGGAAAGATTCTCAATCTCCAGG
>VKGY01000052.1:25622-27154 GCA_008080685.1 Spirochaetota bacterium
ATTTGGGCAGGTCCGGCCCCTTGTCATGGAGATTGGCTTTGGGATGGGCCAGGCGACGTGGCGCATCGCCTTGGAAAGACCCGAGTACAATTATCTAGGCGTGGAAGTCCACGCGCCCGGCGTGGGAAGGTTGTTGATGGAGATCGAAAGGCTTGGAATCCAAAACCTGCGAATAATCCAGCACGACGCGATCCAGGTCCTCGGCGCGATGATCGCTGATTCAAGCTTGGCGGGTTTCCATATTTTCTATCCCGATCCTTGGCCGAAAAAACGCCATCACAAGCGAAGACTGATGCGCCCCGCGCTCGTTGACCTTATGGTGCGAAAATTGGAGGAGGATGGATATCTTTATTTTGTCACCGACATAAAAGAATACGCCCTGGCGACAAAAGAGGTTCTGGATGCCTTTCCTTACCTCACCAACCAATACGAGGGTTTAGCCAAGCGCATTTCCTGGCGTCCGGAGACAAAGTTCGAAGCCCGGGCAAAATCCCTGGCGCTTGCCGACGATTCAGGCGCTTATGAGCTGATGTACCGCAAGACAGCGTCTCATTCGAAAAAGGAACTCAATTTCCGATAGAGAATCCCAATGTTCTCCTTTGCTTCCTGGGAAATTTTTGAATCGCTTGCCAAATCCGCCAAGGCTTCTAAACTGGCCATGCTCTCATTGAGAGCGGTGTGGAAGCCTTTGGATACCTTAAACCAAAACACCCCCGCTCCGTCGGTGTAGAGGGTCACAAAACCTAGCCTTTTATCCTTTCCCTTGGGCGCAGCTACCTGAAGGACGTGGGGAAGACTCTCCACCAATGCTCCGAGGGCGCGCGCAAGATCAAAGGATTCCTTGGCGTCTTCCGTGGGCCTCAACTCGAAATTCCTGCTCTTAGGCCATGGCTTTTCCACGTCCCTCTCGATATCGAGCCAATCCTTGACGCGGATGATGGTGTCCAGCTTTTCCCCTGCCATGAGGGACAAGGTCCCATGCCTGATTTCTGCCAACATTCCCTTGTAGCCGAGTCCTGCATCGCGCTCAAGATTTGCCCTGGCGCGCTTGAAGCTGTCCCAGGCGAGCACGACCTTTTTCTTTTTGCCACCTGTTTTTTCCAAATCGAAGATCTCTCCCCCCAGCTTGATCTTGTCCGTGAAATCTCGCTGCGGGGATACTTGCTGGACGGCCAGTGAGTCTTCCCTTCGGTCGTCCTCCTTCATCCGCGGCTCCATCCCTTTTGATTTCCTGGAATCAGCGATGGACAACAGCCGCTCTGCAACGAAAGGCGATATTTTGTGGAGGATATCCCTAGGTAAGGGAGAAACAGACATGGCGTACATCCTGGTTGTTCTTACGATCTCCCCGGCGACAATAAAATCTGGATTTTCCCTGAACATGACCGAGCCTGGGTGGATTTGGATCTTTTCCGCGGTCAGTGACCGGAACAATCCGCGTTCCTGTCTGGCGCACACGAATTGAATGAGGCCTCTTGATACTGCGCAAAGGTAGTCGTAGAGGTGGCCACCTCTTGAAATTGGTACGCCTA
>VKGY01000052.1:27159-35091 GCA_008080685.1 Spirochaetota bacterium
GCCTAGATCGGAGACGATGAGTTCCAATTGCTCGCGAATCCGTACGATTTCTCTCATTGTCCGCTCGTCAAGGTAGTTGCGCTCGCAAAACTTTGTCTTGTCCGGCGCGGAGACGAAAAGATCGAAAAGCCGCAGGTACGAGACAAAGTCTCCCATGGGATCCCGGAACGCATGATGGGCCTTGCGTGCTTCCATCTCCTCTCCGGGGGGAAGCACATAGGGACTCATGGTCGAGAGGAAGGATGCGGCGACCAAGATTTCATGGACCACATCGGGATATTTCATGATCGCTTCGACGATCATCCTGGAAAGCCTAGGAAGGAGGGGGAAGGCGCACATCATCTGGCCCACTTTTGAAAGTGTCCGGTCGGGAGCGAGGGCGTCGAGGAGATTGAGCACATCGATCGCTCCGGCGATTCCGCTTTTCGCAGGTTGAGAGATGAAATCGAAGCGTTCGAAATCGCTGATGCCGAGCTCGGCCATCCTCAGGACTACCTCCGACAAATCTGTTCGGTAGATCTCCTCGGTGGTGAAAAGCGGCCTATTCTCAAATTCCTTGCGCGGATAGAGCCTATAGCAGACTCCTGGGCTGGTCCTGCCGGCCCTTCCCTTTCTTTGATTGCACGAAGCTTTGGAAATTGGGGTTTCGATGAGGCTTGAGGTAAAGGTTCTTGGGTTGTAATAATTTAATTTCGCCAGACCAGAATCGACGACGGCCACGATCCCGTCGATGGTAACCGAAGTCTCGGCGATATTGGTGGCGATGACGATCTTGGATTTTCCTTCGGGAGCCGGGTCAAAGACCTTCTCCTGCTCGTCTTTTCCAAGCCTGGCATAAAGAGGGACGAGATGGATCGAAGAAGCGAAGTCAGAGCCTAGGATGCGCATGGCGCATTCCTTGATGGTTTTTTCTCCTGGGAGGAAAATGAGAAAATCTCCCCTTTCTCCGTCGATGCGGGATGCCAGGCTTCGACGCACGATGGAGACGATTTTTTCGTAGAGCGCCTCGTTGTCGTATGAAACCTTGGGGTTGTTGAGGCCGTCCAGCGCGACGGTCGCGATGGGATCATAGATGACCGTGACAGGATAGGTTTGGGTTTCGATCTTAACGATAGGGCATTCACCGAAGTATTCTGAAAAAACCTGGGCGTTGATGGTCGCGGATGAGACTATCACTTTGAACTCAGGTCTTGATTCAAGGATGTTTTTAAGGAGGCCAAGGATAAAATCGATATTGAGACTCCGCTCGTGCGCTTCATCGACCATGAGGACGTCGTATTTTGAAAGGTAAGGATCGAGCTTCATCTCCTGGAGGAGGATTCCATCCGTCATTATTTTAATCTTTGTCTCGTGGTTGGTCTTATCTTCGAAGCGCATCTTGTAGCCGACCAAGCCCGGGAGAGGAAATCCCAATTGGCGAGAAATAAAATCACTGACGGAAAGCACGGCTATGCGACGGGGCTGGGTTACTCCGATGATGCCCTTGGATGCGTAGCCTGCCTCATGAAGGATGATGGGGAGCTGAGTAGTTTTACCCGAGCCCGTGGGGCTCTCCACGACTATGACTTGATGATCCGACAAAGCCTGGAGGATCTTGCCTTTTTGCTGATATACCGGTAATTCGCGAGGATTCATAACTCCATGATACACGATTGTGCGCTTTCGTTCCATCGTGCTATAGTGCCACATTATGGACAGTTTTTCCCTCCTCTCTTATGTGGCCATGAATAGGACGACCATCGCCCTGGTGGTGGCTGTCGCACTTGTGCATACGGGGGGAATCGGTTACAAGGATGCGTTCGTCGTCGTCGTCGTTGACTATATAAAAGTTGGTTTACCTCTCGCAACGCCATCCATCGCCTTTGGAACATACTGGATCGGCATGGTGGATTGATGGAACCAAGAAGCCCAAAGGGCGGGGTTTTATCGGTTTCAGCCCTCACAACCCTTATAAAGAACTCCTTGGAGACCTCCTTCTCATCCCTCTATGTAGAGGGAGAAATTTCTGGAACTAAGCTCGCCGCCTCGGGGCATTTATATTTTTCTTTGAAGGACTCGGGGGCGCTCATCCAGGCGGTGATGTTCAAATTCAGGTGCGAGGATCTCAGCTTTGTGCCCCAGGATGGACAAAGAGTCGTGGTCCAGGGTTCTCTTTCGGTATATCCACCACGTGGCCAGTATCAGATGATCATCCAATCCATGAGAAAGTCCGGGATAGGAGATATTCTAGCCACGCTGGAAGCGAGGAAGAGAAGGCTTGCATTGGAAGGACTGTTCGACGAGGCGAGAAAGCGCCCACTGCCGAGGCTTCCCGCAAAGATAGGGGTGGTGACAAGTCGATCCGGGGCGGCGTTCAAGGATATCCTCAATGTGTTGAGGCGCCGCAATTCAGGGGTTGGCGTACTTCTCTTTCCAACCCTGGTCCAGGGGGAAAAGGCAG
Source organism: Spirochaetota bacterium (assembly GCA_008080685.1). GTDB lineage: Bacteria > Spirochaetota > Spirochaetia > Treponematales > Rectinemataceae > VKGY01. The sequence continues at coordinate 29,600 of VKGY01000052.1, forward strand.
GGGAAATGATCGCCGCGAGGATTCGCCAAGCAAATTCGATTGGCGGCATAGATGTCCTCATCGTTGGCCGCGGCGGAGGTTCCATGGAAGACCTCCTGCCCTTCTCAGAGGAAGTTGTCGTAAGGGAAATCGTTGCGTCGAAAATTCCTGTCATCAGCGCTGTTGGGCACGAAATTGATTGGTCCTTGGCGGATCATGCCGCAGATCTCAGGGCTCCGACGCCTTCCGCCGCCGCTGAACTAGTCGCGGAAAGCCGATCCACCATAGAAGGTGAAATTCTCTTGCATCGTCAAACACTGGAGACCTGCATTTCTGCACGGCTCGACTATGCCCGAGCGAGTCTGTCAGCATTTTCGCGGGAAGATGGCGAAGCCCATTTCATGAGAAGGCTTATGCCCCTGTCCCGTCGTTTCGATGAAGCAGGCGAGGAGATGCGCGAACAGGTTTACCTGAGGATTGAATCCTTGCAGCATCGCCTGATCCTCGCTGACACCGGACTGGAGCTTGCGAGCCCTCGAACGATTTTGGAGCGCGGTTATTCGATAGTCCGCCACGCCGTCCCTCACTCTCCAGAGGAGGGACTCTATGGAGAAGGTTCTATCATCAGGAAAGCTTCATCCCTCCATGCAGGCTCTGAGATAAAGATTTACTTTGCCGCGGGAATGGTGGCCGCGGAGGTGAGGAAGGTGAAAGAATGAAAAACTTCGAACAAAGACTCGTGAGATTGGAGACCTTGGCGGAAAAAATTAAAGATCGGGAGCTTCCTATCGAGGAGGCGATCCATATTTTTGAGGAAGGTATCAAACTGTCCAGGGAACTGAAAAAGGAGCTGCAGGAGATCGAGGCGAGAGTTGAGGTTCTCCTTTCCGATGAGACTCACGAAGGAACAATGGAAACCGCCCTTGTTGGGGATCAGGAGAAAACACAAGACTGACCAAGGGCCTTTTGTAGCGACTGAAGCAGGATGGGAAGGAGTTTCTTATCGCTATCCGCCAGGTCGACCTCGCCGAGATCCTGGGGCAGGACCCAGGCTATTCGGCTGTGTTCCTTCAGCACGAATTCCGCTCCTTCTTTCACGGCCACAAGCCATGCGGTAAGGATCCTTTCTCCCGAGGAGCTTTGGAATTTGCTTGAACCGAGGGGACAGAGTGGTTTCACTTCGACGTCAAATTCTTCAAGGAATTCCCTGTGGAGCGCTTCCGCGTCCGATTCTCCGTCTTCAACTTTTCCTCCGGGGAACTCCCATAAAAGACCTATCGGCCCGCCGGGCTTCCGCTTTCCGATCAATACCTTCTCCTTGCAAACCACGATCCCCGCGACGGATCTTCGCTCCATCAATGATCCTTCCTGGTTAGCATGGTGTCGTGGGCGAGCAAAGCGCTTTGAGGTATCAGTCGATCGGCGGTGAACCAGCCTTCCGCCTTTGCGAGTTTCTTTCCTGAAAGTCCATGGACCACCACCGCCGCTTCCGCGGCGAGCATAGCGGAAAAGCCGTCGAGGGAGATTCCCGTTCTCCGGTTTCCCGCCTCGCGTATCGCGACTATACCCCCTATCAAGCCAGCCAAGACATCCCCCGATCCCGCAGTGCCGAGCTCTGGAACCATGCCGTCCCAAAAGGCGATATTCCCGTGTGGGTCGCAGATCACTGTCACATGGCTCTTGTAAACGACAATTGCATTGTACACCTCAGCAACACGCTTTATCGCCTCAAGAAATGGTTGTTTCATGGAAATGCCCTTGGCCTTGGCCTAAACGGAGAATTCGCCAGGATGGGGGGTAATTATTGTAACCGAATCGCGGCGCATGGGCAGGTCGTCGATCGTGGTTAGAATTCGTATCGCCGCGGCGTCCACCACCAGGGGGATGGAGTGGCGGAGAAGGCTTTCAAGAAGGCTTTTCCTTCCAGGACCTTCGCCCCAGCCAGGACCTGCCACGATTGCGTCGCACACAAGCTCTGGAGCCGAGGTATTGGAAAAGGGCTTTATAACCACAGGTTCCAGTTCCGGGATGATTGAAGCGCAAATGCCCGGGTCAACGTAAAGGGTGCAATACCCGGCTCCAATGGAGAGCGCCGCCTTTGCGCAAAGCCGAGCCGCTCCCGCCTGCCCTTCGGAACCCGCGAATATCGCGATTCTGCCTCTGGAATGCTTATATGCTCCATGTTCGATTCTGGGAAGGAGGTTTGGCAGATCCTTCGATTCCAGGAGGACACAGCGTAGGCCTTTGGTGTTATCGAACATGCCCTCGATCAAGGTTCTGGGAAATATATCGCCGATGACCCGGATGCTACCGCAATGTCGGCGAGCCTCGGGCAGAAAAAGCGGAATTTTAAGAGGGTGTAAGGTGAAGCAAAGGTCGGCGGTGACTGCTATTCCTGAGGCTGTGTAATCCTCTCCTATCCCCGAAGGAAGATCGATGGCGACGATTCTCGCCTGAGATTTCCTTGCGCAAAGTGCGGTAATCATCTCCAGGGCTTCGTTTCGCGCGGGACCTTCGGACCCAGAGCCGAGTATTCCGTCAAGAATGATATGGGCGCCTGTGATCAGGTCTCCTAGTTCCGCCTCATCAATTTCATTCCAAGGGCGCACGGGAATCCCCAAGGAAGAGAGCGAGTCAGCCTGGGTTGCGCAGGAGGGCTTTAAGATCCCAGATGCGATTATTGCCGAACCACCGATGAATCCTGAGCTGAAGGCGTGGCGCAAGATGGCCAGAGCGTCGCCGCCATTATCACCCTTCCCCGCCAGGGCTAATATCCTTGTCTCCCGATCCCGCAGTTCCGGCAAGGAAAATCTCATTGAATCCCATATTCTCAGCGAAGCCTTTTCCATCAATTGAATATCCTGGATAGATAAAAGATCTCTTGTCCTCCTATCCAGCATACGCGATTCGGCCTTGGAAATGAGCCGCTTCATCGTGGCCTGCCTCCTTCTATCCCGAGGTCCCACCAGAACACGCTTGCGTTTTTCTCTCCCAAGGAAAGGCCGAAAACCTGACCTTCGGGAGACAACTTCAATACCGGCGCGGCGAGCGCATCCAGTGGAGCTTTGAGGGCGTATCGCGAGAGGGTTTTGCCCGATAGGTCCATGGTTGTCAATTCCCAAGAAATGCCTGGACCTTCCAGGTAGGAAATGAGAAAAATCCTCTCTCCGCTCACTCCGAGCAATTCAGGGATTTCTCCCTTTCTGCTAGGCGAGAATACTTCAAGGCTTTCCATGTATTTTCCTGTTGCTCCATCAATCGAAAAAATCCAAGATCCCAGGTATTCGATCTCCATGTCAACTCCAACGTTCGCGCTTGAACCTTCAAACGCTTCGCCATAGTAATCCAGCTTGAGGTAGATTTGGAAATCCTGTCCTTTCGCTATGGGGACGAGTTGATCGACATTCACGGAAATTTTATTTTTCCGGGATGTCTTTATTTGCAAGAGGCCGGGCAAAGGAAGGGCGTTTTCGGAAATTCGAAGGCTCGATAGGAGCGTGCCGTTTCGGTTAAATCTATTGACAAGCCAGGTAGGACCCGAGGAAGCGACAACCACAAGGCTCGAGTCCGGAAGCACTTCTAGATTGAAAATCTTAGGGAAGGAGGTTCCACCTGCGCCTTCCTGTCCAATTATTCCAAGATTCTCACCTCCAGGAGATAGTTTCCTGACGATCCAATCCACAAAAGTTCCGGATAAGGGATCGAAGATTTGGGAGCCTCCGCGTCCCAGCCTGTCGGCGATGTAAACCGAAGACGCTCCATCCGCGGATATCTGGGTTGGAGCATTGAACGATGCTGATCCGGAGGCGGCAACAATTGAAAGAATATCTCCGTAGGAGGTGAAACGAGTGGCTTTTTTCCCAACGCCGTCAAGAACCGTAAAAATACCCTGGCGCATGGTCAAGTCGACGATCGGGGCTGATCCTCCGCGCATGGAAATCTGGGATTGGAAATCCCCATATTCCAGTGTGAAAAGATCCTCCCGCGCTGTCGGGCGGAGCGGCGCATTCCGAGCGCATCCTTTGAGAAAAACGAGTGAAGCGACAAGAAAAAGCGCAAAACCATGCCAGCGTCTCATGAGTCCTTCATGCTTACCCTCATCCCGACATCCTGTCAACGAGGAATGATATTCCTTGATTCTTTCCCCTTGCGGAAGTATTCTTGCCCTTATGGCACAGAATCTTCTTACCGCCCTATTTGGCTCTAAAAAGGATCGGGATATAAAAAGCATCCTTCCCCTCCTCCATGCCGTAAACGCCCTAGAACCTTGGGCCTTTTCCTTGCCCGATGAAGAATTCCCACGTCAAACCGCAGATTTTAGGAAGAAAATTTTAAACGGCGAAAGTCTCGAAGCCGTATTGCCCCAGGCCTTTGCCTTGGCGCGGGAGGCTGCCAGGAGGGTGCTGGGAGAAAGGCCCTTCGATGTGCAAATTCTGGGAGGCATAGTCCTTCATCTGGGAAAAATCGTAGAGATGAAGACTGGGGAAGGGAAGACTCTTTCTTCGGTAGGAGCGGCCTACATCAATGCTTTGGAAGGAAAGGGTGTCCACATTGTCACGGTGAACGATTATCTCGCCGAGAGGGACAGCCAATGGATGGGCAGGATTTTTTCTTTTCTTGGCCTATCGGTGGGGTGCATACTTTCAAACATGGATAACGAGGCCCGAAGGATTTCCTACTCAAAGGATATTACCTATGGAACGAACAACGAGTTCGGGTTCGACTACCTTAGGGACAATATGACTTGGACGCCTGAATCCAGGGTCCAGCGGGGTCACCATTACTGCGTGGTTGACGAAATAGACTCGATCCTCATAGACGAAGCCAGGACTCCCCTCATCATATCAGGTCCTGCCGAGGATGATACCTACAAGGTGAATGAGGTAAACCGCCTCGCCCTTTCCTTGGTTGAAGTTAAGAAAAACCCCGATACTGGCGCATACCCCGATGAATCGGAGGGCGAGAAGGCCGAGGGCGATTATCGCATTGAAGAAAAGTCAAAGCGCGTCATGTTCACTAGCCAAGGATTGGATCGAATCGAGGATCTTCTTCAAAAAAGAGGCTTGATACACGGAAGCTTGTTCGAAGAAAGCAATTTTGAGTTTACCCACTATTTTACCCAAGCTGTCCGATCCCATACACTGTTTCATAAAGACGTGGACTATGTTGTGCAGGAGGGGCAAGTCCAGATAGTTGACGAATTTACCGGACGAATTCTTCATGGCAGACGGTATTCCGATGGTTTACATGAGGCGATAGAGGCTAAAGAAAGGATAAAAATAGCACGTCGGAACAGGACGCTCGCAACGATAACCTTTCAAAACTACTTCAGAATGTATGAAAAAATATCAGGAATGACGGGGACGGCGGATACAGAAGCGCCGGAATTTAATAAAATTTATAAGCTCGATGTAGTTGTCATCCCATCCAACCGTCCGTTAGTCAGGAATGACAAGGACGATCTTGTATTCCTAAGCGAAACGGATAAGTTCTACGCGATTTGTGATGAGATC
>VKGY01000053.1 GCA_008080685.1 Spirochaetota bacterium
GAATCCTGAATCGGGCACAAACGTAAAAATTTTCTGTTTTGTCATCGGCGTTGTCCAACTGAGTATTGCCCACCTGAAAAACATCAAAAGGGATTTCCCTGATCCCAAATTCTTGGCCCAACTCGGCTCCCTTGCCATGGTGGTAGGAATGTTCAACGCGGTGCTCAATCTCGTGATAGACGCCCAGCGTTTCCCTTTGACAAGCCCTGCATTGGCGATGATCGGAATAGGATTTTCTTTGGTCCTGACCTTTGGCAATTGGAATGGGAATTTTTTCTCGAGCCTGCTCGAAGGCTTGAAGGCAATTATACCAACCTTTTTAGGAACCGTGAGCGTCTTTGCCGACATCGTTTCCTATATCCGTCTCTGGGCCGTAGCCTTGGCTGGATTGGCAATCTCTGAAACACTCAACGGCATGGTGGTAAAGCTCCTTGGCGACCCTGCGGGCAGGGTAGGGGCCTTTATCCTTGGCTTCTTCTTCTCCCTCATTCTCCTCGTTGTGGGACACAGCCTAAATTTTGTTATGAGCGTGCTTTCAGTAGTCGTCCATGGCATCAGGCTCAATATGTTGGAATTTTCCAGTCACCTTGGCATGGAATGGACGGGGTATCCTTACGAACCCCTTTCGGAACCTGCCGAGGATAATGAAGTATAGGAGATCGAATATGAACATCGCGATGATCGGCGCAGCCTGCGCCCTGGGGCTTTCTGCTACTGGTTCGGCTATCGGCGCTGGTATCGCTGGGCAAGCAGCCATCGGCTCATGGAAGCGCTCGTACATGTTGAACAAGCCGGCTTCCTTCCTTTTGGTCGCCTTTGCCGGTGCCCCGCTTACCCAGACGATTTACGGCTTCATTCTTATGGGTAGAATGATTAATTCCACCGCCGACCCTCTTCTCATCCTCGCTGGAGGTATCGTTGCTGGTTTGGCAATCGCCATGTCAGCTGTCGCCCAGGGAAAGGCCGCGGCGGCGGGCTGCGATGCCTTCAGCGAAACCGGCAAAGGTTTTTCCAACTATCTCATTGTTGTTGGACTTTGCGAAACCATAGCGCTCTTTGTGCTCGCCTTTATGTTCGGGGCGATATAGAGCCTGGATTTGTAAAAAAAATCATGGAGCGCAGCACCCGGGTCGTAAAGGTAGGGTCTCTCATGATTGGAGGGCAGTGGCCTGTCTCAGTCCAAACCATGTGGAAATCCCCGCTGCCCTCAGATCCCAACCCCGGTCCGGGAAACGAAGCTTTCGATTCAGTGCTTAAAAGAATCCATAGCCTCGCCAGTCTCGGTTGCGACGTCCTTAGGTTTGCGGTTCCCGATGATTCTCAGGCGAGGTATTTGGGAGCGCTTGCTGAAGTAAGCCCTATCCCCTTGGTTGCGGACATACATTTTGATTGGAGGTTAGCCCTTCTCTGCCTGGATTATCCCATCGCAAAAATCAGGATCAACCCAGGGAATATTGGATCCCGTTGGAAAACCGCAGAGGTGGTGGCCAAAGCTAAGGAAAGATCGATTCCTCTCAGGATCGGCGTGAACGCGGGATCCCTACCCGAAGACTTCAGGGCCATGAAAGATCCCGTACAAGCATGTCTTGCCGCCACTGAAAGGGAAATCGCTGCATTTGAAAGTCTTGGATTCGACAATTTTCTTGTTTCGATGAAGCTAAACGATCCTCGACATGTCGAGGAAGCCAATAGAGCCTTCTCGAAAAAACACTCCTATCCCCTCCACCTCGGCGTAACCGAGGCCGGACCTTTGATCTCTGGGGTAGCGAGGAACACCGCCGCCCTCGTTCCTTTGCTTAGGGGGAATCGGAGATCATGGCGGGAAGGGAAATTCTTTCCTGCGCAGGGCTACGGCGAAAGGGAGTTCGGATTGTTTCCTGCCCTCGCTGCGGCAGGGCTGGATTCGATACTCATGGATTTGTCAACCGCTGGATGGAGAAGCTCAACACCATCGGAGAGAATCTCGATGTGGCAATCATGGGATGCGTTGTCAATGGACCTGGGGAAGCGATGCACGCCGACATAGGAATCACAGGCGCCGGCGATTGGGTCCTCATTTTCAGGCATGGTAAAATCCTGGCGAAGATTCCCGCAAAAGACGCCGACGCTCAGTTTTTCGCCTTGGTCAACCAGATGCTGGAAGAAAAATAATCATCACGCTTCTGTCACTTCCGATTCCACTTGGATGGCGCAAAGGATTTTCTCCACCAGATCTTTAATGAAGGGATCAACGATAGAATAGACTCTCCGGGTCTTCTGCACCTCTGAAGAGACAATACCAGTCTTTTTCAATATGGCGAGATGCTGGGAAATTACGGGTTGCGGTTGGTTTAAACAGCGCCACAGATCGCCTACGCAGGGGACATCCTGCCGAGCTATGAGACATAGAATCTTCAACCGAACAGGATGCCCTACCGCCTTGCACTTTAAGGCGAAGGGTTCAAGAAGTTCGTCGTAGCACTTGGAAATCGATTCATTGCTCATTCTGGGATAATAATATCAATTAACTAATTTATCAATATACAAAAAGGCCGATATAGGTAAAAATTTAACGTATACGCCATCTTAAAGGATCAATGATAATCTTTCACGGCGATTCGAACAGAAGAGACAGCCAACTCAGCAGCTGCCATGAGCCCTTTTTTTGTCCTTGCCTTGGGGGAGAAGGCGCCGTCCAGAGCCTCGATATCCTGGGTTTCCTGTAGGTACGTGAATCGATTGAACATCTTCGGCACAATCTCCGGCTTAGTCCCATTGCCAAAGAGGTAAAACTTAGATTCTGCGGAAACGGGGGAATACTCGAGTTGGGCAAGCAACTCCATCCAGTGGAAGGGAAAATCCGTTCCTCGAATAATTATGCTATCCGGTGCAAGTTCCAGTATGTTGTCCGCAAGCTTAACAGGGTCCCTATATCTCACTATGGAATACCGCCTCAATGCCGGAAGCGCGGTGAGGTTTTGGAAAAATCGATCGTCTTCCGATAAAATTACGGCTAGCATGGGCGTTGCAGTGCCTACCTCTGTATGGAATAAAACCGACCCGGCGGCTATACTGGCGAAGAATACGATGGACAGAAAAGAACCGCAAGTACTAATAGATAGAATCATGCGCCATGAGGCCCTTTCGAAGCTGGAACGAAAGTTGCGAATAGGGGAGTATCCACTCGGTGTCGCGGATGCTGAGAACTCCCTGCTCTCCCTGGCCGTCGCCGCCTTGGATATCCGTCTTAAAATCCCCATCCTTATAGTTACCCCAACGGATACTGAAGCAGAAAACTTTGTTGACGATCTTGGTTTTTGGGGCAGAAAGGCGACCTTGATTCCCTGGTGGCATACCGCCGCCTACCGGCCTGCGGCTCTTGGGGCGAAGATTTTTGGCCAAAGAACCGCAGCCATGGCGGAGGCGGCGGAGAGAAGCGGGATATTTGTCGCCAGCTATAGATCCCTTGTCCTACCTCTCCCTCCTTTAAAAGCATTTTCAGCATCCCTGTTGAAGGTAAAACATGGAGAAGAAATTTCTGGAGATGAAATCGCAGAAAAACTGACTGGATTTGGATATCTCAGGGTTCCTAGGATTGCCTTGCCCGGAGAGTTCGCCCTTCGCGGAGAAGTGCTCGATCTCTTCATCCCCGGGGAGGCTATGGCAACGCGCGTGAAGTTTGATTACGAAACCGTGAATAAAATTTCTTCTTTCGATGTCCAAAGCCAATCGGCGGTTGAGCGGCAGGATTCCCTTAGCATCAGGCCGCTCAAGGAAATGCGCTGGGATAGCGATGCGATCGATCGACTGGTCGCTCGAGGCGAAAAGTATCCTGGCTGTTCCAATCGATTGGGTGGATTGATCGAATCCTTGAGAGAATCCGGATCCGCCAAGGGTGAGGAACTCTGGTATTTAACCGCCATCGAATCTCCCGTATCATTCTTAGACTACTTAGGAAAAGACGCCCTCTTAGTCGAAGTTAACGTTGAGCGCCTTGGTGCCCAAGAAGAAAGCTCAAGGAAAGAATATGCCGGGCTGTACCGCAACGCACTAAGGGAATCGCCGGTTCCTCCTCCTGAATCGATATGCCTTTCATACGAAGATATTTGCCAAAGGCATCGGAAACGGGTTCGATCTTTTGCGCTAAATGACAGGACCCAGACGGAAAGAATTTCCTTCGGCGGCGAACCTCCGCGCTCTTTCTTCGGGAACCTCCGATATTTTCGCGAGGATATGGCGAATTTCGAAACGATAGGAACTCAGACCTACGTCGCTGCCGCCAGCGGAACCCAGATAGAGAGGATTGGCAGCCTCATGCCAGAATCCAAAGCGTTTTCGCTGCTAGGAACCATCTCTGCCGGATTTCATATTCCAAGCCTTAAGTTTAGGGTTGTCCAAGAAAACGAAATATTCGGACGGAAAAAACGCGTGCCGAAGAGCCTGGGAACCGCGAAAAGTTCGATAATCGACAGCTTTGTGGAACTTTCGCCAGGCGATTTTGTAGTTCATATCCAATACGGCATCGGAAGGTTCGCCAGTATCGAGCGCATGCTGGTCCTTGGGAATGAGCGCGATTATATAAAAATTGAGTATGCCGACTCGGAAACGGTCTTTGTGCCAATCGAGCAGGCGAATCTCGTGCAACGGTACATTGGCAACGAAGGCGAGGCGCCCAGGCTTGATACCTTGGGATCCAAATCCTGGGAAAATAGAAAACGTCGAGTCCGGAAATCCGTTGAGGAGCTTGCGGAGCGGCTTATTAGGATTTATGCCCGAAGAAAAGCGGCAAAGGGCTACGCCTTCCCAAAGGATGGAGAGTGGCAAACTGAGTTCGAAGCAGCTTTCCCTTATGAGGAGACCGATGATCAGTTGCGCTGCATCGAGGAAATAAAATCGGACATGGAAACCCCTCGTCCCATGGATCGACTGGTTTGCGGTGACGTTGGTTACGGAAAGACGGAAGTCGCTCTTAGGGCGTGCTTTAAGGCTATGATGTCGGGCAAGCAGGTCGCCTTCCTTGCCCCAACGACCATCCTTGCGGAGCAGCATTACGAAAACTTCAAGGAAAGGATCAGCGGGTTCCCGATTGAAATCGCCATGTTGTCGCGACTTGTGGACAAGAAACAGCAAAAGAAAACACTTCAAGCCTTGGCGGCCGGAAGCGTGGACATGGTAGTGGGAACCCATCGAATTCTTCAAAAGGACATTGTTTTTAAGGATTTAGGTCTTTTGGTGATCGACGAGGAGCAGAGATTCGGAGTCAAGGATAAGGAACGCTTGAAGGAGATGAAGGTGGGGATAGATTGTCTTACCCTTACCGCAACGCCGATCCCCAGGACCTTGCATATGTCCATGTTGAAGATACGGGACATGTCCATCCTAAAGACTCCTCCGGCGGATCGGCAACCGATACAGACTTATGTGGAGGAGTTCAATGCCGAGGTTGTAGCCAAGGCGATTCGCCAGGAAATCGAACGCGGAGGCCAAATATTCTATCTTCATAACAGAATCGAAAGCTTGCCAGACGTTGAGCAATTCATACTGGGCGCGGTTCCTGAAGCCCTCGCCGAATCGGCGCATGGGCAAATGGATCCGTCGGATCTCGAGGATATCATGCATCGGTTCATACATGGAGCCTTCCATGTGCTTATCTCCACGACCATCATTGAGAACGGAATCGACATACCAAACGTAAACACTATAATTATCGATCGAGCCGACTTTTATGGAGTATCCCAGCTATACCAGCTTCGAGGGAGGGTAGGCCGGTCTGATAGGCAGGCCTACGCATATCTCCTTTATCCGGATAAGCGGGCTTTGAGTGAAATCGCGATGAAGCGCCTTCAGATAATTTCCGATTTTACCGAGTTGGGAAGTGGTTTTAAGATAGCAATGAAAGACTTGGAAGTCCGCGGCGCGGGAAACCTTCTCGGCAGGGAGCAATCCGGGGACATTTTCGCCGTCGGCTTCGACCTTTATCTTAAGTTATTGGACGAGGCCGTGGCTTCGCTTTCCGGCACGGACTCGCAAGATGAGGAACCCTATCTTGAACTCGAGTATTCAGGCTTCATACCCGAAACCTACATTTCCGCGCCTATGCTCAAGATGGAAATTTATAAAAAAATCGCTTCTGTAGTGCGGCAGGATGACCTCGACGCCCTGCAGGAGGAATTGGAGATTCGCTTCGGTCCCATGCCGGAAGAAGTCCAATCCCTTCTCGCCCTGGCTGAAATTCGCGTCATCTGTCGCAGGCTGGCGGTTTCTTCCCTACGTGAAAGAGCTGGTAATGTGACGATTGAATTTTCCAAGGTTTCAAGGATATCCGTAGAACGCTTGATCCGTCTCATCCGGGAATCAAACGGAAGGATCAAGCTGGATCCCCACAAACCCAATGCCATCATCCTACAGACCAAGGCGATCGGGCTGAGGGAAAAAAGCGAATTCATACGGGAACGCCTGGCATCCTTGGCATGAAGTCGATCAGGTGGTGTTTCGAGGGTGAATTTCTGCCTGCTTTCCGATGATGAACACAGCTGGTACTTTGCCGATCTCAGGGAGTCCAGAGGCGATGAGAAATCCTATTTCTTTTGTCCAGATCCGCATAGAAAGCCCTGCAAGATCCGACGCCACACAGAGCATGAGATCCTCAGGTAGATTCGCAACGCAATCGCGAAGCAACGCATTGTTCCGATAGGGTGTCTCGATGAATATTCTGGTAATCCCATCCCGGAGGAATTCATTGGAGATTCGTCGAAGAACTGAAATGCGCGTGCGGCTTTCGCTAGGCAAATACCCAAGAAATATAAATCTTTGGGCATCAAGGCCTGAGGCGCTTAGGGCGAGCATAAGCGACGAAGGACCGGAAACCGGCACTACCTGGATTCCTCGCTGGTGGGCGTACGCTACAAGCCTTCCGCCCGGATCCGCTATGCAAGGAAGGCCGGCTTCGGAAAGTATTCCCCCGTCCTTTCCGTCCTCAATCGGGCCCAAGACTTTGGCAACGTCAGCTTCAATGCTATGTTCGTCGAATATAACTAAGCAGGATCGATTCAAGTCTTTGGGATCCTTGAATCTTGAAAGCAGCCGAAGCGCGCTTTTTTCAGACTCGACAATAAAATAATCTAATTTTGAATACAATTGCAGGGCATAATTTGGGATCTCCAAGGCTACGGAATCAAGCGACCACCGAGCGTCATCGAAAGATGCTATTGGTGCGGGTAGGAGAAATAGGGTTCCCTTTCTGCTCATGATGAGAACATCCTGCCAAAGCATTCTTCAAGCGTGTTGTTGAAGACTCTCCCATCATACCAAGCGTGCCGTGCGAAAGCCTGCCTGTAGATTTGAAGGATCCCTTGAACCTCCTTGATAGGGGTGTCTAGTTTCCGACCCAGGAGCATCATCTCCAAATCCTTGATCCTGAAAGCCTTGGCACCAGAAAAAATCAATCTGAATGCGTCTACTTTTCCATGCTTTATGGAGGCGAGACATACAAATAGCGCAGACGAATCACCAGGAAGCCCAAGAGGGCCGATTTTTTTGTAGAATACAAAATTATAGAAAACTAAAGGAATCCTGACCCTAGTGATCAACGTCTTTGGGGGAAGAAAGGGTGAGCCTGATTCATCCGCAAGGTGATACACGCTGGCCCACCGCGCCAACGTTGAGGATTTGATCTCAATTTGCGCATCCATGCAGGCAAGGAAAGGCCATAAGTCCATGAAATGCTGCATTGAGCATAAATTGCCGCCTATGGTTCCGATGTTCCTAACCCCAAGGTTGCCGATGGTTCCAATCACCTCGCGAAGAGGAGACGGGAGTGTTCCTTTGGGAAGGCTCAGGAGCCCGGTCAGAGTTGTACATGCGCCGACTTCGAGAAATTGCTCCGTCCTTTGAGTCTTCCTGAGCTCTCGAAGCTTGGCAATGGATACGATGCCCTCCGGAAAAGATATTAATCTCTCGTATTGGCCTCCGACGAGTTCACTGCCTCCTGCCAGAACCTGGATTCCTGAGTTTCCTTCTAAAATGGACAGCGCCTCCTGCAGAGTTTTAGGCACATGGATCTCGCTACTTCTCACGGTTGAATTTCCTTCGATTCATCTGATCCGCCACCTTGTGAATCGTCGTCGCTACGATTTCGGGATCGGTGCATGCGCAGGGCACCAACTCAAGGTATCCTAATATCGTTTCTGTGTCCGGAAGGGGGTGCTTGATCAACAAGTCAGCCATAGCAAGGATTTTTACGGCGTGGCAGAAGGGGCACGGCGATATATTGTCTTCCAAGAATCCCTCCTCCACCGCAATAGCTTCATGAATGTTTTTAATGAGTTCATAGGTCGAAATCTCCGCTCCCTGGATCTTGAATGCGGGAGTAAGGCACGCGTGGCACAATCTTCCATCCAGCATGACCAGGCAACGACCGCAGGCTCCCCCCCGACAATCAGGCAGGAGGCTTTCGATTTTTAAATCTTCCCTCAAAATATCCACAAGCCTGTCACCGCTCCGAATGGATAGTTTATGGAGACGGCCATTTATCTTCGATTCAATAGTCATGGAGACTCCATCAATCGCAGTATTTCACTGCCCTTCAACGGAAGTTTCTTAGGTTCCAGGCCCAAGGCCTGCGTGAGGGCGCTATAAAAGGCGGCAGGAATGGTTATGAATGGAAGTTCTCCCAAACCTCGAGGAGAGGAGTTCCTTCCTGGATCGATGAAATCAATTTCAATTCTCGGCAAGAATTTAATCCTTGTGCTCAAGTAAGCATGTTCCGCTTCTGAGTCACCGGGTTCAAACGCCGAATCCACGCAAAGGGAAAGTGCCCTGATCGCCGCTCCGCGAAGAGAGGTTTTTGCCGCCTGGACATCGACGATTTTCCCCGCATCAACCACCATCCATACGGTGCGCGGGATGGGGTCGCCGCTCAATGGGTCGATTTCAAGTTCTACTGCGGTGCCGCACCAGGAAGGGGTGTCGAAGAGCGACAATCCCGAACGTGATGCCGAAGCCTTTGCCTGGGCTTTTGCCGCCAAGGGAAGGCTTTCTCGAAACCGTTTTTTTTGAATCGAGCGGCAACTCCGTTCGATGAGTTTGTTGATGACAGTAGCGCCCCTGGAAAGGGTCAACGGACCGGTGGCAGGATATATCTCCATTTCTGGATACTCGATCGTAACCTTGTTCATTGGGATGGAGAGAATCGAAGCGGCTGTTTCCTTCCACATTTTTCTCAAGGAACCTGAGCCGATAAAGGCCTGGCTCTTGAGGGTTAGTGCAAGATCCCTAGTGAGAAGTGCTTCGACCGAATAGTTGGAAATCCCTTGGATAGCTGTGAAGGATTTGCTGTTTTGATAACCCACGGTGAGCGCTATTCCACGCACGACACCACCACGGCATGCCGGATCTCGTTTCTTTACAAGTTCATAACTTGCGAACTTTCTGCGGTAATCCGACATTTTTTCCAATTTCCCGTGAAGTTTGGAGAAGGGGATTTCAGAATCCCCTTCAAAACTCCTGGATCCTTGAGTATTTCTTGATTTTATATTGAAGGCCTTTATTTCTGCGGGAGTTTTTTGGTGCACCTGGGCGAGATGATTCATATGGGCTTCAATCGAGAAAGAAGCGTGGGAAGCACCGATGCCGCCCATAGCCCCGAGCGGGATGCTGTCGGTTCTTATAGCGAAGGATTCTATCCGCACCGAGGGGCAATCATAGATTCCTACAATGGAAGACTCGGCCTGGTCCGCCAAAGGATTGTAGGCGCCAATGTTGATGATGAGCCGGATATCCAAGCCTCGAAGGCGGCCGTAATCATCCGTGGCTGACCTAATGCTCACCACGCTTCTTGCTTGCTTAGTTGTATACAAATAGTCTTCTTTACGGGAATAGAGCATTTTCACTGGTTTGCCAAGAACACGGGCGGCGAGGGCGCATTGGCAGGCAACAAGCGAAGGGTACCAAAGCTTGCCATCGAAAGTCCTTCCCAATTCGGTCGGCCGAAGGATGATATCAGCTTCAGAAACGCCCAGGCACCCGGCGATGTTCCTCCTCGCGTGGGAAGGCCATTGGGTTCCACAGTAGACTACCAATTTGTCATAGTCCCATTGCGCTACCGCTCCGACCGACTCGGTATACTGATGGTCGAAGGCCTCGTTCCTATATACAGCCCTTTCTATCCTGGAATCAGGGGCAAAGGCAGAAGCAAGATCCCCTTGAGAGTAAATCCTGCGCGCAACAATTTGAGAAGATGAAAAA
>VKGY01000054.1:0-4624 GCA_008080685.1 Spirochaetota bacterium
CCTGGAAAAAAATCCCCTGCCTGGTCAACGGCCCAGGCCCGCGACACATCCCCCATCAGAAGGACGAATATGTCGAAGTCGAAGAATTGTTCGAAAGTGCAAAAATCTATGCCCTGGCCGCCAGCCGCTTCCTGGCCATCGGCCGGTCCCCGGCCGAGGGGATAGCCTGATGAACATGCTTGAAATCAAAGGCGTCTGCAAGAATTTCGGTGCGCTGAAGGCTCTGGATACGGTGTCTGTCTCGATCAAGGCCGGCGACATCCACGGCATCATAGGCCCCAATGGATCAGGAAAGACCACCCTGTTCAACTGCATAACCGGCGTGCACAAGCCTGACGGCGGCTCCATTTCCTTCAACGGCGAGGACATCACCGGCCTCAGGGCCGACTTGGTGGCCAACAAGGGAATCCACCGGACCTTCCAGGCCGGCAAGCTTGTCCCCAACCTCACGGTGCTGGAAAACGTCATGTCCGGGGTCCAGGACCCTGTGGGCAGTGTCATAAAGGACACCATCCTGCGTCTTCCTTTCACCGCGGCGAAGCGAGAGAAGGAGATCGAAGAAAAAGCCCGCCACATCCTTGAAATCACAGGCCTCAGCAAATCAACGCACCGCTGGTCCAGCGACTTGGTGTGGGCCGAGCGCCAGCTGGTTCAGATAGCCAGGGCTATAATCTCTGAACCCAAGCTTCTCCTCCTGGACGAACCAGCCTCGGGCATGGGCGCCAAGGAGATCGGAGAAGTGGAAAACATCATCCGCCAGGTCAGGGACATGGGAATCACGGTCATCGTGGTCAGTCACGACGTCAAGATGCTCATGAACATGTCCGACATGGTGTCGGTGCTCAATTTTGGACAGAAAATAGCCGAAGGCAGGCCTGAAGAGGTGCAGAAGAACCCAAAAGTATTGGAGGCATACCTTGGCGCAGAATGAAGCGATATTGAAAGTCACCGATCTTTCAGTTTCCTACGGTCAGATCAAGGCTCTCAAAGGTGTCAGCATTGAAGTGTTTCCCAAGGAAATCGTCGTCTTGATAGGCGCGAATGGGGCGGGAAAGACAACCCTCCTGTCCACCATCCTGGGGCTCAACAATCCCGTGTCGGGAACGGTGGAATTCGAAGGCAGACGTATAGACACGGTGCCGGCGGACAAGAATGTCCGCGCCGGACTTTGCCTGGTGCCCGAAGGGCGGGGTGTCTTCGCCTCCATGACGGTCATCGACAACCTCCTCTTGGGTGCCCATCACAACATCCACGACAAAGACAAGAAACTTGCCCGGGTATACGAATGGTTTCCCATACTCAAGAAGCGCAAGGACCAAGTGGCCAAGACTCTCTCGGGAGGAGAGCGGCAGATGCTCTCCATCGCTCGGGCCCTCATGTCAAAGCCCAAGCTCATCATGGTTGATGAGCCTTCCATAGGACTGGCCCCCATCGTGGTGAACGATATCTTCAATATCATCACCATGCTCAACAAGGAGGGATACACCATTCTCCTTTCGGAACAGAACGCTTACAAAGCATTGAAATGCGCCCACCGGGGCTACGTGCTTGAAACCGGGAACGTCTCGCTTTCCGGTTCCGCAAACCACCTTATGAGCGACCCAGGCGTCAAATCCGCCTATCTGGGAGTGTGAAGCATGCAAGAATTTATTGCCCAAATAATAAACGGACTCTCCCTCGGTAGCATATATGTGCTTCTCGCCACGGGATTCAACCTTCTTCTCCTGGTAGCCCTGATCATCCACTTTTCCTATCCCCAGGTAGTCGTCTAGCCATCAACGTCTTCTTCGCGCCGATCTTCCAGAAGGTCATGAAGAACCGGGGCGAGGTGGACATCAATTCCACTATGGTAGTGTCGATGGCCATAGGCTTCATCATCACCGACATCCTGTCCCACGAGTTCAACAAGGGCCTTCCCATCGCATTTCCCGAGGAGCTCACGGGAAGCGGACCCTTGTTCAGGATCGGCTTGATAAGCATCCAGGCTGGCCAGGTCTGGTCCTTGGTCATAGGAGCCGTGGCGGTCACCGCCTTCTTTATCCTCCTGTACAAGACTAGGGCGGGGCGCGCGTTCCGCGCCATCGCTGAAGATCCGGCGGGCGCCCGCCTGGTGGGCATTCCCATCTTCAAGACCGGCATCCAGAGCTACGCCCTATCGGGTATCATGGGCGGAATGACCGCAGTCCTCATCGCCATGCTCCTCCACTCCGCCTCCCCCGGGCTGGGAGAACACATTGCACATAAGGTTTTGGCCGTATCCATAGTAGCCGGCCTGGGCAACCTGGTGGGCGGACTTGTGGTCGGCTTGGCCCTGGGCGTCCTTGAGGCCCTCATCCAAGGCTACTTCTCGGGCAGCTGGTCCAACTCCATCGCCTTCGTGATCATGATTTTCGTAATACTCTGGAAGCCGAAGGGTCTCTTCGGCATCAAGGTTTAAGGGGGGCTGACGTGCCATTATCAGTCTATTACTTTTTGACTATAGCCGCGGTCAACATCCTCATGACCTGGGCGATCTATCTGCCTTACCGCGTCGCCCATCTCCACTTCATCACCGTAGCCAACATGGCCATCTCCGGCTACCTTTCGGGGTATCTGGTCATGGAACTTCAGATGTCGTTTTTCCTGGCTCTCCTCATCGGCTTTGCCGTAGGCGGGATAATCGGCTATGTGGTATCCCTGTTCATAGGCGACGCGCCCACCTTCGCGGTGGTCATCGTGGGCTTCACCTTCATCTACATCACAAGGACTGTGGTGGAAAACATACCCATCATCGGCGGCACCATGGGAATGTTCGGCCTTCCCAATGTGGGAAGTAGCCCTGCGGCGCACCGGAACATCATTATAATCCTCCTCTACTCCCTGGTGCTCGTGGTAGGGTTTCTCATCCACCGCTTCGACAACTCACGGTTAGGACGGGCTGCTTCGGCGATTTTCGTCGACAAGGACCTGGCCACTTCCCTGGGCGTGGATATCAAGAAGGTCGGCCAGCTGGTTCAAGTGTTCAGCTGCATCGTCGCCGGAGGCGTGGGAGTACTTTACGGCTTTATCTACAAGAGCTTCCACCTGGACTTCTTCACCTTCCACCTGATTGGTGTCTTCATGACCACCATCTTCGTCGGCGGCTACTCCACCCTGTGGGGAACCGTCCTGGCCGCCCCAATCCTCTACGGCCTTCCTCTTTTGTTCCCTCCTGAGGTTCAATCCTGGCGGATTGTAATTTATGGGGTTATACTGATATTGGTTCTGGTTCTGAAGCCCGAAGGCTTCATCACCCGGAAGCTTGTGTATTCCATCGGTTCCAGTCTCTCGCGAAGACGAGAGAAATAGATAAAGATTTCCAAGGAGGTCTTATGAAAAAAATGGTTGGCGTCTTGGTACTTCTTCTCGTCGCCGCGAGCATGAGTTTCGGCCAGGCCAGAGTGGTCGTGAACGAGTGGCAAGTGCCTTTCCTTAACAGCCTCACAGGCGCCATCGCCGCCATTGGCGAGTTCCTGCAGTGGGGCGCCGAGTATGCGGCCGCGGAAATCAATGCCGCGGGAGGCATCGCCGGCAAGCCAGTCAGGGTAATCCCTGTCGACACGGCTCTCGATCCCCAGAAGGGATCGGTGGAAATGGCCCGCATCGTCAAGGACACCCTGGTAGCCATGGGTCCCGTGCCCGAGCCGGTCATCATGGCCGCCATGCCCATCGCCGTGGAAAACGGCATGGTCTCCATGACCGCCACGACCTCCTACGAGTACGCCGCCCGATTCTTCCCCTGGACGGTGTCGTGGTTCCCCCCCACCCTGGACAGGCTTCCTCCCCTGGTAGCTGCCTGGGCAAAGCAGTTCCCCGCCATGAAAAACGTCGTTCAGTTCATCGAGCCCTACGGTCCATGGCCTGGGATGGCGGGAGCCCACTCCAGCGCTCTTAGATCACTGGGAATGGTCACCAATGCCGAAAAGG
Organism: Spirochaetota bacterium; assembly: GCA_008080685.1. Classification (GTDB taxonomy): domain Bacteria; phylum Spirochaetota; class Spirochaetia; order Treponematales; family Rectinemataceae; genus VKGY01. Next base: position 3,946 of record VKGY01000054.1, read on the forward strand.
CCGCCAAGCTGATCAAGGAACTCAAGAACCTCGGCTGGACCAAGATGAACCAGATCCTAGTCTTCTCCAGCGCCGACGACGCCCAACTCTATGCAACCGGCGGCTCGGACATCAATGGAGTCCAGGTCTACAACTACCTTAACCTCGAAACCTCCAATCCCCGCTGGGACAAGTTCAAGACCGAGTTCGCCAAGGCCCACAAAGGCAACATGCCCTTCAGCCTCTCCCCGAACTACTACGATGCGCTCTATATGATAAAGGAAGCCATCGAGAAGACCGGCGTGACCGGCGATCCCAAGAGGCTCAAGGAAGAGCGGAAGATGATCGCCGACTACATGGCCAACGTGAAGGGATTCAAGGGACTCTTGTTCGACTGGGACATGAAAGACGGCATTCCCACCAACAAGCCCACCTACATTTTTGAAATCCAGGGCGGAAAGAAGAAGCTCGTCATGGAAGTCAGACCCTAAGGCCTAGATTCCAAGCCAGGGACCGCTCCAAAAGGGCGGTCCCTCTTTTTGTAATCGCGATTCAAGAAGGGGGTTCCTCATGCCCAAGAAAACCATGCTTCCGATTGCCCGTTCGGATATCCACGCCCACCTTACCAGGGAAGATACCGACGCCCTGTTCGGCGAAGGCTACACGCTCACCCATATACGGGAGTTGACCATTCCCGGTA
>VKGY01000054.1:4644-13784 GCA_008080685.1 Spirochaetota bacterium
GCGCCGTGGTGGTGGCCCCGTCGCGGTCCTACACCCAGGTGGAGATTTCCTTCACCAACGCCGAGGTCCTGGGCATTGACCCGCCTTTGCGGGAGTCCGGAGACATAGAAGGCTCGCCGGGCTGCGTCCTCATTGGGACGGAGGGCCGCAGGATCGAATTGAAGAAGGGAGTGATCGCCGCCCTGAGGCACATCCACATGCATCCCCGCGACGCCGAGGATTTCGGCGTAACCGCCGGCGAGCGTGTAAAAATCCGCGTGCCGGGAGAACGGGGCCTGGTCTTCGAAAACGTGATCGTCCGGGTTGCCGAGAACCTCGCCTTGGAGATGCACATCGACATGGACGAAGGCCGGGCCGCCAAGGTCGTGGACTTCCAACTTGTGGAACTTATCAAGTACTGAGCGTCATATGAAATTCCTGCGCATCCTCACCATAATCCTATGCTTCGCCGTGGGCTTCCTCGGGATGGCTGGAGGCTACGCCGCCTTCTCCAACCCCCAAGGACCCTTCGGGATTCCCACGGACATATTGAAGAACGGTCCTTTCGACGATTTCCTCATCCCCGGCATCACCCTATTCGTGGTGATAGGCCTCGGGCAGCTGGGCACGGGCATCGCCCTGATCCGAAAGGCGAAACTCCACCAGTACATCCTGGGCGCCATGGGCGCGGTAACCCTGGGATGGATAATCATCCAATGTTTTATCATGGAAGAGATCAATTTCATGCACGTCGCGATTTTCATCGTGGGGAGCCTCCAGGGCCTCTACGCCCTCTCAATGCTCTATGCAGAAAATCTTTTTCCCCTGGATTGGGTCAGGAAAAGACTCTCCAAGTGAATATAAAAGGCGCCGGACTGACGGCGCCTTTTTTAGGATCTTTATAATTTAAGATCCTATCTTTTCATCCTTCCCGACAATTCCTTGTGTCCCAGATATCCATAGGCCGAATCGGCGTGGCGGATGGCCTTGGCTATGGCCCTGGCCATGGCGTCTGCCGCCATGGCGCCGACGATATTGATGTCGCTTTCCACCTCTCCCGTTGCCACTGCGAATATCGAGTCCCCCTCTCCTGCGGTGTGGGAAGGGCAGATGGCACGGGCGAAGCCGTCGTGGGCCATCATGGCCGCTCTCATGGCCATGGGTTTGGAAAGGATCGCATTGGTGGCGATGAGGCCGATGGTGGTGTGGGTCGTGAGACCCGCCTTGGCGCCGGCGGCGGCGCGAGAAGCTGCGTCTATGGGCAGCTGTTTGGCCTTTAGGAGGCCATAGCCGCCGGCAAAACCATTCTTTGCCTTGTTGAGTGTGCCGCCCAGCTGTTCTCCCGTTTCTGGATCGACGACGTCGCCCCAGCAGTTGACCACTACCAAGGCGCCCACCACAAGGTCCCCGGAGACAGCGCTTGCGGTGCCGAGGCCTCCCTTCATGCGCTGATCCAGATCCCCCGCCCAGCCTATGAGGGCTCCCGTGCCGGCGCCCACCACGCCCATGGGAACCTCGCCATGCGCTTTTTCGGCGGCTTCGCAGGCTGCGTAGCCCATATCCTCGTTGGGATAGGATAGCCCGTCTCCCACGGTAAGGTCGAAGATGACGGCTCCTGATACGATGGGAACGATATTGTTCCAGGCGTTGAAGCCAATGCCCCGGTCCCTTAGGAAGCGCATGACGCCACCGGCTCCCGCCAAGCCGAAGGCGCTGCCTCCGGAAAAATAAATGGCATGGGGCGCTGGCACCATGTTCACCGGCGAAAGGCAGTCCGTCTCCCTCGTGCCCGGCGAGCCGCCGCGCACGTCCACTCCCGCGGACTTGGCGTTTTCGCAAAGGATGACCGTAACCCCCCGGGCCGCTTTCAAATCCTGGGCGTGGCCGACCCGAATGCCGGGCACGTCGGTGATGGAATCCCTCAAGATGTGCTGTGTCATGGGGAAAATAATGGATGCCTCCCCCTTTCCTGTCAAGGTCGGACAGGGACCGGAGGAATAACTAACTAAAACTCTATTTCATTTTTTGATCCTCTCGCTTGTGGGGAGGGAAATATCGAGATATAATGGACTAAATAACCTAGGTTCAATTCAAAGGAGAACACTATGGCCGATGTCCAGAAACTGTCGATCCCCGATCTCGCCGCGATGAAGAAAGAAGGCAAGAAAATCTCAATGATCACCGCCTATTCCTATCCCCAGGCCCTCCTGGTGGACGAGGCGGGAATCGATATCATCCTCGTAGGCGACAGTCTTGGGATGGTTGAACTCGGCTACAACGGCACCACACCCGTCACCATGGACGAGATGCTCAACCACACCAAGCCCGTCATGCGGGCTGTCAAGCGCTGCCATGTGGTGGGCGACATGCCCTTCATGTCCTACAACATTTCCAAGGAACAAGCCATCACCAACGCTGGCATCCTCTATAAGGACGGCGGCTGCGATTCCATCAAGCTCGAAGGAGGCCAGGATTTCGCCCCCACCGTCGAAGCCATCGTCAAAGCCGGCATCCCCGTTTTCGGCCATATCGGCCTCACCCCCCAGACCGCCGGAGCCTTGGGCGGCTTCAAGGTCCAGGGTAAGTCCCTTGACGCGGCCAAAAAGGTAATCGAGGACGCCATGGCTCTCGACGCGGCCGGAGCCTTCGCCATCGTCCTCGAGGCAATTCCCCGCCAACTCGCCCAGCTCATCACCCAGAAAGTGAAGTGCATCACCATAGGCATCGGCGGCGGCATCGACTGCGACGGCCAGGTCCTGGTCCTGCACGACATCCTCGGCCTCTTCAAGCGATTCACCCCCAAGTTCGTCAAAGTGTACGCCAACGCCTACGACTTCCAATTGAAAGCCGTCAAGGAATTCATCGGCGAAGTCCAGGAGAAGAAGTTCCCCACCGAGGAGTACACCTTCACCATGAAGGACGATGTGGTACAGGAACTCCGCAAGCAGTACGGTCTGTAAGAGGTTCTCTTTATAAAACGAAGAGTGCGCCTGACTATACCCGGCGTACTCGTTTTCATATACTTAGCAACCGCGCGAGGCGCGGCATAGGGAGGCAATAATGTCCATAGTCCGCCAGAGTCCCGTTCCCCACGACATCGATATCGCCCAGGCGGCGAATGTCAAGCCAATTTCCGAAATCGCGGGCCGCTACGGCATAGAAGAGCGCTATTTGGAGCATTACGGCGTCGACAAGGCCAAGGTCAAGCTCGAAATCCTCAACGAGCCCGCACCAGCCAAGAGAGCCAAGTACATTGACGTCACGGCAATTTCCCCCACGCCCCTGGGCGAGGGAAAGACCACCACCACCGTAGGACTTGCCCAAGGCTTGGGCTACATCGGCAAGAAGGCCATAGCCAATATCCGCCAGCCCTCCATGGGGCCCACCTTCGGGATCAAGGGCGGGGCAGCAGGCGGCGGCTACAGCCAGATAGTCCCCATGGCGGACTTCAACCTCCACCTCACCGGGGACATCCACGCCGTCTCCGCGGCCCACAACCTCTGCGCCGCCGGCCTGGACGCGCGGATGTACCATGAGAGCCGCTGGTCCGACGCCTATTACGAGAAGCTGGGCCAGAAAAAACTCAACATCGATCCCTACAACATCCTTTGGCGCCGGGTCATGGACATCAACGACCGCACCCTGCGTAAGATGGTGGCCGGCCTCGGCGGCCTGGAGAACGGACCCTTGCGCGAAATGGGCTTCGACATCTCCGTGGCCAGCGAAGTCATGGCCATCCTGGCTCTCGCCACAGACCTCACCGACCTGCGCCAGCGCTTGGGCAGAATCGTCGTGGCCCTGGACAAGTCCGGCAAGGCCATCACCACCGAGGACCTGGGTGTGGCGGGCGCCATGACCATCCTCATGAAGGACGCCATCAAGCCGAACGTCCTCCAAACCCTGGAAGAGCAGCTTGCCTTCGTGCACGCCGGCCCCTTCGCCAACATAGCCCACGGCAACTCCTCCATCGTGGCGGACCGCATCGCCACACGGGTGGGAGACTACGTGGTCACCGAGTCAGGCTTCGGCTCCGACATGGGCTTTGAGAAGTTTATGGACATCAAGTGCCGCGCCTCGGGCCTCATGCCCGACGCCGTGGTTCTCGTGGCCACCGTCCGAGCCCTCAAGATGCATGGTGGCGGCCCCAAGGTCACCCCGGGCAAGCCCCTTTCCAGCGCCTACACCCAGGAAAACCTTGATCTCCTTGCAAAAGGCATCGCCAACCTGGAAGCCCATCTGTCCATCATCAGCAAGTTCGGACTTCCCGCCGTGGTGTCCATCAACGCCTTCCCCACGGACACCGCCAAGGAACACGAGTTCGTGCGCCAGGCGGCCCTCAAGGCGGGAGCCGCGGATGCTGTGGTCTCCTACAACTGGGCGAAGGGCGGCGAAGGAGCGGCTGACCTGGCCCGCGCCGTGGACAAGGCGGCCAACCTGCCCTCAAAGCCCCATCTCCTTTACTCCCTGGATCTCTCCATCAAGCAGAAGATCGAAACCATCGCCAGAGAAATCTACGGCGCCGGTTCAATCACCTACACCGCCGAGGCGGAAGCGTCAATCGAGAAGTTCTCAGGCCTTGGCTACGACAACCTGCCCATCTGCATGGCCAAAACCCAGTATTCCCTCTCCCACGATCCGGCCCTCAAGAACAGGCCCCAGGGCTTCGCCTTCCCGGTCAAGGATCTGCGCCTCTCCGCCGGCGCCGGCTTCCTCTATCCCCTCACCGGCGAGATCAGCACCATGCCCGGCCTGCCATCAGTCCCCGCCTTCATGGGCATGGACATCGACACCAAGACCGGCATGATCAAGGGCTTGTCCTAAAAGTCAAGGCGGGGTCAGACCCCGCCTTGACAATTGCATTGGTTTACGGCAAATAAAGGCTGCCCGGCAGGGGCAGCCTTTTATTATCGCGGCGCACTATGGATAGTTCAGAAAAATCAGACAGGAAACCAGGATTGGCATGATCGACAGGTCAATCCGCGGGGTCTGACCCCATTCGTGAACCTGGCGGAGAACAGACCAGCAGTTCCAGGCTTCCGCCTTGGGAAGAAATCTCCACGGGATCCTGGGTGGGGGGAATAAAAAGTTCGGCGCTGGGCGCAAGAGCCGCGGCACGCAATTCCCTTCCTCCCTGTACCAGCCTCCCCGACCCCGAGAGCACCACCGCGGTGCGGAAATGTTCCACCGGCCCAAGACTGCAGGAGCCATGGACTGAGAGCTTGTCCATGCTGAAGAATGGAGTCTGGGCTGGACCGATGAGGGAGGCGTATTCAAAGTCCGCGCCCTGGGCAAGGATGAGAGGCTCCACCTGCGCATTAGCAAGGAGCTCCGCTTCGGAGTATCCGATATAGTCGAAACACTCGAACATCAGGTCAAACCCGATTCCCTGGTGGTAGACCTCGTCTGGATAAGGCGTGCCGTCCGGTCCGTTCTTGCGTTCCACCCTAAGGGTGATGTCCGTAGGTTCCTGGATCTCGGCGATAAGGCAGCCCGAGCCGATGGCGTGGGGCATGCCCGAGTCTATGAAGAACACATCCCCGGGCTTGACGGGAATCTTGTGGAGCCAGGAAACCAGACCCTCTATGTCCTGCGCATCCGCCAGGCGCCGCCAGAGATCCTTGGTGATTCCTGGCTTGAAGCCCATGAGGATGTAGGGGGGTTCCCCGTCCACTTCCCTGGTGCCGATCACATACCATGCCTCGGTTTTTCCGTAATCCGAACTGAAATACTTCTTCGCCTTTGCCCTGTCGGGATGAGTCTGAATATTGAGCCGGGCATCTGAATCGATGATTTTAGTGAGGAACCCGAGGTTTTCGCCGTGGGTGCCATAGTGGCGGGTTCCAAGACGCGCCTCCGGCGCCTGGGCGATATAGTCTCTCAAGCTAAGGCCATCAGCCTCCCCTCCCGCTATGAAGCTAAGTCCGGCGTGGGGGTCGGGATCGTAGCGGGAAGTAATGGTGGATGCTATCCAAGATTCGGGCATGTAGCCGTCCTGGGCGGGAGATATGCCCTGCCAGGCATCCATGAGCTTGCCTCCCGTGTACGTCCTCATCACACGGGTGTGCTTGAGCATCTGTACCGAAGATTGTGGCGCCATGCAGAGCCTCACATGAACTGGGGAGCGATCAGCCGCGGCAGGAACAGGACGATGTCCGGAACCAGGATCAAGAGTATCAGGATACCGAGCATGGGAAGCAGTATAATGCCCACGTCCTTCAAGACCTTGTGGACCGATTGCTCTCCGATGCGCGAAGCGATGAGAAGGCACATGCCATAGGGCGGCGTCACCAGCCCGAAGGCCAACGAGACTACCCCGATCAGGGAAAAATGGATGGGGTGGATACCCGCGGCTTGGGCTATTGGGTAAAGGATGGATCCCATGATGATGATGGCGGGAATGGCGTCGATGAACAATCCGACGATGAGGAAAACTATGGCTATCACGAACACTATGCCCGTGGGACCAAGGTTCCATCCGTTGATCATGGCCACCAGAGCCTGGGGAACCTGGTGGTAGGCCAATAGCCAGCTGAAAGCCGAGGCAGTTCCGACGCAGAAAAGCGAAACGCCCACAAGCCGGGCCGTATCGCTCAAGATGTGAAGGAATTTTTTCCACGTAAGCGTCTTATTGATGAAGCCCACCAGCAGAGAATACAAAACCGCGATAGCCGAAGCTTCTGTGGGAGTGAAAATGCCGAAGGTGATGCCGACCAGGATCACCAAGGGACTGATGAGCCCGGGGGCGGCCTCGAGAAAGGCCTTCACGAATTGCTTGAACCCCGCTCTCTCGTAGATGGGATACTTGTACTTCTTAGCATAGACGTAGACCGTGGCCATCTGGGAAAGTCCTATGAGAATGCCCGGTATGATTCCCGCCAGGAAGAGCGAACCCACGGAGATCGACATGGTGCCGCCCCAAATCAGCATGAGTATGCTTGGAGGGATGATGACCCCCATGACCGCCGAGGTGGCGGTGATGGCGATGGTAAAGTTCCGTTCATACCCCTGCTTCAGCATGGCGGGAATGAGAATCTTCCCAATCCCCGCGGCATCGGCGGTTGAAGAACCCGAGACTCCCGCAAAAAGCATGGACACGAAAACATTGATGTGCCCCAAGCCGCCAGGGAAGTGCCCTACAGTGGCGGTGGCCAGCTTGATGAGCTTTTCGGTGATTCCCGTTTCATTCATGAGGTTCGCGGCCAGTAAAAAGAAGGGCACGGACAATAATAAAAACGAGTTGTAGGAGGTGTACGATCGATCGATGATCGCGAAAAGCGACACATGATCAGTAAATAAAATCACCGGAACGCAGGCCAGCCCAAGGGAGACGGCTACGGGAACCCTCAGGAATACTAGGGCGAGGAAAAGCCCAAACATCACTAGCGCGATGAAAACAGGCTCCATTATTTCACCCCCTTGGCGATGCGCTTTGCCAGGATTTCTAGGTAGAATACCGTTCCAAGAGCACCAAAAATTGGAATTGAAATGCCAACCCAGAGCATGGAAATTTGAGCAATGTCGGAAACATCCCACAAGAGAACCGCAGCGTACTTATAGCCCCGAATGAGGAACATCATAGTAAAGCCGAGGTTGAGGGCGAGGACGAAAAGATCCCAGACCAAATTGAAGATCTTGGATTTCGAATAGGCCAGAAGGTCCAGCACAAAATGGGTCCCTTCCTTGATGCCTATCCCGGCGCCGAGGAAAATCACCCACACCAATAGAAAGCGGGAAATTTCTTCGGTCCAGAGGATGCGGGGCAGGAAGGGTACCCAGCGGGATATGATCTGGTAGCTCACCATAAGGAGCAATGCCCCCAGAAGCACAGCCTGGAAGGTCACCAAAAACTTATGCAGAATGCCGAGGATCTTTGAAAGCAGTTTCATTTGGATCTCCGATTGGGGCGAGAAAGGGGCCCCCCTAAAGGTCGTGATAACCGGCGTCCTTGACGAACTTCACAAGCTCGGGGGTTGCAAGCTCGCGGAACTTGGCCTTGTCCGCATCGGAAAACTTGATGTGAACGGTCAGGCCCTTGTCGACCAAGGCTTTGAGCTCACGGTCGGCCATGTTGATCTCGAACTGGCTGCCGTAGTCGCCTGCTTCCTTGCCGGCCTTGAGGATGGCGGCCTGGACCTTGGGAGAGAACTGCTTCCAGGCTTTTTCGGAGAGGAAGAGGGGGCGGACGGTGATGGAATGCTCGTTTTCGACATAGTACTTGGCTACTTCGAAGAACCTCATCTGTGCATAGCCCACTTTTTCGTTTTCAAGACCCTGGATCACGTTGGTCTGGATGGCGGAGTAGACCTCGTCATAGGCGATGACGGAGGGAGTGGCGCCGACGGCGGTGAAAACCTTGGCCCAGATGGGGGCACCCTGGACGCGGAGCCTGAAGCCCTTGAGGTCCTGCATGTTTCGGATGGGATAGTTGGAAATTATGGAGCGAGAGGCGCCGCCGGCGTAGCCGATGGGACGAATGTTGGCGCGCCTGACGATTTCCGCCTCGAGTCCCTTGAAGAGATCGCTTTCCAAAACCTTATTCCTGTGGGCGAGGTCCCGGAAAAGCAGGGGCATGTCGACGATGGCGATGTTGGGAACCCTCTGGGCGAGATGTCCCGGGGATATGATGGCCATATCCACCGATTCTCCCTGGCTCATGAAGCGCATGAAGTCCGACTCGATCCCCAGTGCCTTGTTGAGGCTATACTTGAGTTCGATCTTCACCTCGTCCTGGTACTTGTTCACCAATTCCTCGAACTTGATGTAGGTCTGGGTGAAGGGGTGGTCGGTGTCGAACATCGAGGCGGCGGAGAGGACGACGGTCTTCTTCTGGGCTGCCACGCCAAGAACGCTCACCATCGCTATCATGCAGAGAGCGACGATCGAAAAGGCCTTGCGTACATTAAATGACATATACAAATCTCCTTGAAATGCTATCACATATTAAGGACTAAATTGAAAATTTGTCAAGAAAAACTTTGATGAACTCTGAAATTTGCGCAGCCTAGTGCCGAGAAACCGGAATAATATGGCTTGTTGCACGCAAAGATCCGTAATTACTATAAATATTTGTATAATAGGCTTGTAGGCAATGCTATATTCAAATGTATTTTCCATCCTATTGCTATATATTTTGCCCTCTGTTACACTTCAAATGTCATATA
>VKGY01000055.1:0-4092 GCA_008080685.1 Spirochaetota bacterium
GCTGAATTGGGCGCCACCACCTCAGTTTTTCCCAGCGATGAGGTGACAAGGCGATTTTTAAAAGCCCAGGGAAGGGCTGGGGACTGGTCTCCGCTGACCGCCGATCCGGACGCGGCCTACAACCAGGAGCTGACCATTGACCTTTCAGCCCTGGAGCCCTTGATAGCCCTTCCCCACATGCCCGACAAGGTGGTGCCGGTCCACGAGGTTGCAGGCCTTGCGGTGGACCAGTGCTTCATCGGCTCCTGCACGAATTCTTCCTATTACGACCTCGCGGCGGCCTCCGCCATCCTCAAGGGACGCCACGTCCATGAAAGAACCAGCTTTGTGGTAGGCCCGGGATCTCGGCAAACCTTGCTCATGATCGCCAAGGCCGGCATCCTCGCGGATTTTGTGGAAGCGGGAGCCCGGATGCTGGAGTGCGCTTGCGGGCCTTGCATAGGCATAGGACAGGCGCCCAGGACCAAGGGCGTGTCCTTGCGGAGCTCCAACCGCAATTTCGAAGGGCGGTCGGGCACCAAGGATGCCTTAGTCCATCTGGTCAGCGCCGAAACCGCGGCGGCTTCGGCCATCATGGGAGTCGTGACCGATCCGCGGGATCTAGGCCCTGTGGCTATACCCGAGTTTCCCGATACGTTCCTGGTGGACGATTCCATGCTTATCTTCCCCAAGCCTTCCGGCGCAGGGCTCCCGGTCCGCCGGGGGCCGAACATCGCAGAGCTGCCTCGCCTTGAACCGGTGGGAGGCAAGGTGGAAGGCCAGGTCCTTCTGGCGATGGGCGACAATATCACCACGGACCACATCCTTCCCGCAGGCTCGAAAATCATGTCCTTGAGGTCGAATCTTCCCGCCATTTCGGAATACTGCTTCCAGGCGGTGGATCCGAATTTCGCCGACCGCGCCAGAAAGTCCGGCGGCGGCATCCTGGTGGCAGGGGAAAACTACGGCCAAGGCTCTTCAAGGGAACACGCGGCCCTCTCGCCCCGATTCCTGGGAGTAAAGGCGGTCATCGCAAAATCCTATGCCCGGATCCATCGGCAGAACCTTGCCAACGCAGGCATCCTCCCTCTGGTCTTCCACAATGTCGAGGATTGGGGCAGGGTAGCTGCGGGAGACATGCTTGAGATCCTCGACGTGGAGGCCGGCCTTGCGGAAGACAGGTTTGAGGTGGTGAATTCCACAAAAGGCTTCTCCTTCGTCGCTCTGCACGGCCTATCGGACCGTCAGGTGGACATTCTCAAAGCCGGGGGCGCCCTTAATGCCGCGCGGGCTATGCTCTCAGGCTCTCGGTAAGGCGGTCCAAGGATGCCGGGAAATCTGTTCGGCCTGGAAGAGCGCCAAATCCACGGCCTTTCCGATCTTGAGGCAAGGTTCAGGCTGCTGGCTTCCCGGGGTCTTTCGGCTCCCGTGAACGAGGACCTGATCCTTGGGCTTTTCGAGGGGGATATCCTCCGGGCTACGGGTTCTCTCGTGGGCGAGAGTCTTCAGGGCATTGCGGTGGATCGCGAACTTGAGGGTTCCGGGGGTGCCGCGGCCATAGTGTCTTCCTTGATAAAGGCGGGGATGGAATTGGGCAGGAAGCATTTTTTCCTCTTCACCAAGCCCCATGAAGCGAGGATATTCGCCGACCTGGGCTTTTCCCCGGTCGCCTCCGTCGCGCCGGGCGCCTCTGCCGCCCGACCGTGGGAGGGCCAGGGCGTGGCCCTCCTGGAATGGGGCGAGGGCTCCGTGGACGGGTGGGTCAGGCAAAGGGCAACGGCGGATTGCAAAGCAGCGGGTTTTGCGAGGGCGAGGGTTGGCGGTGTCGTGGTAAACTGCAATCCCTTCACCTTAGGCCACAGGGCTCTGATAGAATACGCCGCCTCCCAGGTGGACAGGCTCTATGTTTTTGTTGTCCAGGAAGATAGGTCCCTTTTCCCATTCGATGTCAGGATCAAGCTAGTGCGGGAGGGAACCTCCGACCTGGCCAATGTAAGGGTGATGGAGGGTGGGCCTTACATCATCTCCCAGGTTACGTTTCCAACCTATTTCCTTAAGCCGGACAAGGGGGGCGAAGTCGCGATCCTCCTCCACGCTTCCCTGGACCTGGCCATTTTCCGCGCGCGAATCGCTCCTGGCTTCGGCATCGGAAAGCGTTTTGTGGGCACCGAGCCTTACTGTGCAACCACTTCGGCATACAACAGGTTAATGAAGGAGATACTGACCTCCCCCGAGGGCGAGGGGCCTGCCCTTGCATTGGAGGAAATCCCCAGGTTCGAGAAGGGCGGGGCTCCTGTAAGCGCCTCGGTGGTCCGGGCATTGATCAGGGAGGGTTCTCTGGATAAGGTGGCGGAGTTGGTTCCCGCGGCCACCTTCGATTGGCTGAATTCCGACGCCGCGGCGTCGGTTCTTGAGCGGATACGTGCCAGCGATTCACGGCACTGAGGAGGATTTCCATATGGAAGCAAAGAAAATAGCCACGGCGGGTTCCCTGGAATCCAGCGACGCCCTGGTCACCATAAGTCCCGCGGCCGGCCCCGGGGTGGAATACAAGATCGACAGCATTGTGATGAAACAATATGGGCGAAGGATAAAGAGCGTAACCGAGGAAGTGGTTTCCGCCTCCGGGCTTTCAGGCGCCATGGTCAGGGTCCAGGATAGGGGAGCCCTTGAATGTACCCTGAGGGCGAGGCTGGAGACCGCCATCGGGCGCGCCGCCTCGACCTAATGCCTGGATCGATATTCGCGCCGGCCCAGGTCTCAAGTCCCCTTGAGGCCCGGGAGGAGCGCTGGCGGCGAAAGCTCGCCCTGTCCGCTGGGATTTCGGGTTCACTTTTCGTCCTAACCCTGCGTATGCCGCATCCCTTGCGCATGTCCTATGCCGCCTCCCGGCTCTCCCTGGATCTCCATATCGAGCTCCTGGCATCCATGAGGCGCCGGGGCTGGGAGGTCTCCTACCACCTCTGCCTCCACGGCGCCGACGGCCCCGAGTCCTACTTTCTCACCTCCGCATCCCCCCGCGAAGCCAAAACCTTCGCCGTCGCCTGGGAAGAAAGCCACCCCCTAGGCTCGCTTGCGGATTTGGACGTGATGGACGGAGAAGGGAATCCCCTGTCCAGGGAAAGCCTCGGCAGCGGCCCAAGGCCATGCTTTGTCTGCGGCCAGGCAGGTCAACTCCTGGGGTCAGACCCCAGCGTTGACTTGCCTTCGGGTGCAGCCTGCGCCCAGACGCGCGCCCACCCCGCATGGGAGGTGGAGGCGAAAATCAGGGAGATATTCAGCCGTGCTGCGTATGTAACGGGTGCTGTATCCTTGCCGGGCGCTACCCAAACTTTGACCAAGGCGCCGGTTGCACCGCTGGCTGCGGCACCGGCTGCCCATTGCCCGGTCTCGGAAAGGATAGCCCGCGCCGCCCTCTCCGCCCTCCTTGAGGAAGTCGCCTTGAGCCCAAAGCCAGGACTTGTGAGCCCCGACTCCCGGGGAAGCCACGACGACATGGATTATGAAGTGTTCCTTGCCAGCGCGCGGGCCTTGGCCCCCTATTTTCCGCGTTTCGCCGAGCTGGGAGAAGAGCGCTCCGATGCACTCGGCGACCTACTTGTCCTGCTCAGACCCTTAGGAATCGAGGCGGAAAAGGCCATGTTCACGGCGACCGGCGGGGTGAACACCCACAAGGGCCTCATTTTTTCCCTCGGGCTCCTCTGTGCCGCCGTGGGGAGCCTTGTTGTTGAAGGGAGCCTCGCCGCCCAAGGTCCTCCCCAAGGCACTACTTCCCGCCTGCCCGAGGAAATATGCGGCCGCGCGGCGGCGATCGCCTGCGGCATCGCGCGCCGCGACTTTTCACCCCTTCGCGGCGCCAGGATGGTGGGAAGCTTGGAACTCACGGCGGGAGAAAAGCTCTACCTGGAGGGTGGCATCCGTGGCGTGAGAGGGGAGGCGGAGGACGGCTTCCCCTCGGTGCTCCGCCACGCTCTCCCGCGCCTGGAGAAGGGCCTCGCCGCGGGACTTCCCATGGATCACGCGTCTTTGGACGCGCTACTCCTGCTGTTCACGGTCGTGCAGGACACCAACGTATTATCCCGGGCAGGGGAAATGGGTTTGTCAGCCCTCAAG
>VKGY01000055.1:4116-19226 GCA_008080685.1 Spirochaetota bacterium
CCTCCCAGGGGAAAGCCTTGATCGCAGAGCTGGACAAAACCCTGCGCACCCTCAACGCCAGCCCCGGGGGCTGCGCCGATCTCCTGGCGATAACCTTCTTCTTACACACCTTCCAAGTCCAATCTGCTAAGCCTTGGGAGTAGGGAGGAACCCCGGCCTCTTCCTGGCCCTGATGGCAGTCTCCAAGGACATGGTCGATTTTCCAGGCCGGTTCGCCATTCCGGCCTGCGCGCGTCGGTTGGAGATGTGTTCGGCGATGCCGGCCTTGAATTCGTGGAGGAGGATCTCGTATTCCGCTTCCTTGAAACCCGATTCGGAGCGCAAATCCAAATCAAGCAATTCCGCTCCCATATCGCGCAATGCCAAGCCTGAACCCCGATAACACGCGGGTGCTTTTGATGTCGCACAACCTTTCGACGACGCTCATCTCGTCGAGGTCCCGAAGCGTACATGGATCCTTCATGGCCGAAAAAAGCGGCGTCGCATCCTTAACGTTGCGCGCCATAGATCCTTCGGTGGTGGGCATCGAATCGCCTGTGTCGATATTGCCCTTGAGGAGGATGGGCAGGCCGTGGAGCGGTCCCCGGACTATGCCTGAATCCCTGTCCGCATCCAGCCTTTCGGCGATAGCCAAGGCCTGGCTGTTCAGCGAAAGGATCGATCGCAGTCAGCAGGCGGAATCTATCCTTGAGATCCTATCGAGGTAGAACTTTGCCACACTCCATCGCCCCCGCGAGATAGGTCATGCCGATTTCTTCAAAATACCCGTCACCCCATTCCATGGAGTCATAGTACCACCCAAAGCCAAGGGTGTAAAACCAAAACAAAGGTTCCGGACTGCCTTGCCCCGCCCGCGACGCCCGGGGATAATCTTTCCATGCTTGAATGTGCATGCATCCACAAAGTCCAATACTACGAAACGGACCAGATGGGAGTGGTACACCATTCGAATTATTTCCGTTGGTTCGAAGAGGCCAGGACAGAGCTTCTTGAGAAGGCCGGCTTGGGCTATCACGAAATGGAAGCCCTGGGCATCGTGGTGCCGGTCCTCTCCATCGCCTGCGACTTCAAGTCCAGCGCCAAATATGGACAAACTGTTGCCATAATCCCGACCGTGGAAGCCTACACTGGCTTGCGTCTGGAGGTTTCCTACCAGGTAGTGGACGCGAAGACCGGGGACCTCCGCGCCGCGGGTCGCAGCAAGCACGCCTTCCTGGATTCGGCCTTTAGGCCTTCGCCCCTGCCTAAGACCCATCCCGAGGTGGATGCCCTTATGCGGCGGCTTTTGGTAAAATCCTAAGCGATCACCCCTGAGGAGGAAGAACATCATGAAAAAAATCAGTCTTTTCGGACTTGGAAACATGGGAGTCGGAGCGGCGCGCAACCTTTTGAAGGCAGGATTCGACCTGACTATCTACAACAGGACGGCCGATAAGGCCGCTCCCTTCGCCGCCCTGGGAGCCCGGATCGTGGCAACCCCCGCCGAGGCCGCCAGAGGGGCCGAGGCGATCATTTCCATCGTAGGCGACGATGAAGCCTCCCGATCCCTCTGGCTGGGCAAATCCGGCACGGGTGAGGACGGGGCCCTTGGCGTCGCGCCTGCAGGATGCATTTTCGTGGAATGCAGCACCCTTTCGGTGGAATGGGTTCTTGAATTGGATGAAAAAGCCAGGGCCAAGGGCTGCCACGTGGTGGATGCGGGCTTGGGTGGCGGGCCGGGAGTCATCGCCACGGGAACTATCCCCCTTTTCGTTGGCGCCGAGCCTGAGGTATTTTCCCGGATCGAGCCCGTTCTCGCGGCCTTCAGCAAGGATCGCTTTCATTTCGGCACTCCCGGGATGGGCATGGCCTTCAAGCTCATCAACAACATGATGATCGACGTGCAGTTGAACGCCATGGCCGAAGGACTGGCCTTGGCGCAGCGCGCTGGGTTGGACATGGGGATGACGCGGACGGCCATAGAGGTGGGCGCCACCGCGAGCCCGATAGTAAAGATGAAAATTGGGGATGTCTTGGCGGAAAAATTCGAGCCTGCGGCCTTCGCCCTGAAATGGATGAAAAAGGACGCCCACTACATCGCGCGGTTCTCAGGCCAGGTAGGCCTGTCCATTCCCGTGGCCGACGCCGCCCGCGGTATCCTGGATAAAGCCTCAGCCCAAGGCTTGGACGAAAAGGACTGGATCGCCTTGGCCTCGATGTACGCCTAGACTATGACAAAATATTAAAAAGTGTTAGAATGTCGAATCGAGGGAATCCCCCGCAGTCGGGATTCCCCGATAATCCAGGAACCTACGGAGTGCCGGACATGAACGCCACGTCAAAACCATTCTCCGCCATGCCAAGCCTCGCCTTTGGCGACCTTACGGCCAGGATTCCCATAGTCCAGGGAGGCATGGGCGTGGGGATTTCCCTTTCAGGACTCGCGGCCGCCGTCGCCAACGCAGGCGGCGTCGGGGTCATCGCCGCGGCAGGCATAGGGCTGCTCGAGCCCGACGGCTTTAAGGACTTCCTTGGAGCCAACGTCCGCGCCCTTAGGCGCGAAATCCGCCGCGCCAGGGAACTCAGCCAGGGCGTCCTTGGAGTCAACATCATGGTGGCCTTGACCAATTTCGCCGATCTCGTGAAGACCGCCATAGAAGAAAAAATCGACATCATCTTTTCCGGCGCGGGCTTGCCCGTGAACCTGCCCGAATTCATCGCAGGCTCCAAGACCAAGCTGGTGCCCATTGTTTCCTCCGGAAGGGCAGCCGCCCTCCTTGCAAAGCGCTGGCTGGACAAATACAACTACCTCCCCGACGGCTTTGTCGTGGAAGGCCCCATGGCCGGCGGGCATTTGGGCTTCAAAGCTGAGCAGCTCGAGGATCCGGATTGTGACCTGGAAAAACTGGTGCCCGAGGTGATCGAGTCCTTGCGCCCCTTTCGGAGCCTCGGGAGTCCAGATGGCCACCCGATTTGTGGCCACCGAGGAGTGCGACGCAGACCTGGCCTTCAAGGAATCCTATATCAGAGCCAAGGAAAGCGACCTGAAGATCATCAAGAGTCCTGTGGGCATGCCCGGCAGGGCTATAGGCAATGACTTTGTCCGAGATGTGGAGGGGGGCAAGAAAAAACCCTTCGCCTGTCCTTACCACTGCATCGTCACCTGCCAGGTGGACAAGGCTCCCTACTGCATTTCCCTCGCCCTCTTGAACGCCCAGAAAGGCCGCCTGGACAAGGGCTTCGCCTTTGCGGGATCCAACGCCTGGCGGATTGAGAAAATTGTGCCAGTCCAGACCCTGGTGGATTCCCTGGCCCAGGAGTTCGAGGCGGCGCAGCGCGCCTAGGTCGGGAGCTCCTCAGTCGCGGCGCTGGTTGAGCCTAAACGCTGGTTGGGCGAGCCTCGGCACGCCTCGGTCCGGATGCGAAAAAATCAAAATAATTCCTCAAATTTGACCTAGGTCAAGGAATCTCCGCCGTCCATCCGCTACCTTTGCCATATCCGATAGGATAGGAGGTCGAAGATGACGACGAAGCCGTATCAACTTGAAACCGTAAGCTGCCCCAGCTGCATTGCCAAGATCGAGGGCATGCTCAAGAGAACCGAGGGCGTTGCGGGGTCCCAGGTTTCCTTTGCCACTTCCAAGGTGAAGGTGAACTTCGACGAGGCCAAGATTGGGTCGGACCAGATCAGGGAAAGGATTGTCCGGCTGGGCTACGCGGTTTTAGGGGAGAAGTAGCATGAGGTTTGGCTCCAAGAAGGCGAAATCCATGGTTCTCTCCACCGCTCTCGTCGTGGTTTCCTTCATTTTGAAGGAAGCCGCGGCTGCCGGACATGCGGCGGCCGGTCCTGCGGCGACCCTGGCCATGCTGGCCACCGCAGCGGTCGCGGGATTCCCCATATTCAAGAAAGCCTTCGGAGCTCTGCGATACAAAGTTGTAGGCATCGACGCCTTGGTGACCATCGCCGTCATCGGGGCCATCGCCATAGGGGAGTTCTGGGAAGCCGCAGCGGTGACCTATCTCTTCAGCCTTGGGGATTACCTGGAGTCCAGAACCATCGAAAAGACCCGCTCCTCCATAAAGGCCCTCCTGGACCTTGCGCCTGACAAGGTGCGGGTGCGAAGGGGAGGCCAGGATCTGGAGATCGGGCCCGAGGCTGTCCTTGTGGGCGATGTTGTGGTGGTCAAGCCAGGCGAAAAGATCGGCGTGGACGGCATCGTCCTGGAAGGCTCGGGCTATGTGAACCAGGCTACTATTTCCGGAGAGTCCCTGCCGGTACACCGGGCCGAAGGCGGCGAGGTTTTTTCAGGCACCATCCTGGAGTCGGGATATTTACTGGTGGAGGCGAAGCGGGTGGGCGAGGACACGACCTTCGCCCGGATCCTCCACATGGTGGAAGAAGCCCAAGACAGGAAGGCCAAGACCCAGAAATTCCTCGAATCCTTCTCCCGCTGGTACACCCCGGCCATCGTAGCCGCCTCAGCCCTTCTTTTCGCCTTCAGCCGGGACATAGAACTCGCACTCACCCTCCTTGTCATCGCCTGTCCTGGCGCCCTGGTGATTTCGGCCCCCGTGGCCATCGTGGCGGGCATAGGGAACGGTGCCAAACGGGGCTTTTTGGTCAAGGGCGGCGATATCATGGAAAAGCTCGGCTCCATCAAGGCTATAGCCTTCGACAAGACTGGAACCCTCACCGCAGGCGCGCCCGAGGTGAGGCAGGTCCGCTCCTTCGCTGGCGCCGAGGACGAGGCGCTTAAGATAGCGGCAGCAGGCGAGGGCTACTCGGAGCATCCCTTGGCCAAGGCGATCCTTGCCGAAGCCGCCTCCCGCGGCATGGCGGCCGAGCCTGCCGCCGCCGAAATCATCCCGGGCAGGGGTGTGGCCTTCGCTTATGGCGGCAAGGACTGCCTTGTGGGTTCGAGAAGCCTGTTGGCCGATAAGGGCATCGCCCTTTCGGCGGATCAGGAGAGCGAGGTCGCCAGGGAAGAGTCCCGAGGCAGGACCGTGGTCCTGGTGGTAGCAGGCGGGGCGGTCCTGGGATTCATCGCCATCGCCGACGCAGCCCGGCCGGAGGCCGCCGCCGAGATCCTTGCCTTGAGAAAGCTGGGGATCCGCCGGATCGTCATGCTCACGGGCGACAATCCTAGGGCCGCCCAGGCTGTAGCCCAGGAACTGGGGATAGACGAGGTCAGGGCGGGGCTTCTGCCTCAGGGCAAGGTTGAAGCATTGGAATCACTTAAGGCGGCCTACGGTCGTGTAGCCATGGTGGGCGACGGAGTCAACGACGCTCCCGCCCTGGCAGCAGCGGACTTGGGCATAGCCATGGGCGGAGCGGGCTCCGATGTCGCCATGGAGACCGCTGATGTGGTCCTGGTGTCCGCCGATCTTTCCAGGCTTTCCTACGGCCTTGGGCTCAGCCGGGCCACGGTGAGGGTGATGAAGCAGAATATCTACTTCGCCTTGGGCGTGGCGGGCCTCCTCCTGGCCGGCGTCCTTGTGAAGGCAGTCAACCTTTCCTTCGGCATGCTGGTCCACGAGGCTTCCGTCCTCCTGGTCATCCTCAATGCGGTGCGGTTGCTGAAATATGGGCACAAGAGTACCTTACAGGGGCGGAGGCAAGTCCAATGGCCCACGGCTGCGCAACCTGCTCCCTAAAGGGAAGCCCTCAATCCTGTGTCTCTATCGTGCCCATCTTTTCAGCCTTGAGTCCCGATGAAATCGCGGAAATCGCGGCCATCACCACCGACGCCAGCTACGACAAGGGCCAGTTGATGTATTTCGCCGGCAAGGAAGGAAACAAGCTGTATGTCATCCATGTGGGCAAGGTGAAGATTTCCCGCATAGCCGGCAATGGCAAATCCCAGGTCATGCGCGTCCTGGGGCCGGGGGAGTTTTTCGGCGAGCTTTCGATCCTTGGCAAGGGTCCGCTCTCGGATTACGCCGAAGCGCTGGAGCCCTGCTCCATGTGCATGATCGAGGGTTCCCGGCTCAAGGCCCTCATGGGGAAATACCCTTCCATCGCCCTCAAGGTGCTGGAGGAGCTCAGCCTGAGGCTTTCAAAGGCCGAGTCCTTGATAGAGGACATAAGCCTTCGCTCCGCGGAACGCCGCCTGGCCTTGGCTCTCCTTGAGCTTGCGAAGGGCCGAAGGGAGTTCGAGCTTCCTGTCTCCAAGGGCGACCTCGCGTCCCAGCTCGGCATGACCCAGGAGACTTTTTCCCGCAAGCTCTCTCTCCTCCAAGACCAGGGCATGATCCTGGCCAAGGGGCAGCGGGGCATCCGCATCGTGGATGAGAAGGGGCTTGCCGAGGTTGAATAGGGTAGATGGGACAGGATATCAAGATCCCCAGGATCGACAGGCGAGCTTCCGAAATACCATATTGACAGATACGTATAATTTATAGATATTATACGTGCGAGGTGTCAGATGACTACAAAACTTACCTTGACGATCGATAAGGCAATAATAAAAAGGGCAAAAAGCTATGCCCTGGATAAAAACAAGAGTGTCTCCCGGATCGTGGAGGATTATTTGAACAATATATCCTCCGGCACTACTCCAATTGAGTTTTCCAAAGCTCTCGAGGCTCCGATAACAGACAGCCTCGTTGGCATGTTCGCGGATACCGGCAAAGATTATAAGACCTTGCTTGATGAAATCAGGATGGAACGCTTCTTATGATCAGGCGGGTTTTTATAGTTACAGATGTGGTCTTGGATGTCGCATTGGCCCGAGAGCCTTTTCTGGAGGCGAGCCGAATTGTGCTGGCGTTGATTGAAAACAATATAGCAATTGGGTATGTGTCTTCCAATGGGGTCGCCAACTTATATTGTATTTTGAGAAAATCAGGGGGAGATGTAAAAGCGCGGTTGTTTATTAAAAAGCTAATTCAATACATTACAATACTTTCCATAGATAATTCCGATGTAGTGAACGGGCTTGGATCGAGCACCCCGGATTTTGAGGATGCACTTCAGCAATTTTCTGCGCTCCGAAACCAATGCGATTGCATAGTCACCAGGAATACCGATGATTATAAGAATGCATCAGCGAAGGTATATACTCCCATCGAGTTTCTAAATCTGTATAAAGAAAAGCTCTAGCCGCCGGTAAGCCAGGCTTGGGGTCTGACCCCAGGAATTGACTACAGCTCCATGTGCATGGCTGCGCGGACCTCGGCTAAGGTGTCCACGGCGATGGCCCGGGAGCTTTCTATGCCAGCCTTGAGGACGCTCCGGATGTAGGCGGGATCGGCCTCAAGGCGGCGGCGCTCGGCGCGCAGGGGCTTGATGTACTCGTTCAGCGATTCGGTCAAAAGGCGCTTCAGGGCGCCCGAGCCCTGGTCGCCGATGCGGGCGGCTATCGCCTCGGGCTTTTCTCCCGTGCAGAGCGAAATGATGAGAAGAAGGTTGGCCACCTCCGGGCGCTTCTCGGGATCATAGGTGATGAGGCGCTCCGAGTCGGTCTTGGCCTTCTTGATGAGGGAGGCGGTTTCCTCTTCCGTGGCGCAGAGCATGATGGCATTGTTCCGGCTCTTGCTCATCTTCTGGCCTCCGTCCAGCCCAAGGAGGGTGGGGGCGGCGGAGAGGAGGGCCTGGGGTTCGGGGAATACGGGCATGCCCGAGGCGAAACGCTCGTTGAACCTTCTGGCTATCACCCGGGTGAGCTCCAGGTGCGGCAGCTGGTCTTTGCCCACCGGCACGGTGTTGCCCTTGCAGAAAAGGATGTCCGCGGCTTGGTGCACGGGATAGGTGTACATTCCCGCAGTGATGTTCTTCATGCCCGAGGCGGCGATCTCTTCCTTTACCGTGGGATTGCGGTTCAGTTCCGCGTTGGTCACCAGGGTGAGGAAGGGCAGGAGGAGTTGGTTGAGCTCCGGCACGTGGCTGTGGGGGAAAATGTGGGTTCGCTCGTTGGGAACGATGCCCGCCGCCAGGTAGTCTATGGTGAGCTGCCTGGTGTTTTCCGCAATGGCCTCGAAGGTCTCCCGATCCGTGAGCACCTGGTAGTCGGCGATGACGATGAAGGTGTGGACGCCGAGCCTTGAGAGCCTGACGCGGTTCTGGAGGGAGCCGAAAAGATGGCCGATGTGCAGCTTGCCCGTGGGCCTGTCGCCGGTGAGGACCCGGTACCGCTCGGGATGGGTGTGAATGTCGGCTTCGATCGCCTTGCTTTTTTCCTGGGCCGCCTCGAAGGTGCCGTAGCTCATCTGATCGGACATCGTATTCTCCTCGAGCCCCAGGATAGAACGCTTTCCCGCCCTTTTTCAAGACAGCGGGAGGGGATATACTGGGTTGCATGACTTTGAAGTTCGAACCTGTCCGCCTGGATGACGGGGCTGGCGCGTTGGTGGTCCTGGACCAGACGCTTTTGCCCAGCCAGACCCATTATCTGCGGCTCTGCACCCTGGAGGAAATCTGGGAGGCCATACGGCAGCTGCGGGTCAGGGGAGCCCCGGCCATCGGCATCGCCGCGGCGTACGGAGCCTACCTGGCATTGAGAAACAATCCGGACTGGGGACAAGGCGCCCGCCCGGGCTGGCCGGCTGAGGTCGATTCCCTCTTCGCCGCGGCGAAGAACCGTTTGGCGAACTCCCGGCCCACTGCGGTCAACCTCTTTTGGGCCTTGGACAGGATGGAGGGGCGGCTAAATGCCCTCAGGTCCGAGGCGGCAGGGGGCGCAAGCGCGGGTACCGCCTGGAGAGCGGCCATCCTCGCGGTCTTGCGCGACGAAGCCCACGCCATCAGGAACGAAGACGAGGCTGCCTGCCGATCCATAGGCGAGCATGGGCTTTCGCTGCTGAAAAAAGGCTGGGGACTCCTGACCCACTGCAACGCCGGGGCCTTGGCCACGGCCAGATACGGCACCGCCTTGGCACCCATCTACCTTGGCCAGGAGCGTGGCTACGGCTTCAAGGTATTTGCCGGCGAAACCAGGCCTCTCCTCCAGGGTGCCAGGCTCACCGCCTGGGAGCTTGGGCAAGCGGGTGTGGACCTTACCCTGATTTGCGACAACATGTCCTCCATTGTGATGAAATCCGGAAAAGTCCAGGCCGTCCTTGTGGGGTGCGACCGGGTCGCGGCCAACGGGGACTCGGCCAACAAGATAGGCACCTCGGGGCTGGCCGTGCTGGCCGCCCACTACGATATACCCTTTTACATCCACGCCCCCCTCTCCACCGTGGATCTGGCCTGCGCTACGGGGGCGGATATAAGGATCGAGGAAAGGCCGCCGGAGGAAGTGACCGAAGCCTGGTACGCGAAGCCTATGGCGCCCCGGGGAGTGAAGGTTTACAATCCCGCATTCGACGTGACCGACGCTTCCCTGATCGGGGCAATAATCACCGAGCGGGGCATAGCCTATCCGCCCTATGGCGAATCCCTGGGGCGATTGTCGCGCGCATAGGAGTCTGGATGAAGGTATGCATCGCCGGATAATAAGATACACCTCGGCCTTTATCCCTGATATTCAAAGGAGAACGCGGTGGCTATAGCGAAAAAGATGCGGAAATTCGTCGACGGCGGATCCATGATCAGGAAGATGTTCGAGGAAGGGGCGCGGCTCAAAGCCCTCTACGGCGCCGACAAGGTCTTCGACTTCAGCATAGGCAATCCCAACGTCCCACCGCCTGAAAATTTCAAGAAGGCCTTGCTGGACATCGTGTCCGAAGATTCCCCTAACCTCCACGCCTATCTGCCCAACGCGGGGCTGCCCGCCGCGCGGCAGGCCATAGCCGCCCGGCTTTCCCGGGAACAAAAAGTCCCTGTGGAAGCCAAGCACATCGTCGTGACCTGCGGCGCGGCGGGGGGACTCAACATTGTCTTCAAGGCCCTCCTGGAGCCTGGGGACGAGGTCCTGGCGGTGGCTCCCTACTTCCTGGAATACGGATTCATCGCCGACAACCACGGCGGGGTGCTTAAAACCGTCCCTTCCAAGGCGGATTTTTCCCTGGACTTGGAGGCCATTGCGAAAGCCCTCTCGCCCCGGACCAAGATCTTTATCATCGACACGCCCAACAATCCCACGGGAAGAATCTATCCCGAGGAAACTCTGGCCGCTCTCGGCGCCCTCCTTTCAAGGAAAGGCGATGAATTCGGCCATGCCATCTACCTTGTCTCCGACGAACCCTATCGCAAGATAGCCTACGACGGAGCCAATGTCGCAAGCCCCCTGGCTTCCTACGGCAACAGCATCGCCGTGACCTCCTACTCCAAGGAGCTGTCCCTCCCCGGAGAGAGGATCGGCTTCGCGGCGGTCAATCCCAAGGCTGAGGACCTGGACTACCTCCTGGGCGCCCTGGCCATTGCGAACCGCATCCTGGGCTTTGTGAATGCCCCAAGCCTCATGCAGCACCTCATCGCCCACCTCATAGGGGAGGAGCTTGCGGGGGGCCAGGCCGCCTGCGTGGATGTCGGTATCTACCAGCGCAAGCGGGATATGCTCGCCAAGGGTCTGGCCGAGGCGGGCTACGAGTTCGCGATTCCGGAAGGGGCATTCTATCTTTTCCCCAAGATTCCCGCTTCGGGCGGGATAACGGACGGAGAATTCCTTTCATTTTTGAGGGAGGAAAACATTCTGACGGTGCCCGGCGCAGGCTTCGGCGCCCCGGGATATTTCCGCATAGCCTATTGCGTGGAGGAATCGGTCATCCTCGGCTCCTTGCCTGGATTCGACTCCCACGGGATCGTGCGCCGCCTATTTGGTCCAGATGTATTTCACCATCGCCGTGCTCACCTGGTTCCAGGCCATGTCAAAGGCCGCGCTGTACTTTCCCGGCTCTGCATAGGGGTCTTTGTAGGAAATCGTGTTCAGTATCGTAGAGAAAACCGGGGCAAGGCTGGGGATCTGATCCACCGGACCCCCCATTCTGGCCATGACCAGGATGTTGCCACAGGGAACCAGGACCAGCCAAAAGAATTTCTCATCCCTTTGTCCGGGAAAGGTTCCTGCGGAGGCAACCACGGCGCCTGCCTCGGAGCCGAAGGAAACTACCTCCCCAAGGCCTGGCAGGAATTGGCGCGCCGCCGTCCTGGCAAGCTCCAGGTAGCCCATTCCGTTTGTCACATTGTCGTAGGCTACGGCCAGCATGCCCGGAGGACTTGAATCGGGCGCGTTCGCCTCTTCCCAGGTGGATGGGAGGCTGGGACCAAGGAACAGCACGTTTTGGGCTTGGGCGTAGGGCCAATCCGAGGGGTAGGCGAAGCTGATGCCCTGATTCGAATAGGTTCTTGCATCTGGAAGTGGAGGGTAGAGCCAAAGGGGGGAAAGGACGATTTTCCTTGATTCAGCCACGTAGGCGGCCTGTTCGGTCTGTGACATGGCGCCAAAGCGGCCTTCGGCGGTCCGCCCTTCTTCGGCTATCGCGGCAATCACGGATTGGTATCCCGGAGCCAAGGTGTGCCAATTCGACGCCAGAAGGGATGCGACCCTCATCCGCTCCGCCGCCGGGGTCTCGAACTTCTTACCCAAGGCCTTGGTGCGCATGAAGTCCAAAAGATCGTGGTAGCGGGTGGAAATATTGTCCGGCGTCAGGACCGCGCCGGGCGGGGCGGCGTAGCCGGGACTCTGGGCACCAAGGATCCCCCCTGTCAGGAAAAGGGCGGGCAGGATCATAAAAAGCGTCGAGACGCCGCGAAGTTTCATGGTTTCCTCCATACATCCTTTAATAGATCCTGAAGGCCCGAGGCGGCCTTCTCGATTTCTTCGCCCATGGAGTTGACGAACTTGGCCAGGGGATCGTCGCTTTTCTTTACGCTGTCACGGTAGAACTCCGCGCCGTCCTTAAGGTCTTCGCCCAGTGTTTCCTTCGCCTCGTCGCGATGCCGATAATCCCCGTCCAGGATGCTCTGGTAGGCGCCGGAGGCCGCCCAGGTCTTGAGCTCCTGGAGGCGCACCACCGGGAAGGGATGGCTCAGGCGGACTTGGTTCAGGATTTTGTGGATGCTGTCTAGCACGGTTTTCTGATCTTCGTATTCCTTAGCCTGCAGGAAGAATTCGTTCAGGTTGACCTGGCTTAAGTCCTCGGCCCCGGCCATGCGCATGAGGACATTGTAGCTCGGCGTCTCGCTCTGGACAGCCAGGAGCTCCGCCCGGTCGGCGGTGAGCTCGCTTTTGCGATCCCATTCCGAGAGGACGGCGGAAATAGCCTGGACGGCAATCTCGCCCGCGGGTATGAAGCTTAAGGAGATGTTGGCTAAAAGCCAGGCGAGGGTCTTGTACAGGGTGTGGCCGCTCATTATGTGCCCCATCTCGTGGGCGATGATGGCCTTGATCTCTTCTTCATCGAACCGGGCCACCACGGAGGAATTGAGGAGGATGAAGGGCTCGTTAACCCCAAGGACTCCGGCGTTGAGGAAGGGGCTCTGCGTCACAAACATATCGGGCTTGTAAGGCCAGTCGAAGGTGTCGACGATGTCGTCCAGGAGGGTGTCCAGCCTGGGGAATTGGCGGGGGCCGACCTTGACCGAGGACGCCAGATGGATGAGCTTCAGGGACTTCTCGGTGGTGGCGGAGAGGACGAGCTTGATCAGTTCGTCGAGGCCTTTGAGCTGCTTTACGGCGCTCATGGCCGCCCGGTCGGCGGGATGTTCCCAGGACTGGGGATCTATCGAATAAAGCTTGCGGGTTCGCTTGGCGTTCATGGCAATAAAATACACCCGCGCCGATTGACAAGATAGTATCCCTCGGCCAGTCTTGGCCCATGGTTTCCGATAGACTTTGCCTCGTATCAGGCGCCACCTCCGGCATTGGCTTGGCCTTGGCCTGCGCCCTGGCCGCCCGAGGGGCCAGGGTGGTGGGGCTGGGGAGGGCGCCGGATAAGGCGGCCAGGGCCTTCCAGGCGGTGAAGGCCGCCGCGCCTGAAAGCGATGTCCGCTACGATATTCTCGACCTCTCTTCCCTCAAGGCCGTGGCGGATTACGCCC
Organism: Spirochaetota bacterium; assembly: GCA_008080685.1. Classification (GTDB taxonomy): domain Bacteria; phylum Spirochaetota; class Spirochaetia; order Treponematales; family Rectinemataceae; genus VKGY01. The sequence goes on from VKGY01000055.1 coordinate 17,018, forward strand.
GATCATTCCTGGATCGCGAATCCAGGCCTTTGGATGTCCTTGTCAACTGCGCGGGCCTTTATTCTGACCGACGGCAATTAAGCGTCGACGGCTATGAGATGCAGTTCGCGATCAACCATCTGGCGGCCTTCGCCCTTACCGAAGGCCTGGCGGAATCCTTGGAGTCGAGCAGCGACGGACGGGTAGTGGCGGTATCCTCGGATTCCCACTACTACGGATGGATGCGCTGGAAAAAGATTGAGGCCGCCCTGCGGGGCGAGAAGCCTCGGACGCCCTACTTCGGCCTGGGGGCCTACGAGGAATCGAAGCTTGCCAACGTTCTTTTCGTCCGCGCCCTCGCCACGCGCCATGCTTTCACCTCCTTCGCCGCTGATCCAGGGCTTGTGAACACAGAGATGGGGCTGAAGCAGGGCGCAAGCCTAGGGAGCCTGGTCTGGGGGGTTAGGCGGCGTTTTGGGACAATTCCCGAGGTTCCCGCCAAGGCCATAGCCGACCTGGTATCCGACCCTGCGCTTAAGGGCAGGTCGGGAGGCTATTGGAAAGAGGGGAGGGAGGTTCCCCCCTCGCGGAGGGCCTTGGATGACGATGCGGCCCGGCGACTTTGGGCCTTGAGCCAGGCCTTGGTGGACCGCGCCTTGGCGGAGAGCGCCTTGTCCGAACCCTTCAGAAATTGAACCTCATGCTCCGCCCAAACCCAGGGCAAGCCCTATCATCCGCACCGCGAAGGCGACAACCCAGCCCAGGCCGAGGGTGTACAGTATCTGGAAACCCAGCCACTTCCAGCTTGTCTCGGCCCTGATGGTGGCCAAGGCTGCGAAGCAGGGTGGAATCACCAGGATAAAAAGCATCAAGGCGAAGGCCACGAGGGGATTGAGGTCGGGATCCTGCCGCAAGGCATCCCTCAAGGTGGCGCTTTCCTCTGTTTCTTCGGTTCCCGCGCTGTACAGTATCCCCAGAGTGGATACGACGATTTCCTTGGCGGCGAAGCCAGTCACGGAAGCCACGCCTATCTTCCAGATGAAGCCCAGGGGCCTGACCGCGGGTTCTATGAACTTGCCTATCCTTCCTGCGACGCTGTATTCAAGTTTCTTTTCCGCCAACTGGGTCGAAGAAATTTCAGCCTTCAAAGCCTCTTCGTTGGGGATGGAGGGGAAGGTGGTTATGGCCCAGATCAGGATGGAGGCGGCGAGGATGATCGTGCCCGCCTTTTTTACGTATTGCCAGGTCTTGTTCCACACATGCCAGGCTACGCCGCGCAAGGTGGGAAGCCTGTAGGGCGGGAGCTCCATGACAAAGGGAGTGGTGGGGCCTTTGAGCACGGTCTTTCTCAGGAAAACCGTTGATAAAAGGGATAGGACGACCCCGATCACATAGACGCTCATGACCGTGTTTCCTGGATTGTTCGGGAAAAAGGTTCCCGCCAGGAGGATATAGACGGGCAATTTGGCCCCGCAGCTCATGAATGGCACGGCGAGGATGGTGGCGATGCGGTCCTTGGGGCTTTTGAGGGTCCGGGCGGCCATGATGGCGGGCACGGAACAGCCGAAGCCCATGACAAGGGGCATGAAGGATTGGCCGTGGAGGCCGAAGGAATGAAGGAATTTGTCCGTGAGGAAGGCCGCCCGGGACATGTAGCCCGTATCCTCCAGGATGGAAAGGCAGAGGAAGAGGATTATGATGTTGGGGACGAAGGAAAAGACTCCGCCCACCCCTCCGATTATGCCGTCCACCAAGAGGGATTGGACGAATCCGTCTGGAATGAGGAGGCTGGCCCGTTCCGCTAGGAAGGCGAAAAAGGCTTCCAACCAGCCCATGGGGTATTCGCCTAGGGCGAAGGTGAGCTTGAAGACTCCCCAGATCATGAGGAAAAAGAGGGGTAGGCCAAGGACCTTGTTCATGAGGAACTTGTCCACCATTTCAGTGACAGGTTTCCGGTCCACAGGGGCGAGCTTGATGGCTTCCCGGGTGGCTCCCCTGATGTAGCCGTAGCGCTGCTCAGCCACGACTATCTCCGCATCCTTGCCGTAGTGTTTTCCTAGCCAGAGGCGGGCTTCCTCGGCCTGGCGCAGCACCGCTTCTCCCTGGGCGTGGTCGGCGAGGCGGGCCTTGACGTCCGCGTCGTTCTCAAGGAGTTTCAAGGCCATCCATCGGGAAGGATAGCGGGCGGCGAAGGTTGGGTCTTGGGAAAGCGCGGTTTCCATGGGATCTA
>VKGY01000056.1 GCA_008080685.1 Spirochaetota bacterium
GGCCAAGAACCACCGCATGGTCTATGTACACGCTTTCCTTGAGCTTGTCTTCGATGGGCTCAGGCTCCACATTTTCGCCCCCCATCAAAACGATGGTGTCTTTCGCACGGCCGACTATGATGAACTCCCCATTCTCCGACCGGACCGCCAGGTCGCCGGTATTGAGCCATCCATCCGCAGAGAGCACAGCCTTGGTAGCCTCGGGATTTTTATAGTAGCCGGACATGACCTGGGGCCCTCGGACGAAAAGGACGCCCTTTTCCCCCGTGGCGACCACACTTCCGTCCTCGCGGCGGACTTCAACTTCAGTGTTGTCGAAAGGGATGCCGGTGGATCCGAAGGTATTGTAGCCCATACGCCGGGAAAGAATGCCGGGAGCGCACTCGGTCATCCCGTAGGCGTTGACCAAGGTTATACCTATGGCGTTGAAAAGCTCATCAAGGTACTTGGGAAGAGAACCGGCGCCGCAGGTGGCCAGCCTAAGCCGCCCTCCCACCTTTTCCCTGAAAGGCTTGAAGAGAAGCCCTGCAAGGGCATGGCCGGGGAAAAGAACAATGTAACGGAAACCGTGCCACAGGAGGGCCAGGAATTTCTCTGCCACTCCGCGTTCCCGAAGCGAGATGTAGCAGCCCTTGAGGTAATGTTCCGAAGTCATCCAGGCTTGGTTATTTTTTATCAGGCCGAGAACGAGGGACCGCTTCGCCGAGGGCATTTCGCTGATGGCCTTTATAAGTTTCTGATATACCGATTCCCATACCCGCGGCACCGAGATGAGCACCTGGGGCTTTTCGACGGCCAGGTCGGCGCCAAATCTCCCGGCGGAGGAATACACAAAGGTGAGTCCCGAAGCCAACCCGCAATACTCGAAGGCTCTTTCATAAACGTGCCAGGAAGGCAGCATGACCACGGTGGTCTCGGCCTTCTCCAAATCAATCTGAAGCCGTGGAGTATTGGCAACCAGATTCTGGATGAAGTTGGCGTGAGAGAGCATGACGCCCTTGGGGTTGCCTGTGGTGCCGGAGGTGTAGACGATGGTAAGAAGATCGCTGTCCTTGATCTTCTTGTCCAAATCCTCAAGGAATTCCGGAACCTTGGCGAATTCGGCCTCCCCTTGCGCCATGAGCGCATCGTAGAATTTGGTCTTACCGGCTAGGGCGGCGGGAACAAGGTTTGCATCCCCCGAATCGACTATGAAAATTCCATGGCAGCGCTCCCAATCGGAAACCTCGAAGCTTCCTTCCAGTTCCGCCAACTGGCGCGCGCTCTCAACGATTAGGAATTTGGAATCCGAATGCCTAAAGATGAAGGCCACTTCCTTGGCGGTGGTGTCCGATCCGCGGGGGATACTCACCGCCCCCAAGGCCATGAGGGCGAAATCGGTGCCTATCCATTCGAAGCGATTGTTCACAAAGAAACCCACATGGTCGCCGCGGGCAACCCCTGAAGCGGCGAAACCTGCGGTAAGGATCCGGATTGACCGGGCGAACTGGGCGTAAGTGCGGGTTTCGGTTTTTTCCTTTACCTTCCACTTGTGGGAAACTCTCTCGGGGTACCGCTTCGCCGTTTCGAATGGTACGGCGAGCAATGTGCTTTTCATTCCTGCTCCTTGTACTTCGCTCTCCTCCGGACTCACATTGCACGCATATGCGAAGCATCGAAGAGCTAAGTATACAGATAAATTGACGAAATTAAAAGAAGTGTCACTTAAATAGTCTCAATCGCCCATTTTTCGACTCCTACTCCTTGCTATATGCAAAAAGCCAAGTATAGTAAGACAGAGAGGAGGCATCCATGAAAACGGTAAAGGATATTCTTGCAAGCAAGGGCGTCAAGGTAGTCAGCGTCGACCCCGAAGCTACGGTAATCCAGGCGCTGGAGATCATGGCCGAAAAAAACATCGGCGCCGCCCTCGTCCTCGCTAAAGGCGGAGAGGTGGAAGGCATTTTCTCCGAACGGGATTTCGCGAGAAAAATCATACTCAAAGGCCACGATTGCGATACCACTCGCGTAAAAGAGATCATGACCAAGGAGATCGTGTACGCGGCTCCCGAGACTTCGGTGGCTGACTGCATGGGATTGATGACGGATCACCATTTCCGGCATCTTCCGGTTAAATCGGGGGATAAGGTGGTAGGCGTGATTTCCATCGGCGATGTGGTGAAGTGGCTGATCGAAGAGCAGAAGCGAACCATCGCGGAACAAGCCTTTGAAATAGGGCAAAACGAACGAAAATCCCCCAGCGCAGTCTGATTAACGCTGCGCCATGCCACAGATCCCCGCTCTAGCCCAGATTTTGGTTGTTTTTGTTCTCATTGTTCTTGCAACATCCAGGAAGGTACACCTGGGCTTGGCGGCAGGCGTAGGCGGGGTTCTCCTTGCCCTCTGGCGAGGCATGCCCTTGCGGAATGTGGCGGAAATATCCCTCGCGGAAACCTTTTCGGCGGACACCCTGCTCTTGCTGTTTCTCATGTCCATGATCCTTGTGTTTTCCATAGCGATGAAAAAATCCGGAGCCATGGACGACTTTTCCGCCGCGATAGTCGGCGTAGCCCCATCCCGGCGAAGCGCCATGGCCATCGCCCCCATGCTCATAGGGACCTTGCCTGTGCCGGGAGGGGCTATTCTTTCCGCCCCCTTGGTGGAATCCATGGACTCAAGACGGGAGCGGAGCGCCGGAACATTGTCGGCGGCCAACTATTGGTTCAGGCACTGCCTTGAACTGGTATGGCCCCTTTATCCAGCCTTCATCCTCAGCGCTTCCCTGTCGGGCATACCCATACCCAGGCTCATATTCCTCAACCTCTACGCGCCGCTCAGCCTATTCATCCTCGGCTTGGTATTCATCCTTCCATCGAAAAAAGAGGACAAAACAAGCTCAGGGACCGCGAAAATCCGGAGGCCTGGGATGCGCTTCAAAACTATCGCCGCCGGGGTGGCGCCCTTGGGAATTGTTATCGGCTGCTATGTGCTTCTCCTGCCTGTGTGGAAAATCCTCGCCCCGGCCTTGGGCTTCTCCCCGGCGAACCAAGCCCTCTTAGGCCGATACCTTCCTGTATTGGCAGGACTGTTCCTTGGCTGCCTCTACCTTGCAAAAAACCGGGGAGGTTGCGGAGTATTCAAGGGCATCGTAAAACCCTCAACCTTCGCCCTCCTTGGTGTCATAGTAGGCATCCGAATCTTTTCTTCCCTGCTCGGCGCAGCCCAACTCCCCTTGGCTGCGGCGGAGGACCTTCAGAGCCTGGGAATCTCGCCACTCTTGGCTTCAGCATTGATTCCTTTCATTGCGGGAATCGTGACAGGCGTGGGCTTCGGATACGTCGGGCTCACCTTTCCGATCGTCATCGGCATGATCTCCGGTAACTCCGACATCCCCTTTGAAGCTGGCATCGTATTGGCGGGCGCCTTTGGCTATGCGGGGATGATGCTGTCTCCCCTTCACGTCTGCATGGTGGTGACCGCCGAGCATTTCCACGCAGGCCTTGCGGGAACAATACGCAAATTCGCCCTGCCCCTCTTTCTTTTCCTCGGCGTCGGAGCAGCCTACACGGCACTGTTGTTTATTTTCCTATAATTGCAGATAATTGCAGAGAATATTTCTTAGGATGGTAAAAAAAAAGCCGGCCTTTATACGGCCGGCTATATTCAACCCTTCATCAGGAAGCCTTACTTCAACTTACCCTGCATCCGCTTTTTCCAGGAGTGCAAGGCCAGGGAAAGGCCGATAATTCCATAGGCCACAAAGGATCGGAAAAATTCTCCCAATTGGGCGTCGCCGAACAACACCCGGCCTGCCAAAGGCGATACTATGAACATGGTATGGAAAAGCACCGTGCCAATGAGAGCCTGGCTTATGGTCGCCTTGGCGACGCTGGCGCCGCCGATCAGAAGGCTCGCTATGGCGAACATACCAACGTTTTCGTGGCTGCCATAGGTGGAGAAGGTTCCCATGTTCTGGAGGAATATTATCTGTCCCCAAGCGGCGAGCACGGTGGACATGATCATTGCAGTCACGCGGATCTTGTCCGTGGCAATTCCGGCCACGTCTGCCACATGGCTGTCCTGGCCTACGGTCCTCATGTCCTGGCCCAGCTTCGTCTTGGTGAAGTAGTGGATGAACCAACAGAGCAGGACAATGACGGCGAAGGTTACCGCTGGTACGCGGAGGAAGGAAAACATGGATTGGTTGAGCATTTGATAGACACCCCAGACCATAGAGGCGATTCCAAAGACCAATCCAGCGACCATCCAATTTAACCGCGCCTTTCCTCCCAAAGGGCGCCGCCTTCGGACAAGATATTGGATGACCGCCCCGGCGGCCGCCGCAGCCCCTGCCAGGACACTGAAAAGGGTGAGGGGAATTTTCACCACATTGTCCAGGCCGAACTTTAGACCGTCGGTGAGGTCTATGGTGGTCCTAAGTCCGACTCCGGAGGATAGGACAAGGACTTCGTTGTTCATGGGGATGATGGTTCCAATGAGGATGAGATAGACCAATTGGTATATGCCGTTGGCGAAAAAACCCAGGATAAGGGTGGTGATCATTTCCTTGCCCCGGGTCTTGTTCAGCAGCTTGCCGGTTAATAGTCCCATCACGTAGGCGAAGGGAAAGGAAAGGACTACACAAAGAAGGATGCCGCCGATTCCCCCGAAACCCCAATGGGTAGCCATGATTATCGCCGTCTGGCCAGCCATGGCGCCAAGGACTACGGCAAAGTTGAGCCCTAATCCTGCAAGAACGGGAATGATCAAGGCGAGAACCATGAAACCGTTTCTGGCCACTCGGTTGATGATATCGTCGAGAAAGAAGGGGATTGAGAGGCCTGAGACCTTGAGTCCGCCTAAGCCTACAAGAACAAAGAGTATGGTGACAACATTGTTGGTAAGGAATTTCCTCGTCCCCAGGCTGAGTCCGCGGTTTTTTGACTTCACTGATTCGCTCATGATTCACCGCCTTTCTGGGCGAGGGCGTAAAGAATTATGCCGTTAGATACAATAGCCCGGGAAATCTCGGCCAGACTTCCCAAGGTCGCCACCGTATTGGCCACCGGAAGCGCCACCACAAGGATTCCGTGGAACAGGAAGGTGCCGAGGATTACATGGCTGATCCTCGCGGATTTCAGACTCGCCCCTCCTATCAGTATCCCCGCGGCAGCGATGAAGCCCATGTACATCGGCGCATTGTAGAGCTGAAGGAATCCGAAGCCTTGGGCGTATACCAGGATGCCGATAGCTCCCAGGATGGTAGAAATGACGATGCCCAGGATCCTCATCCTGTTGACGTTTATTCCCGAAGCCTCAGCGAATTTTGGATTCATACCCGCGAAGCGCATGGCATGGCCGAGCTGGGTACGATAGAAAAGCCACACCAAGAGACACATGAGGGTAAGAAACATGAGAGCTCCGGTTGGTATCTTGACGCCCGCTATGGTTACTGAGAGGAAGTTGTTCAAGATGCCGCTGAACCGGCCCTCCAGCGAGACCGTCACCCTGACTCCCTTGCCGATAGCCCAGGCCATCTCGGGATTATGAAACGGAAGAGTGACCCAACCGAAAGACATGAGGGAGACAAAGGCGAAGCCGATGTAGGTTCCGACGGTCATCTCGGAGCCTTTTACCCGATTCATAAGCCAGCCGTAACCAAGCCCCACCAGGACCGCCAAGGGAAGCGACATGGCAATGGCTCCGAAAAAGGCGGTGAAACCTCGGAGATTCATCTCGATGCTCATCACGCCGCCTAGAAGTCCGCAAATTATCCCAAGAGGCAAGCCAAAGAAAAGGCTCGTTCCGCCGGTTATAGATGGCAACATAGCTAAAGTGAGGACGGCATTCATCCCCAAGCGGATCAGTGTGTCGGAGAATAAGGCCGGCATGGGAATCTTTATCGTCAGAGCCAAGATCCACAATATCACGAGGAATCCGATTATTATCAGTCTCGGAGCGCCAAAGCTCTTCAGGGCGCCAAAAATTTTCGTAACGCCTGAATCGGCGCCATGTTCGTTATCGTGCGTCATAATCCCCCGCCATCATTAGGCCAAAATCCGTATCGTCTGCATTGGGAGCAAGTATTCCGACGATTTTCCCATCGTTGACGATTGCTATCCGGTCGCAGATAGTTCGAAGCTCCGCCAGTTCGCTGGAGGTCATGACAATAGTGAGGCCTAGTTTGTCCCGAAGATCCACCAGCGTATCCAGGACGAGTTTTTTCGCCCCCACGTCGATCCCCCGGGTAGGCTCGGAAACGAATAGGAATTTCGGATCCAAGGCCAAAGCTTTGGCTACACATACCTTCTGCTGATTGCCTCCGGACAGTCTTCTCACCGATTGGTCCGGTCCCTTGCAACGAATATCCAAGTTCTTGATTGTCTCAAGGGCGTGGCGTCTTACTCCAGCTTTGTCCACCTGAGTGAAAAAGCCGTACTTTTTCAAAAATTTCCCCTGTATCACCATGGCTGAGGATACGATGTTCATCTCTATGCTCATGTCCAAAAGAAGACCTACCCCTCTTCGATCCTCAGATAGGAAGGCGAGCCCTTCTAAAATAGCGCCTTTGGGATTGTTGAGTGGCAAGGGCTTTCCAAAGAACGAGACCTCTCCCTTCGCAGGGTAAAGGCCCATGACACCATTGGCTATGCCAATCTTGCCTTGGCCCGCCAATCCACCTATCCCTAGGATTTCCCCCTCGTGGACATCAAGATCGATTTTTTTTGCCGTCTCTCCGGGCATGTCTACGGAAAAGTTCCTTATCCTGAGTGCCAGGGGCTTGGCTGAAGTGTCTGGGTGGATCCGCACCGCCTCATCCAGCTGCCGTCCAACCATGAGCCGTGCCAATTCGGGCATGGACGTCCGTGTCCTCTCAACACAGGTGACCATTCCTCCGTCTCTTAGGACGGTGATCCGGTCGCAGACCGCCATGATCTCGTGCAGACGATGGGTAATGAAAAGGATGGCAACTCCCTCGCCTGCCAGCTTCCGTACCGCTTTGAGGAGGTTCTCGGCTTCTGATTCCGCCAGCACCGCCGTGGGTTCGTCGAAAACCAGGACCTTTATATTACTCTTGTCGATCTCCCGGGCTATTTCGATAAACTGCATATGCCCCACGGGAAGTCCAGCTACCTTCGACCATTCATCTATACCAAGATCGAGGCTTTTTAAGGCTTTTTTTGCATCATTGCCCATTGCCTCTATATCCAAGGATTCGAGCCTTGGGCCGAAAATCTTGGAAAACAGGGTGCTTTTTGTCAATTCGCGGTTCAGCTTGATATTTTCCGTAATGCTGAAGCCTGGTATGAGCATGAACTCCTGGTGCACCATGCCTATCCCTAGCTTCATGGCATCGAAGGGGCTCCCGATGGAGACGGGGTTTCCCTTCACCTCAATGGCGCCGCCATATCCTCCTGTGGAATGGATTACCGGCATCCCGAAGAGGATATTCATAAGGGTGCTCTTGCCCGCCCCGTTTTCCCCCACTATCCCGTGGATTTCCCCGGGCTTCAGTTCAAGATCTATTCCCTTGAGCACTCGGGTGCCGAAATAGTCCTTCGTTATGCCCTGCATTTTCAGGATGCAGGATTCTCCCTTAGCCACGTTCGTTCCTTGTACTTTGCTCGTATTGTAGCCGAAGGAAGCACCAAGCCCCCTTCGACCGCGCGGGACTGGAGGCCCGGTCAAGGGCCTCCAGTCCCGCGCGTCAGTGATGCATCTATGTATCCGGATTGTTTAGAAGAGGTAGAAATCCGAGAGATACATGAAGAAGTTGGTGTTGTTCTTGTAGTTGGCAAGCTGAACCTTGCCGCCGGCGATCCCGGACATGACCTTGGTCATGAGCTCTGCGTCGACCCTGGCCCTGTTCTTCGTCCTGCCTTCGATATATTCGATGGCATATTTGACGCCTGCTTCGATGTACATCATATTTACGGGCACTGGCCAGGTGGACATGCGGCCGGACATCCCAAGGCTGGCGATCTTAGCCTTTTCCTCGCCCAGTATCCAGGCCACGTCGGCTTTCTTATCCGAGGGAACGGCGATTCCCAGGGCGTTGGGCAGGGCATGGAAGGGGGAGGGGCAGCACTGGACAGGATATACCGCCTTGGCGGAGACGACCTGGCGGATCATGGGTTCCTGCATGGAGCAGTTAGTGCCGAAGAAGGCAGTGTCTTTACCGTACTGCACCACCTTGCGGGGGACGTCCTCCATGATGAATTGCTGGGTGCCGGGAACGCCGCCGTCGCCGGTGGGATCAGGGGCATCCTGCTCGACGAACCTGAGACCGATTTTTTCCGCTTCCTGCTTCATCAGGGTGCGTCTGGCTGAAAGGTGTTCGTAGGACATGTGCCTGGGGAAGGAATAGTGGACCAGGGTTTTGGCGCCAAGGGCCTTGGCCTGCTGGGCAATCTGTGCTCCGCGGGCAAGATCGTTGGTCTGAAGAACAATGTCCGCCTTCTTTGCGATCATGTCGGGGTCTTCCGCCGGAACGCCGAGAACAAAGAGGATATCGGGACGCACTGCCTTGACCCTATCGATTGCCGCAGCCGCGCCGGGAACCGCCTGAACCATGACGATCGCCTTGAGTTTGGGATCGGAAGCCATGGCCATCATGTTGGAGATCGTGGTCTCCTGCTCCTGCATGAAGCGCTCCGGGTAGGTTGCCAGGACAATAAAGTTTGCCCCAAGCTGGTTGCGGATCGATTCAGCCCTGCGGAATTCTTCCTCGTTCTGCGCCACCGTACCAGTCATGATGCCGATCTTGTAATCCTTGGCCTGTGCGATAACGGGTATCGCCACCATGGCGAATGCCAATGCCAAAACGAAGATTCGTGTCAATCTCTTCATTTATTCCTCCTTAGGAATTTTTAAACCCGACCCTAGGGTATCATGATCCTTAATTAAACGTCAACTTTATTTTATTTATGTGGTAATATTTGACTATAACAGTAATAATTTTGATGTTTGTCAAAAATTTTGCATGCAACCTTCTCGCGCTTCCCCAGGTAAACCCATGAGAATATGTAGTTTCATGGGGAGGTATTTGATGAAGAAACTGATGATTATCGCATTAGCAGCGCTCTTGATGGCCTTTGGTTTGGCATACAGCGAATCCTATGCCAAAAACGGTATGCTCATCGCCCCGGGGTCCCTCAACGCCAATATTGGGCTAGGCTTAAGATATGTGACGGGATTCGGATTTGGAGGCGGGGTGGAATACGGGATTGGCAAATTCGTCATCGCAGAAAAATTGCCCTTTACCTATGGAATGGCTGGCCGTGCAGGCTTGGGACTTACATCCAGCGTGTCGTTTTCCGCTGGCGTTTTTGGAACTTTGCATTTCGCCTGGGGCGCCTTGAAGTTCCCCGCCGAATTGGCCTGGCTTTCCAACTTTGATTCGAACATAGGCCTAGGAGTCACCGTGTTTCCAACTGTAGATTTCGATTCTATCGGAGGAATCAGCTATTACCTTTCAAACTCCGTGG
>VKGY01000057.1:0-3832 GCA_008080685.1 Spirochaetota bacterium
TGGATGACACAGTCGATTCCAATGTCTACTTTTTCTGGAAAGCCTATGTACCCCTCATGCGGCATATCATTTCCGGCTCCTTGGCCAAAAAAGAGAGCAAAACCCTTCAAAAGGCAGTTACGGAGGATTTGAAAATCAATGTCCGAGCTTTCGGCAAGGGGTTCCAAAAAAGGGACAAGGATGGAATTTGGAGAGATTTTTTTGTCCGCGGTGTCAACATGGGCTTGGCCGAGCCTGGGAAGTTCTTCACCGAATTCCCCCAATCCGTGAACACCTACCTTCGTTGGCTCAAGGGGATTTCGGACATGAACGCCAACACCGTGCGAATCTATACCCTTCCTCCTCCGGAATTCTACAAAGCCCTCTATGTCCACAATACAGAAAACCCTGACAAAGCCCTTTATCTCCTCCAGGAAATTTGGCCCGAGGAGCATCCGCCCAATGGAGACTACCTGGCGCTGGAGTATAGGGAGAGTTTCCTCAAGGAAATCGATTATGGCATCGATGCGGTATACGGGAGGGCCAATGTGCCGGAGCGCCGGTTCCGGGCGTGGGGGATTTATACCGCTGATGTCTCTCCTTGGCTCTTAGGGTGGCTGGTCGGCCGGGAATTGGAAAGCGAAGAGGTCCTGGCCACGGACGCCCGCAACAAGGGAGCCACGTACAAAGGCAAATTCGTATCTGCCGCCGATGGAGCATCACCTACCGAGGTCTGGCTTGCCGAATCCTTGGACGAGGTGGCGTACATAGAAGCGGAGCGTTACGGGGCTCTTCATCCTGTAGCAATCGTCAGTTGGCCAACGCTGGATCCCTTGGACCATGACTCGGAATGGGATCCCGTCACGGGCAAGAAAAATCGTTGGAACGACAGGGCGGAAGTGGCCATAGCCAACTTTGAGATCACTTCCCGGATGACTGCGGGATTGTTCGGCGCCTATCACATCTATCCCAATTACCCTGACCTAATCAACAACGAACTCGGCTACGATGCGTACAAGGATGAACATGGGATGCTCCGCTACGGCGGATACCTTAGGGAATTCATGGGAACCCATGGGAAATTCCCAGCCCTGGTAGCGGAGTTCGGTATGGCCAACGGCGCTGGCATTGCGCATTTCGCCCCAGACGGGCTCCACCACGGGGGCATCGATGAAAAAACCGCGGGCTTCCAGATCCTCCGGATGATGGAGGCCATAAAGCGGGAAGGGTACATGGGGGGCGTAGTATTCGAATGGATGGACGAGTGGGCAAAAAAAACCTGGACGACCGAGAACTTGATGATTCCTTATGACCGTCATGTTCTTTGGCACAATGTCGTGGACCCGGAGCAGAATTACGGCCTCTTGGCCAACGAGGTCGTAACCCCTCAGGCTCCCGATGTCACCTATCAGGGGAAGGATCTCATTGAATCACTTTCCCTCGTCGCCGATGGTTCCTATCTCAACGTGAATATTGTCCTCTCCAGGGAAATTGATTTTTCAAGGGAAGAAATCCTTATTGGCTTGGATACCCTAGGCCGGGACCTAGGGCAGATGCGTTGGCCTAGCAGATCTTCTGGTCATTCCAACCTACAATACAGCGAACTCAAAATTTTCTACCGTAAAGCGGTGGGACGGAATTTTCGAACGGATCAATCTCCTGGTCAACGCCAAGGTGATAACCAAGGACGGGCGGACTATACCTGAGATTTACTTCGACGCTTCTGCGCTGAGGAAGGGGGCTTTCGACGAATCGGGCAACCTGTGGCGGATCGATGGGAATCGCATATTCTTGCGCCTGCCCTGGACCCTAATCAATGTGACCGACCCCTCGTCCCTAAAGGTGCTTCAGGATGGGAGGACAGGGTATTTCAACCCCCAGAGAGATGCCCTCAAGGTTGTACCCACCGATGGCTTTGTGGTTTCCGCTTTAGCCTGGGATCGCAATGCGAAAAAACCGAGCGGAAGCATGCAGGCGAATCCCTTAAGGCCTTATTTGTGGAACGGCTGGGAAGAGGTGCCTCGATACATTGAGCGGTACAAGAAGAGCTATTACATGCTCCAGGAAGCCTGGGCAAAGCCGTAAAAAAGCTCTGAAAGCCTAAATGACCGCTTTCACTCCCGGCAAAGCCGCGACGGCCGCGTAGAGTGCATCCATTTTTACCTTGGATTCCACGACTACCCGCGCGCCCATGCGTCCATAGGTTGCGTGGGGTTTCACTATGCCTTGGATGAGCGAACATTGAACCCCTTGAGTTTCCAGGGTTTTCCTGAGCAAGTCGGCAAAATCGCCACCAGCGGCGAGGTTGCCGTCCGCGATTTTGTAAATGATCCTGAAAGGGGCCAGAGCACCTCAGGTTTTGGCTTTCTTGATCCATGGGGGAAGTATGCAGAAAGGCCTGTGGTTTGTCGATATGGATGGAAGGCGTCAAAGAAAAGCCCACAGGTACAGGACCGGCCTGACCCTGCGGGCTAGGCTGTAGTTTATGCCTTAGGCTACCTTAACCGGCACTATCCGGGGAGCAGTCTCAGGTTTTTTGGGAATTTCCACAGTGAGGAGACCGTCCCTGAATCGGGCCTCGATCTTTTCCCTGTCCGCGTCCTGGGGAAGGCTGAAGGAGCGTGAAAACTTGAACTTTCTCCGCTCCCGGCGAATCCATCGGCCATCCTGGCTTCCGGATTCTTTCTTGTCTTCCATGGCCGCGGTGGCGAGGGTAAGTACATCATCCTTCATCTCGAGCTTGATGTCTCTCTCGTTGAGGCCGGGAAGTTCGGCTTCCAAGACATACCTGTCGTTCTCCTCCCGAACATCGATGCTTGGACTTCGGTAGTTTTCGTAATTGAAAAGGTCGTTGGAAAAGAATTGATCGATGAGGCTAAAGGGACTGGCGTCGTACACGGCAAGATTTTTCATGGCGTTACCTCCATAAATATCGCGGAGCGGAAGGCATCATACCGATCCTGGCCGTTCTCGCGGGATCCTTTTTGGCATCCGTTAATAGTTTAAGCAATAATATAAAATATTGCGATGGAAATTTTAATTATATATATGAAATAAAATTATAATTCGAAAAGCTTATAATGTCTTCAAAAATTCCTTACGCGGTTCTCAAAATATCTTTAAGGTAAGGAAGCGTCACTGTTTCAAAAATCCCATGCTGTATTAAAAATAGTCGCACGAGTGTATTAAAAGTACACAGAAATTCAGACACAGCTATGCAGCTTGTGAAATAGTTGTATATTGCGAAATCCGCCGGGAGCGCCTATTATATGGTTGTTCAAATTCCAACACCGTATCTGGAGGTACGATATGAAGCGCATTGCGACGCTTTTGGTGATTCTGGCATTGGCGACAGGCCTCGTCGCCGCCCAGCAGAAAGTAGGCGTGTATACAACCCTGGAAGAACCCTTGGCCAAGGAACTTTTTGATCTGTTCCAAAAGGAAACAGGCATTCAAGTCAATTGGCAGCGGCTCTCGGGCGGTGAGGTGGAGAGCCGGCTCGAGGCGGAGAAATCGAATCCCCAGGCTTCCATCTGGGTAGGCGCCGTGGGGCTCAACCACATGAGCGCCAAGATCAAGGGCCTGACGACGCCCTACAAATCCAGGATGCTGGCGAATACTCCCGCTGAATACCGGGATACTGAAAATTACTGGGTAGGCTTGTACCTGGGCCCTCTGGCCTTCATCACCAACAACAAAGTCGCCAAGGAACAAGGCTTGAAGCCCCCCCTCTCCTGGGCAGACCTGCTGAAGCCGGAATACAAGGGCAAGATCCGCATGGCGAACCCCACCACCTCCGGCACTGCGTACAATGTCATCACTACCCTGCGCTATGTCTTCAACAACGACGAAG
>VKGY01000057.1:3862-13011 GCA_008080685.1 Spirochaetota bacterium
GCTATGCCCACGATCAGGTAAAACTCAAGGCCGAGGGCGCCGATGTCACCATCACCATCCCCTCCGAAGGCACCGGATTCGAAATCGCCTCCATGTCCTTGGTTAAGGGCGGGCCAGATCCTGTTAACGGGAAAAAGCTCTACGATTGGGTCCTCTCCGCAAAGGCGCAGAATATCATCGCCAAATGGTATGTGGTTCCCCTTTCCAGCCTAGCCACCAAAAACCCCGTCGCCTTCGGGATGGACGAGGTAAAGACCGTCAAGCAAGATATCGTCTGGGACGCTGCCAACAAGGAACGCCTCCTGGGCCGCTGGGTCAAGGAAATCGGCTCCAAGCGCTGAGGTCAGCCTCAAGACCGGAATAATCCACCTTACTAAACCCGCGCCAGATGGCGCGGGTTCTTTCATAAGGGGCGGCAATCGTGTTTACCAAGCGGAAAATCATGCTGTTCGTCATGGCCTGTCTCATTTTCCTGGCCGCCGACCTATGGATGTTCTCCACTGTCCGTAACTCCTTCGACAAGACAATGGTGCAGAACATTAAAACCCTCGCCGTGGCGATCGCCCACTCCGCGCCGGAGGACCCAGGCGACATCGAAGGCTGGGTCTCGGGGCTCGCTGATACCTACAAAGGGTATTCCTTCTATTACATGCTTGGCTTGCCATGGGAGGATGGGTTTAGGGAAGCGGGAGGAGACGAGGAGCTTAAGAAGTACTGGTCTGAGAAACAGGATGCCCCGGACATGCTTGAAGCTCTGGATTCGGTGTCGTATTTGGAATCCTACATTCTCAAAGACAAGCCCAGGATCGGGGGATTGGCGCGGAATGTGGTGCTTGCCCCCGTGCCCAACGAAGCAGGCGATACGGCAGTCGGCTTTGTTATAATAGCCTCGGACGCCTCAAGGACAAGTTCTTTCGCAAGGCTTTTGAATGCCCTCATGCTAATTGCCTTCGCGATATTTTCCCTGGGCTTCGGGGTGGCGACGTTTTCCCGGGACCCGATAACCGGATACGCCATCCTCGTGCTTTTCGCCATTGTCGTCGCCTTTGTCGCCTTTCCCTTGTTCGAAGCTGTCAGGCTGACCTTGATGCGGGAGGGCAAATTTAGCCTCTCGGTCTGGAAAGCCATCCTGGGCAACACCCAGTACCTCAAGGCCTTATGGGGATCCGTCCAGCTGGGCATGCATACCGCCACCTTCTCCACCTTCATAGGATTTGTCTTCGCCTTTGCCGTGGCGAGGACGAGCATGAAGGGGAAGAAAATAGTCACAGCCCTGGCCACCATGCCCGTCATTTCCCCGCCTTTCTCCCTCACCCTGTCGATCATTCTCCTTTTTGGCAACAATGGACTCATCACCAAGCGCCTTCTGAACCTTCAAAACTTTACCATCTATGGATTGGGAGGCCTTACGGCCGTTCAGACGATTTCCATGTTTCCCATCGCCTTTCTCACCCTCCAGGGAGTCCTTCATGCGATCGATTCCACCTTGGAGGACGCTTCCATGGACCTGAACGCTTCGCGGTGGCAGACCTTCGCCAGGGTTACCCTTCCCCTGGCTTTGCCGGGGATATTTTCCTCATGGCTCTTGGTTTTTACCAACTCGCTGGCTGATTTCGCCAACCCCCTTCTCCTGTCAGGATCCTATCGGGTTCTTTCGGTGGAATCCTATATTGAAGTGACGGGCATGAACCGCCTGGCCAACGGCGCGGCCCTCTCCATCCTCCTTCTTTTACCGACCTTGACGGCATTTTTCGTCCAGAGATCCTGGGTGAGCAAAAAATCCTTCGTTGTAGTGACAGGCAAACCTTCCACGAGGCTTTCGGATTTGGCCAACCCGGCGACTCGGCGAATTATAGAAGGCTTTGTCGTCTTGACCAGTATTTTTATCGTCGCCCTCTACGGGACCATAGTCGCAGGCTGTTTTGTGAAGAATTGGGGTTTCGATTACACCTTCACCCTGGCGAACTTCAGCGAAGCCCTGACCCGGGGCAAGGCAGCCCTGCTTTCCACCATAACCCTGGCGGGCATAGCGACCCCCATCGCCGGGATCTTGGCCATGGTGGCGGCAGTCTTGGTGGTGCGCAAGAATTTCCCCGGCAAGAGGATACTCGAAGGCCTCATTATGACGCCCTTCGCGATCCCGGGAACCTTGGTGGGCATCAGCTATATATTGGCCTTCAATAAGCCGCCTCTCCTCCTGGTAGGAACCGGAGCAATCCTGGTGATCAACTATGTCATCCGAGAACTGCCCGTAGGCTTGGAGGGGGGAGTGGCCACCCTGCGGCAGATAGATCCCTCTATCGAGGAAGCCGCGGCGGATTTAGGCGCGGACCAGGCAACCATCTTCAGGACCGTGATCCTACCCTTGATCAGGCCGGCTTTCATCTCCAGCATGTCCTATACCTTCGTGCGATCCATGACGGCGGTAAGCGCGATCATCTTCCTCATCAGTGCCCGCTGGTACCACATCACCATCCAAATCTATAATTTTTCCGAGAATATCAGGTTCGGCCTGGCGAGCGTCCTCTCCACAACCCTCATTTTCATCGTCCTCCTGGTGTTCGGACTGATGCGGATCCTTATTCGCCAGAGCGAACATCTAGAAAAGACCGTGAGCACCCGATAAGGAAAGGCAAAAATGGCGATGCAATCAGTTCCTGTAAGATTAGAAATGGTTTCCAAGACCTTCCGCGATCCCAAGACCAAGGCCGAAGTCCACGCGGTTCGGGATGCGGATTTCGAGATCCGGCCCGGCGAGCTTGTCACTCTTTTAGGCCCTTCGGGGTGCGGAAAGACAACCACCTTGCGCATGATCGGCGGCTTCGAGCTTCCCACTAAGGGGAAAATCCTTATCGGAGGGAACGACGTCACCTATCTTCCTCCCAATGGAAGGCAGACTGCCACGGTATTCCAATCCTATGGCCTCTTCCCCCATCTGAACGTTCGGGACAATGTGGCGTACGGGCTCAAGATCAGGAAACTGCCCGCCCAGGAGATAGACCAGCGGGTCATGAGAGCCCTAGGACTGGTGGGGCTTTCGGAACTGGCATCCAGGTCGCCCGGGCGTCTTTCCGGAGGCCAGCAGCAACGCGTAGCCTTGGCGAGATCTCTTGTGGTCGAGCCCCAGGTTCTCCTCCTTGATGAGCCCCTCTCCAATCTGGACGCCCTTTTACGGGAGCAGATGCGCGTGGAAATCCGAAGGATCCAAAAATCCCTTGGGATAACGGCGATCTACGTCACCCACGACCGAATCGAGGCCATGAGCCTTTCCGATAGGGTCATCGTCATGAAAAACGGGTATATAAAGCAGATCGGCTCACCTTCGGAGATCTATGAGCGCCCGAACAGTGTTTTTGTGGCGGGTTTCGTGGGCAAGGTGGCATTTTTCCCCGTGGATTTCGAGGCGCAGGATGAGAAAGGCTTTTGCCTCTGCGTGCTCTCGGGTAAGAAGGTGAAGGCGGGGCATAAGGCGGAAGGAGCGATACCCGGATCAAAGGCTGTCATCATGGCCAGGCCCGAATCTTTAAGGCTTCTGCCCTCAGGGGAGGGCATTGCCGAAGGGATTGTGTCCACGAAAGTGTATCTTGGATCCTCGATGGAGGTTTTTGTCACCACTTCCTATGGAGAAATACTGGTCCAGGTGGACGATCCGGCGGAAAAGCGCATCGCTGACGAGGGAGAAAAGGTGGGGATTGGCTTCAATGAAGCCTTGGTGAGGGTCCTGCCCCAGGACTGACCCAGGACTGAAGCCTAGGGGTCCCTCCACCTGAGGAGAATCGCCTCAGCCACGTCAAGGGCTATATAGAGGCCTAGCCCAAGTGCGGAGAGCATCATGATGGAGGCATACATGTCCGGGTAATCCACCCTGGACCAAGAATCCATGATGTACCAGCCCAGGCCATTTATGGATGCGAAAGTCTCGGAGAGAAAGAGAACGGCTATGGTGGTTCCAAGGCTGATGCGCAACGAAGAAATCAAGGCAGGGAGGGTGGCGGGCAGGATCGCATGGCGCAGGGTCGCGGCTCTTCCTCCCCCTAAGGATTTTACCGTGTCTAAAAGGGAGGGCGCGATAGCCTTCGCCGAATCCCTCGCCCCCACAAAGAGTTGGCCAAATACCACAAGGCCCATCAGCGCCACCTTTGAGGCGTCTCCCAGGCCGAAAAGAAGCATCAGCAAGGGCAGGAAGGCTACCTTGGGCAGGGGATGGAAGAGGTACACAAGGGGAGAAGCCAGAGTATCTGCCAATTGGATGCGGCCCGCGAGGAGGCCGAGCGCCCAGGCGGGAGGACCCGCAAGGCACAGCGAGGCCAGTATGCGCTTGAGGGAGGCACCGGCATGGCGGAACAGGATACCGTCCCCAAGGCCTGAGAAGAACCTTTCAAGCGCTTTGCCGGGGCGGGGGAGGAACGGCGCGTCCAAGAGGAGGGCAAGGGCCTCCCAGAGCGCGAATACCGCGGCGAGGGCAAGGCAAAGTTTTCCCAGCCGGTCTAGGAAAGGTTTCGCAGCCCTCGCCATGGCAGACAAGCGCTCAAGGGCGGGCCGCCTTTTAACCATGGCGGCACCGAAGGGCTCGGGCTGCCGCTCCGAGAAGAAACGCTCCCGCAGAACCTTGATGTCCGAATGGTATGCTTCGCTGTCCCTATAGCTGTCCTTATGGCTATCCCCAGGCTTGGGGCTTTCAGCCTTGGGCGGAAATCCTTTTAGCTTCGCCTTTGACGTGGCGAAGGGCTCGGAAAGCGTGGAGGGGTTTTTGCCCTCCATGATATAGATCCGGTCTGCCAGATAGGCTGCTTCCTCTATTGAATGAGTAACGAGGATTATTGTCGTCCCATGCCTGGCATGGGTCTCCAAGAGGCTGTCCTGGAGATATTCCCTGGAAAGAGCGTCAAGGCTGGAAAAAGGCTCGTCCAGGAGGAGGATGTCGCTCTCCAAGGCTAAGGCCCGGGCTATTGCAACTCTTTGCCGCATGCCGCCTGAAAGCCGGCTTGGAAAAAAGGGAGAAAATTTTTCAAGTCCCAGCTCTGAAAGAATGGGATCGACTCTATTCCGCCGCTCGGCGCGAGGCACCCCTTGAATCTTGAGGCCGAGTTCAGCGTTCTTCCCTGCAGTCGCCCAGGGCAAGAGGCCGTAATCCTGAAAAATGATGGATCTTCGAGGAGGCTGGCCAGAACCCTTTTGAGAATCAAAGGAGAGAGAACCCCCAGAAGCCGGGCTAAGCCCAGCGAGAATTCGAAGCAGGCTTGTCTTGCCGCAGCCCGATCTGCCCACGATGGCGGTGATGGACCCTGCTTTGAAATCCGCCTTCAAGGATCGGAATACCGGGAGCTCTTTTCCTTTGATCCAGTAGGAAAAGCTCAAGTTCTCAAGGCGTATCATGGGCGCAGCCGTGTCAAAGCCCCTGGATGGGACGGGGATCGAAAAGCTCCGAGGCGGAGATATCGGCCTTCAATAGCCCTTTTCCCTTTAGCCATTCCGCGGCGCTCCTTAGGTCGGCTTCGGAAGGCAGGCGGGGTTTCTTGTAGGAAACGAAGGCGAAGGCCTCAGCGGCTTCCCTTGAGAAGCCGAGCTTTTCCGCCAATAAAGAGATATAGTGTTTTGGCGATGCGTTGATGCGGTTGGCGGCCTTCCAATAGGCGCGGTACATCGCCGCCACATCCCCGCTTCGGGACGCCAGGGTTTTTTTCGAAAAAACCAGCACACCAAGCCCTAGCCCATAATCGTCCGTTGCGGCCAGAACCTTTGCGCCCCTGGTTCGGGCGGTGGTGAGGAATGGCTCAGGCATGCCCGCCGCGGAGACTTGGCCGCCAAGGAGCATTTCCAGGCGGACCGGCATCTTGGGAACCGGGACCAATCGCATCTCCGAGTTCTTTAGCCCCGCCTCTTTGAGGAATAGTTCCACCATGTAATGAATCACCGTGTTGCTGGATATGGCGATTGTCCTGCCCTTTAAGTCTGCCAAAGTGGAGAGGGGAGAGCCTGGGCTTAGGGCTATTCCATAACGGCCGTCGGTAAGGCTGGTGATGGCGACGGGAAATCCCGCTTGGCTGGTGAGGATTGCAGCGAGAATATCGGAGATGACTCCGTCCACAGCCCCTGACTGAAAGGCCGAGTCTCTCTCCACCGCGCTTTGGAAGCGCAAGAGTTGAACCTGAATCGATTCTTCCGCGAAGAGGTTTTCCGCCTCGCAAACCAGGAGAGGGAGGGAATCGGCATCGGCGAAGATGCCGACTTTAAGAGGCGACTGGGAAAAGGCCAAGCCGGGTAAGGCCAGGAGGACACTAAAAATCGCAAGGCGCTTGAAGGCGGCGCGAAAAGGGAAAGATCGAGGCATGGGAGAACTCCTTAGCGGGGGCCTTCGCCCCAGCGGAATGCAGAGGCTTCGGGCAGTCCGAGATGATCGAGGATTCGATTGACCACCGTATCCACCAATTGTTCGATGGTTTGAGGTTTTGCATAGAAGCTGGGGATTGCGGGGAGGAGGACAGCCCCCGATTCCTTGAGGGTTTCCATGGTGCGGATGGTGACGAGGGAAAGGGGGGTTTCCCGGGGCACTAGGATAAGCGGCCAGCCCTCTTTGAGGGCGACAGCGCCTGCGCGATGAATTAGATTACTGCTTGTTCCCGAAGCAAGGCTCCCGAGAGTGCCGATGGAGCAGGGTATCACCACGGTGGCATCCAGCCTGAAGGACCCCGAGGCGAGGGGAGAGGAGAAGTCGTCGAAGGGATGGTAGTTTACGATCGCCGGTCCACCTGAGGGACCCCCGGAAGCCCTAACCTTGCCAAGCCAATAACCAAGGGGCCTACCGGTCTCCTCCAAAATTACTCTGGCGCCCCAGGGAGAACAGGCCAGGTGAAGGGTAGCGCCACGGGATGCCAAAGCCGAAACCAAGCGCAATGAGTACAATGCGCCGGAAGCTCCCGTGATGCAAACTAAATAGCGCGGCATTATTAGAGCCATACTATCCGATATATATGCTTGACGCAACACCGAACAGGAATACAAAGGGTAGGATTTCATTGATCCCATAAGCGGCTATGCGTATATGGCGATCCGTTTTACCTAGGGCGATCACGTGTTCCGCCGCCAATAGGATGACGCACAACGCGAAAGCGGCCAGGAAGGGCAGGGGGTGCAGTGGCCAAAGGAAAAAAGCCGACCCCATTCCCGCAGCCGCGCCAAGGTGGCTTGTCGCGGCGATGATCCTGGCTCCCTTTTCTCCAAAGGCCGCGGGAACTGAAAAAAGGCTCTCCCGTCGGTCGAATTCTATATCCTGAATCGCATAGAGGATGTCAAAACCCGCAACCCAGAGGGCGACACCGCCAACCAAGGGAAAGTAGCGCACATGAAAGGCGCCGGAGATTCCCAGGAAAGCCCCCATGGTCGCGGCGGAGCATGCCACCCCAAGCCAATAATGGCAAAGCCACGTGAATCGCTTGGTGTAGGAGTAGCCGAAAACAAGGATCCCCGCCAAGGGAAGGAGGGCAACGCAAAGAGGATTAAGCATGGCCGCGCCAAGGATCACAAGGGCGAAGCCGGCTATGGAAAGCCATACAAGAGCCTTGAAGCTCGCCTCGCCAGTGACTGAAGGCCTTGCGGCAGTGCGCGGATTTTTAGCGTCTATCTTTAGGTCGATGACGCGGTTTCCAACAGGACAGCGGCGACCGCGAAGGGGAGGGAAAAAAGGGTGTGGCGAATCATCACCGCTTCTCCCAGCTTCGAGGCTCGGCGGATCAGCTTGTCAAATCCCATATTCCTTCCATCGCCTGTCCACCAAATCCACTACCTTCGTATCCATGACGAGGGCTTCAGGCCATTCCCTTCCATGGCCCTCTTCGGGGAATTTTTTTGTCGCGTCGATTCCCATGCGAGTTCCAAACCGGGGTTGGGGAGAGGAGTGGTCCAGGGCGTCCAAAGGGCCTTTGGAGAGCACAAGATCGCGTTCCGCATCGATGTTGTTGAACACCTTCCATGCGACGGTGGAGAAGTCCTTGGGGCTTATGTCGTCGTCCACCACAACGATGAGCTTCGTGTACATCATCTGCCCCATGCCCCAGAGGAAATCCATCACTTTCCTGGCGTGGCCGGGGAACCTTTTTTTGATGGAGACGATGACACAATTGTGGAATACTCCTTCCAAGGGCATGGCGATATCGGTTATCTCGGGACAAATCTGGCGAAGAAGGGGAAGGAAGAGGCGTTCCGTTGCCTTGGCCATCCAGCAATCCTCCTTGGGCGGCCTTCCTACGATTGTGGCTGGGAAGATAGGATCGGTCCTTCTTGTTATGCGCTCCAGATGGAAAACGGGATAATGGTCGGGGAGTGAATAAAAACCCGTATGGTCTCCGAAGGGACCCTCGAGGCGTATTTCCGCAGGATCGACCCACCCTTCAAGGACGAAATCCGAGTCCGCGGGAACCATGACGTCGGACAAGGTCGCCTTGGTCACCGGCACGCTTTTCCCTCGTAAAAATCCAGCGAACATGGCTTCCCACAAGCCTTCGGGTAGCGGGGCGGTGGAAGCATAGGTGATGGCGGGGTCGGCGCCCAAGGAGACTGCCACGGGCATCCTCTCCCCCCGGGCTTTGTATTTCTGGAAGAAATGGGCGCCGTCCTTATGCAGGTGCCAATGCATGCCAGCCGTCCTATCGTCGTACACCTGCATCCGGTACATCCCCCAGTTTTGGGAGCCTGTCTCCGGGTCCTTGGTGCAGACCACAGGGAGGGTGAAAAACCTCCCCCCATCGTGGGGCCAGCACTTCAGGACCGGCAATGAATCGAAACCCGACTCGTCGTCGATCACCTGCCGGCATGCAGGCTTCGAGACTTTTTTGGGCAGGAGGGATTTGGCCAGGGGGATCTTGGGAAGGGCGCTGGGAATCGCGGCAAGGATTGAAAAGTCCCTGAGCTGCTTCCATGCCCATTCGATAAGAGTTTGTATTTCCGCCGCCTTGGCGTCCAGCGACTCAGCGCCGAAGGCGAGGGCCATGCGGGATTCCGAGCCCATGTAATTGATAAGAAGGGGCCATTGGGAGCCCTTGACCTTTTCAAAAAGCAGGGCAGGCCCACAGGTCCGCATCACCCGGTCGGATATCTCCGTGATTTCAAGGATAGGGTCTACCTCTACCTTTATGCGACGCAACTCTCCCCGG
>VKGY01000058.1 GCA_008080685.1 Spirochaetota bacterium
GAGCGCTCAAGCCCCCTGCATCATCGCCTCAATGTCCGCCTCAGGAGTGGTGATCCCCTTGATCCCGAACTTCTCTACCAGGACCGTGGCCACCGCCGGGGAAAGGAAACCCGGGAGGCTGGGCCCGAGGCGGATGTTCTTGAATCCGAGGTACAGAAGGGCGAGGAGGACCAGGACAGCCTTCTGCTCGTACCAGGCGATGTCGAAGGAAAGAGGCAACTTGTTCACATCGTCCAGGCCGAAGATCTCCTTGAGCTTGAGGGCTACCAGGGCAAGGGAATAGGAATCGTTGCACTGACCCGCGTCAAGGACGCGGGGAATACCGCCGATGGAGCCCAAGTCCAGCTTGTTGTACCGGTACTTCGCGCAGCCTGCGGTGAGGATCACCGTGTTCTCCGGCAGCTTTTCCGCCACCTCGGTGTAATAGGACCGGCCTTTCTGCCTGCCGTCGCAGCCCGCCATGACCACGAAGCGCTGGATTGCGCCGGACTTGACCGCCTCGACCACCGTGTCCGCCAGGGCGAAGACCTGGTCGTGGGCGAAGCCGCCGATGATCTCGCCTTTCTCCAGTTCCTGGGGAGGAGGGCAGGTCTTGGCCATCTCGATTATATCGGAAAAATCCTTCATCTTTCCGGGCTCGCGGTCCGCGATGTGGACGCAGCCATCGAAACCCACCACCCCGGTGGTGAACACGCGGTGCTTGTAGCTTTCCTTCGGAGGAACCAGGCAGTTGGAAGTGAACAGCACCGGCCCCCCGAAGGTCTCGATGTCCGTATTTTGGGTCCACCAGGCCCCGCCGTAGTTTCCGTAGAGATTGTCGTATTTCTCAAAGAAGGGATAATAATGAGCGGGAAGCATCTCGCCGTGGGTGTAGACGTCGATGCCCGTTCCCTTGGTCTGCTCGAGAAGATCGTGGAGGTCCACCAAGTCATGGCCGGAGATCAGGATGCCCGGGCGATCGCGGACCCCGGTCTTCACCTTGGTGATCCGAGGACTTCCGTAGGCACCGGAGTTGGCGGAGTCCAAGAGAGCCATGGCCTTCACGCCGTATTCTCCTGTCTCAAGAACCAGGGAGGTGAGCTGGTCCAAGGTCTTTGAGCCGTCCGTCAGGTCGGAAAGGGCCCTGAGCATGAAGACGAAGACTTCCTGGGATTTCTTGCCGATGGCGTAGGCGTGCTCCACGTAGGCCGCCATGCCCTTGAGGCCGTAGAGGACCAGGGACTGGAGAGCCTTTACGTTCTCATCCCCGATCTCCGCCCAGCCGCCCTTGCCCTTGGAGGCCGCGACGCGCACCGCTTCAAGGTCGGCGGCCATCCAGGTAGCGGCGTCGGGATGGGGCCCCGCCATATCCGCCCCCGCCTTGACGCAGGCCGAGCGGAGGGAGTCGCGGATCGAGAGCCCCTCGAGGATCCAGCCTTCGAAGTCCACAGGGGAGAAGTTGGCGTTGGTGATGGTGGCGAAAAGCATCCTGTCCACGAATAAGGCCGCCGCCTCGTCGTACACGCCCTTGGCGTAGGCCTTGGAAGCCCAGTAGCCGATGCCCTTGCATACATGGAGGGTGAGGTCCTGGAGGTCGGACACCTCAGCGGTCTTGCCGCACACGCCCTTGGCGGCGGCGCAGCCGGAGTTTTTCATCATTTCTTGGCATTGATGGCAGAACATAGGTGCTCCTTTTTAAGTTTCACCGCCCAAAGGGCAGTGTTTGGTTTTTCTAGGCCGAGCCCCGCTCGGGCCCTCCGCCGCAGGCGAAAGCCGCAGCGATATCGGCAACGGTCGACTTTTTCAATGTCTCGACCAACATCGTTTCCACATCGACGCAAAGCCTTCGGAAGGCGCATGTCCTCGTAGCGCAGACCGCCTTGGGAAACAGGCAGTACCGCGTGGGCAAGGGGCCATCCAGCGCCTCCAGCACTTCCATGCAGGCCATCTCGGAGGCGGGCTTTAGAAGGGAGAACCCCCCCCCTATGCCCCGCACAGATGCCACGACACCCTTGGCCGCCAGATGCTGGAGTATCTTGGCCAAGTAGGTGGGCGAGAGCCCGAGTCTCCTGGCCGCCGCGCCAGCGGCTATCGTCCCGCCATTGCTGTCCGCCAGCGCCAATGCGTGGAGGGCCGCGTTGGTCCTATCGGAGATCCCGACAATCTTGTCCATCTTCCCCTCCTTCAGCGCGCCGTTAAATCAGATATCTATATCTTATTTAATGGTTTTCGAAATTTTTGTCAAGTGGGGAATTCGACCAAGCAATAGGTTCGTATCCTTTTGGAAATAATTGTATTGACAATAGGCGACACTCTGTTTATTTTTCTCATCATGGAGATTCTTTGGGATCTGGAGAAGAACCTGCTCTTGTTGAAAAGCCGATCCGTCTCATTCGAGATGGTATTAGATAAAATTTCCACCGGCGATTTTCTAGGTCCAGAGCAGAACCCATCAAGGCTCCATCAATATCGCATAATTGTGGAGTTCGATGGTTATCCCTATGTAGTACCTTTGATAATCGACAAGGATGGAAACTGGTTTCTAAAAACTATCTATCCTTCAAGAAAAGAACGTAGGAGGAAAAACAATGACTAATGATGAAAATAAATACTTGGACAAGGAAGAACAGTGGTATGAGGATCATGCCGAAGATTTTATTCCGGCACCCGATGAAGTGCGAGAGCAATTGATCGCCACGGCGAAAGCTACTATCGCAAAAACAGAGCGAATGAACATAAGAATGTCTAAGGCAGACATGGCAAATCTAAAAGCCCTTGCACATCGGGAAGGAATTCCCTACCAAAGCCTTGTAAGCAGTGTCTTACATAAATATGTCAAAGGTCTTCTTGTGGATATTGATACGGCAAGGAAAATCCTTAATCTCTCATAGGGATGTCGCACTTGCGGCTCTCGGAATTGATTCGACTTTGCATAATTATCATCTGTCTTCGACCTCGGACTAATGCGATGATACAATAGGACTATGTCCATAAAAGAATTTTCGTTGGAAAACATATAAAAAAATGAGGAGCTAATTGTATGCACATGCCGGAAATGCTCGATAACGTGGGCAGAACCGTCAAGGATGATTTGGCGGTAACGATTAGGAAGGGCGACCGGCTGTCCGTGGCGGCGGCGAGTTTTTCAATTTATGCATATCAAGTTCTCAAGCGGCAGTTGGATAGCATTCAGGAGCTGCGCTTTATCTTTACCTCCCCGACCTTTCTGCAGGAGAAAGCCCCCAAGGAAAAGCGAGAATTCTACATTCCCCGCCTGAAACGTGAACGCTCGCTCTATGGGACGGAATTCGAGGTAAAGTTGCGCAACGAGCTTACCCAGAAGGCCATAGCCCGAGAATGCGCCGACTGGATCAGCAAGAAAGCGAGCTTCCGCTCCAACCTTACAGGCGGCAACATAAGCGGTTTCATGAATATAGTCGGCGAGGAAACAACTACGTATATGCCGCTCCATGGCTTTACAACTGCGGATATCGGCTGCGAGCGAGGCAACAACATCATCAATCCGGTCAACAAGATGTTCGCGCCTCTCTCCGAAGAGTACATCCGCCTGTTTGACCAAGTATGGAACGATAAAACCCTCATGCAGGACGTGACCGACCAGGTAATCGATGGCATAACAGCTGCGTACGCGGAAAACGCACCGGAATCCATCTATTTCTTAGCGATCTACAACATCTTTAACGAGTTTCTTGAGGACATCTCCGAGGACGTCCTGCCCATCGAGACCACGGGATTCAAGCAGAGCAAGATATGGAATTTACTCTACACATTCCAGAAGGACGCGGCTCTGGCGATCATCAACAAGCTGGAGACTTTCAACGGATGCATCCTCGCGGACAGCGTCGGCTTGGGAAAGACCTTCACCGCCCTCGCGGTCGTCAAATATTACGAGAATCGCAACCGCTCCGTCCTCGTGCTATGCCCGAAAAAGCTATCTGACAACTGGATACGATTCACCCATTTGAGGATGGCAACGGCCGAATGGGACGATTATGGCAAACTCTCGTGCTCGCCCAATGGAATTCGATGTTCGCCTGGATACCCATGGAATCAATTTTGTTCCAGAACAGGCCGGACAACTACCAGGCTATTGAGACAACAAGAAATGCGAACGATCCAGGCGTCTTTATCGAGTTTACCCTTTCCGCGCTGTTTGACAGCATTAAGCTCCAGGAAAAGCACCAAGATAAGCATCAAGATGAGCACCAAGTCGAATTGAGTGCTCCTCAGCGTGCGGTATTGCAGGCGCTCGAGGGCAAGAGCCTTTCACGAAAAGAAATATTTGCCGCCATAGGGCTCTGGCGATTCGCGCGCGTTCAAACGCACGATCGAACCGCTCATGAGCGCGGGATTGGTCGAACGAACCTTGCCCGACTCGCCGACCAGCCGGCTGCAGAAGTATCGATTGACCGCAACCGAGAAGGCCTTGGTCGATGGTGGGATCAAATGAGTAAAATTTCCATATTGAGATTGAAATGATGAGAAATATCGTTATTAATAATTGTGCAAGTTTTGTTTATTATAATAGCACGAAAATCAAATAGGAGATGATGCTTTGTCAGTTCCGGAGGCTTTGCGATCAATTCTCACAAAAAATAGCGGCGTGGTAACGACAGCCCAGGCGAACGAAATCGGAATCTCTAACGAACGACTCAGACTGCTAGTAAAGTCCGGCGATCTGGAGCGGGCGGCTTTCGGCGTTTATATATTACCGGATGAGCTTAACGATAAAATGTACACTGCGCAATTGCGGCGTTCGAAAATCATCTACTCCCACGAAACGGCGCTTTTCCTTCATGACCTCACCGACCGGGACCCGGTACGCTACACAGTAACCTTACCGTGGAGATGGAGACCGGCGTTGGAAAAACCTATACCTACATCAAGACCATGTACGAGCTCAACAAACGCTATGGCTGGAGCAAATTCATTATCGTGGTACCCAGCGTAGCCATTCGCGAAGGCGTGTACAAGACATTCCAGATCACCGAGAAACATTTCACCGAGGACTATGGCAAGAAAATCCGCTATTTCATTTATAATTCCTCCCAACTCACGGAGATCGACCGTTTCGCCTCAGACAGCGCAATCAATGTGATGATCATCAATAGCCAGGCCTTCAATGCCAAGGGCAAGGATGCCCGGCGTATCTCCATGAAGCTGGATGAGTTCCGTTCTCGTCAGCCCATCGACATTCTGGCCAAGACGAACCCTATCCTGATCATCGACGAACCCCAGTCGGTGAAGGGCGCGGCCACCAAGGAAAAGCTGAAGAAATTCACACCGCTTTTTACGCTCCGGTATTCGGCCACCCATCGACCCGACAGCATCTACAACATGATCTATCGACTCGATGCCTTGGAGGCCTACAACAAGAAACTCGTCAAGAAGATAGCTGTAAAGGGAATCTCCGTATCAGGAAGCACCGCCACCGAAGGCTATGTATACGTTCAGGGAATAAACCTCTCCAAGGGCAACCCGACGGCGACCATCGAATTCGAGGTAAAAGGCGCCACGGGCATCAGGAAGGTCTCGAGGATTGTCAGCGAGGGATACAATCTCTTCGATAATTCAGGAGAGTTAGCAGAATACAAGGACGGTTACACCGTCCTGCGGATCGATGGGCGCGATTCTTCGGTGGAATTCACCAACGGCAAAAAACTCTTCGCGGGCGATGTCATCGGCTCTGTCAGCGACGAACAGCTGCACCGCATCCAGATCAGGGAAACAATTCTCTCGCACATTGAACGGGAGCGTCAGCTTTTCTCGAAGGGTATCAAGGTGCTTTCACTCTTTTTCATCGACGAGGTGGCGAAATACAGGCAGTACGATGAACACGGCAAGAAAAAAAACGGGCCTTACGTCGAGATCTTCGAGGAAGAATATAAAGATATTGTACGTAGCCTGCAGCTCTTATTCGAGGATTATGAAGGATACTCGAAATACCTTTCCGGAATATCCGCGGAACGCACGCATGACGGATACTTTTCCATCGACAAGAAAAGCGGCCGCCTGATCGACAGTTCTCTCGGCGATAGGAAGGAGCGCACCTCCGATGATGTTGATGCCTACGAAAAAATTTTAAAAAGGAAAGAAATCCTTCTGGATCTGTGTGAGCCTGTGCGGTTCATATTCAGTTTAAAAAGAGCAGTAGCGAGGTGCGCAAGCGACAGGAAGTGGGGCGCGGCCTACGCCTCGCGGTAAACCAAAACGACGAACGCATGGACGAGAACGTCATCTACGATTCGCAGAACGAACGGAAGTTCGCCGCGGAGCTAGAAGCGCATCATAAGGAAGTTGAAGTCTACGTAAAACTCCCCAGAGGCTTTTACATTAGCACCCCAGTAGGCAGGTACAGTCCCGACTGGGCTATTGCCTTCCATGAAGACAAGGTCAAGCATATCTACTTTGTCGCAGAAACGAAGGGTGACATGTCAACGCTGGAACTGCGTAAGATCGAAGAAACGAAGGCGCATTGCGCACACGAGCACTTCCGCGCCATCAGTTACGACAATGCAAAATATGACATCGTGGACAGCTACGACAAGCTTTGGGAAATGGTGAGCGGATAACCCTCACGCCCAGGGCAGGGGGGCGAAAAAGGCTTCCACCGCCGGGCTCGCGGGTTTTTGGGCAAGCTCCTCCGGACTTCCATCCTGCACTATTTTGCCCCCATCGAGCATGACAACCCGTTTCGCCAGGAGCATCGCTTCCTCCGCATCATGGCTGACAGCCAAGACAGTAACCCCCAGGGCATCCAATTTTTCGCGAAGTTCAGGAATGACGCGACGTTTCCGTTGGCGATCCAGGCCTGCGAAGGCTTCGTCCAACAGGAGAAGCCGAGGTTCCGGCGCAAGGGCTCGCGCCAAGGCGACTCGCTGTTGTTGGCCGCCCGAGAGCTCATGGGGATACCGGTCGAGCAAACCTTCCAACTCGAGGAGGATCGAAAGGCGATTGAGAGCCTCCAAAGAACGAGGATCAGCCGCTGGGCGGCCGAAGAGAATATTCGCCGATACCTTCAGGTGGGGGAATAACGCCGCATCTTGGAAAACCAAGCCAATCCCGCGGCGGCCGGGTTCGACATAGCGCCCGGGGTCGTCCAGGATTTCCCCGTCCAGATTGATAACGCCTGCAGAGGGTCTAAGAAGGCCGGAGATCAAGCGCAGAAGGGTGGATTTACCACACCCCGATGCACCCGTCATCGCCACTGTCTCGCCTTCGGCTACGTCCAGGGAAGAATCCTTGAAAAGCTCCGCGTTTCCATAAGAAAAACCAAGCCCCTCCAGCCTAAGCCAAGATCGCGGTCCATAGTCAGACTTCATGGAAGTACTCCTTGTACACTCGCCACACGACCAAGCCAGAAAGGGCCACGATCGCAAGCCCCGGCAAGGCGGTAAGATGGGGCAACTCCTGGCTCGCCTGCTCATAGGCATAGGTGGCAAGGCTCTCAAAGCCGAGAGGCCGAAGCAGAAGGCTCGCCCCCAGTTCCTTCACAAGATCCAGGGCTACAAGAAGGCCCGTGGAGAAAATTGCCGGACGAAGAAGCGGGGTGTAGATGCCCCGGATTCTTGCGAAAGCCGAAGGCGAGGCCAGCTCCGCCGGCGCCCGGTAAGGCTCGACCCGGTGGGACCATGCGGCTTCCAGGCCTCCGTAGGCAACCCCCATGAAGCGGGCCGTCAAGGCTGCGACGAGAAGGGCGAGACCGGAGACAAAACCCGCGAGGGCACCACCGCCAAGGCGGACAAAACCCAAGGCCAGGACGACTGCGGGAACCGCATAGCCTGCCTTAGCTGAAAAGGACATGAGTCCCGAGCGGCGCGGACTCCCTCCAAAGGCGCGGAACAGGAGAAGGCTAGCAAGTCCGCCAAGCAGAGCCAGGCCTCCCGCGACGAGTATGATGAAGAGCGATCCGCCCACAGCCGAAAAAAGACGGACTCCGGGATCTCTCGGAAAGAGGAGGATCCACCACGCGGATTGAATCAGGGGCACCGCAAGGCCAGGCGTCGCGGCGAGGATGAAAAGCAAGCTAAAGAGCCAAGCCCTCCGAGGGCGGGTTCGGGGAAAGGATGCGCCGCGCTGGGCTGATTTTAAGCTGGAGGCATACCGTCCTCTGCCCCGGATGGCTTTCTCCGCCGCAACGAGGAGGAGAGCCAATCCGGCTAAAAGGAGGGCGATCGACGCGGCGGCGCCGATATCAAAGGCATGGGACCATGCCCGCACAAGGCCAGAGGTCAGGGTTGGAGCCCCGAGATAGGCCGCGGCCCCGTACTCGTTCAAGGCCTCCATGGCCACAAGAAGGGCTCCCGCGGCGGAAAACGGCCGGGCTAGGGAAAGCCCAGGACGCAGGAAAAGGCAAAATCCCTCACGCCCCAAGACACGCGCGGCATCCAGGGGGGAGCGGAGGCCTCGCCTAAGGGCTGGATACACAATCAGATAGACGTAAGGATAAAGCTGGAAACCGAGGACTATGCCAAGCCATAGAGTGCCGCCCGGGGCAAGGCGAAACGCTGAATCCGGAACTGCCCCGCGAAGCCCACGGCTTATCGGGCCAGTGATGTCGAGGAAGCCGGCATGGGCATAGACGGCGAGGTAGGCTGGCACCGCCAAAGGAAGGGCGGCGAAAAAACTAAGGAAACGCCGGAAAGGAAAATCGTAGAATGCGGCAAGCCAAGCCAAGCTCGTTCCAAGTATCCAAGCGAGGCTCGCCGCCACCAAAGCGCTTGCAAGGGAGCCTGCGGCATATTCCAGAATAAGGCCGAATCGGCCTTCGAACCAAACGCCAAGCCCCCCCTCTCCCGCAATCGCGGAAACAAGGGCGCCGAGCGGCAAAAGCACGAGGACCAGGGGCAGGATTGCCCCTGCCCTCCGGGCCAAGAGGCGCCTGGCAGGTTCGGATCGCAGATCCTCGCGCGCCGCGCACCGCTTGAAAATCATCACTTCCAGCCGGCCTTGTCCATCAACGCCAGGGCGCCGGCGCTGCGCCTGCCTAGGTTCTCCAGCGGTTGGGTGTCTTCCTTGAAGCTACCCCAGGCGGCGACAAAGGGATGAAGAGGAACACCCGGAAGGACGGGATACTCGAAATTTGCTTCTGCGAAGAGTCGCTGGGCCTCCACAGAAACCATGAACTCGAGGAGAAGGCGGGCTCCCTCCCGATTTGGACTGTGGCGCGCAATGCCAGCCCCGGACACGTTGACATGGGTTCCCGCCCCTTCTTGGTCGGGGAAGACCACACGCATCCGGGAACCGATCTCCCGTTCGGCGGGATCCTGGCTGCCCAGCAGTTGGCCTAGGTAATAGGTATTGGTCACCGCCACGGCGCTAGAACCTCCCACTCCCGCGGCGAGGGCTTTCATTTGGTCGCGGTCGCCTCCCTTCGGCGGTTGGGCGAGATTAGCGGCGACACCGGCGGCCCAGCTTGCCGCGCCAGCATCTCCATACGTCCCGATCAAGGCGGCGGTCATGCTGACATTGTAGACATTGCCGCTTGAGCGGATGAGAACCTTTCCTCGCATGGCCGGCGATGCGAGGTCGAGATAGTTCCGTGCAGGGGAGGAGACGCTTTTCACGCCATCCCAGACTATGACGCGGGCGCGCTTGGTCAAGCCGACCCAATGGCCCTCCGCATCCCGCAGATGGGCTGGTATAGCGGAAATTGCCGAACCTCTTGCGGACTGAAGCAAGCCTTCCTCTTTGGCTTTCCAAAGCCGCCCCACATCGGCGGTTATGAAAAGATCCGCCGGGCTCTTCGCGCCTTCGGCCTTGAGCCTCTGCAGAAGCTGGTCCGCGTCGCCCTTCAGCACCCTCACCTTTATCCCGGTCCTTGCGGTGAACAAATCGAAAATAGTCTGATCAGCTTCATAGTGCCGGTGGGTATAGACGGTCACTATGCCTTCTTCGGCGGATAGCCCGGCCGCAAAAAACGCAAGTATAAAAGCAAGAAGGGAAAAACGCAGTAATCTTGAAATTCTCACTGTAGGTACTCCTTGGTGGTGTCATTGTATTTGATAATGATTATCATTGTCAATACCGAGACGCATCATTCCCCTTTTTTGATCGACTCTATGGCCAAGGTTAAGGCTCCCCTGTCCTTTTCCGCCAGGCCTTCGACCCAGAGGGGGCCTTCCTCGAATAGAAGGTGGCGGAACTTTTTGTAGGCCTCGGGGAAAAGGACGGCCTCGAAGATAGCCGTCTCATCCTCGAAGGAGACGAACTCCATGGGTTCCTCGCTGGCGGTGAGGACGGGTTTTGCGGTGATAGGCCAGGCAAGCAGGCGTACCCGGCGCCCAGCCCAGCGTTCCAGGTCCCGGGCGCGGAGCCTCTCCTGGCTGAAGAGGCGGGGCCAGAGCTCAAGGGGGTGGCAATCCAGGGTGGTGCCGAGATATTTGAATTCCGCCTGGCGGCGCTTTCGCTGGGAGAGGGGCTCAAGGCGGCGGGGCGGAGAGGGCTCGCAGAGAGGTCCTGCCACACAGGGCGATCCCGCCCCATAGGGCGATCCCGCCGCGCGAAAGCCTTCCTCGGGAAAGAGTTCGCCGCTTGCCCCCGAGCCGGGCCCGCGCCCCACCGCGGATCCGGCCCTGTCCTCCTTGAAGGCGCAGACCGAGAGGAGGGTCATGAGGACGGAAGCCCTTGAAAAGCTTCCGGATCTACCGGGACTTTCGAGGCGTTCAGGCTGGCCAAGAAGGCTGTCCAGGGCGCCGCAGCCCACCAGGGCCTCGGCGTCGGACCTTTCGAAGGTCACGCGCCGGGCGAACTGGTCCGCCGAGGAGAAGGGACCTGAGGCGCGGCGCTCGTCCAGGATGGCCTGGGCAGCGGCGGCGGAGAGGTTCGCGACCATGCAGAAGCCGAAGCGGATGGCCTTCCCCCGGCCCTGGCATCTCCATTGGCTTTCGTTCACGTCCGGGGAAAGGAGGCGAAGGCCCATGCGCCGCGCCTCGCTGGCGTAGGCTAAGGGGGAGTAGAAGCCTCCATGGTTGGACATGACCGCGGCCATGAAGGCCGCGGGATGGTGGGCGCGCAGGTAGGCGGACTGGAAGGAGAGCATGGCGTAGCTGGCGGAGTGGGCCTTGACGAAGGAGTAGCCCGAAAAGGACCGCATCATGTCCCAGACCGCCTGGATGGTGGCGGAATCCACGCCTCGGGCCGCGGCGCCTCTGGAAAAGGCGGGCCAATGCTCCTGGAGCCTTGCGTCCGCGTCCTTCTTGGCCAGGATCTTGCGAAGGCCGTCCGCCTGGGCTGAGGAAAAGCCCGCCAGGGCCATGGCCGCCTTGGATACGTCCTCCTGGTAGCAGAGGATGCCGTAGGTCTCGTCGAAGAGTCCTTCCAAAAGGGGATGCAGGGGCTTCCAAGGCTTGCCCTTCAACCTGTCGATGTACTCGTTGATGTAGGCGTTGGCCGCGGGACGGATGATGGAGGAGTGGATGACCAGGTGCTCGAAGTCCCCGCGGCCAGTCTTTTTCTGAAGGAGGCGCATGGCGGGGCTTTCGACGTAGAAGACACCCATGCTGTCCCCCCGGGCGAGGAGGGCTACAGTGGCTAGATTGTCCAGGGGATTCCCCAGGGCCGCATCCAGGGCGATCCCCTGGGCGCGGACCGAGTCCGCGGCGTCCCTGACCACCGCCAGGGACCGGTTGCCCAATAGATCTATCTTTACCAAGCCCGCCTGCTCCGTTCCCTCCTTGTCCCAGGACAGGACCCGGATTCCCGTGCCGGTTTCCTCGATGGGAGCGTAGCGGGCAATATCCTCCGGCACTATGACGATGCCTCCGGAGTGGGTTCCCAGGTGGCGGGGGAAGTCCACGATGCGCTTGGCAAGTCCCAGGATCCGCCGCCAGGCTGGGTCGGCCTGGGCCAGGGCGGCTTCCTGGTCCACCCGCAGGGACCTTTCGAAGGCGGAGATTTCCTGGTCGGGCATGCCGAAGGCCCGGGCTGTTTCCCTGAGGGCCGAGCGATCCCTAAAGCAGTTGTGGTTGGCCACCCGGGCTACCCGCCCAGGGCCGTAGGCCTTCACCAAGGCCTCGAGAATGCCGTCCCTCTCGTCCCAGGCGAAGTCTATGTCTATGTCCGGCGGGTCCTTGCGGCCGGGGTTGAGGAAGCGGTCGAAGTAGAGGTTGTGGCGCAGGGGGTCTACCTCGGTGATGCCCAGGCAATAGGAGACAATGCTGGCGGCGGCGCTTCCTCGGCCGCAGACCCGGGAGGCGCGGCGCACTATGTCCCGGACGATGAGGAAATAATCGCAAAAGCCCTTGGAGACGATGAGCGCCATTTCGTAGTCAATCCTTGCGGCCACTTCGCCCCCGCAATGGCCGTACCGCCGCGCCGCCCCTTCCCGCACCAGGGCGCGTAAAAGCTCCGCCGGATCCTGGGCCTGGGACACTGCCGGCGCCCCGCCGCCGGAGAGAAGGTCCCCTTGGTAGGCAGGAAAGTGGAAGCCGGAGAAGGGATCGCCCAAGGCAAGCTCGGCGATGCGCCTGTTGTTCACCGCCGCCTTCGCAAGCCAAGGCCCCAAGGCCTGAGGAGCCGCCCAAGGCTGTCCTGCGCCTCCGGAGATCCGCAGGGCTTCCTCGGACCATGCGGAAGCCGCAGGATCGAGCTCTTCATCCTCGATGTCCCCGTAGCCGGCCTTCCTGCCTATCGCTAAAAGGAGGCGCTGGACTTCACGCTGGCGGACTTCAAGGAACCGGAGCTCCGGGCTGGCCGCCGCAGGCTGGCCCGTGGCGGCCAGCCCGGCCCAGCGGGCCTTGTTGCAAGGCGTAACAAGACAGAAAAGCCAGCCCCCGGCACCCGCCCCTTGAGGCGAGGATTCCATGAGCCTGCCCAGGACAGCCGGGTCGTCGGCCAAGACGAAAAGATCCCGGGCGTATTCAGGCTGGCAATCCCTCAAGGCCTCCACCGAGAGCCTCTTTCCCGTCCCCCTTCCCTCCCGCTTGCGGGCGGAGGCCCCGGAAACGTCTACATTCGGGCCGGGATTGGCCATGAGGGTGAGGGTCTTGGTCAGGAAGGAATAGCCTTCGATGGTTCGGGCTATGAGAACGAGCCTGCCTGAGGAATCGGAGAACTCCACTCCCGTGATGGGCGATATCCCCGCCTTGCGACAGGCCTCGACGAAGGCCGGCAGGCCGCGCATGCCGTTCCGGTCCGTCAGGGCGAGGCGGGAAAGCCCCGCCGACGAGGCCGCCTGGACAAGCTCCTTGGGAGAGGCAACCCCTCGGAGAAATGTATAGGTGGATTGGACGACCAGGGGCGTCAGGGCTTCGGACATCCTAGGCCCCCGCGCCTGTCTGAGCCAGGGCCAGGAGGGAGCAGGGGGCGAGAGCCCCCAGGCCGTGGCGGCCGTGGATCCGGTCGAGGGCCCCTTGGAGCCGTTCCAGCTTCGCGTCCCTGGGTTCGAAGAGGTCGAGCTCCGGACCCGCCGCGCCGAACTCGGAGAACCGGACCATTATGCGCCGAACCCGCACGCGCCGGGAGGCGGCGCGGCGGGCCGCTTCCCAGGCAGCGGCGCAAAGCTCGTCGTCCCGGGATGAGGCCCTGGGCAGCTTCAAGGCCGCGAAGGCTTCCCTTCCGTCCGTGAAATCAAGGCCCACGCCTACCCGCCGCGCCCCTAAGCCCTGCGTGCGGGCCTGGAAGCCCAAGGCCGCGGAAAGGCGCAGCACCGTGAGGCTGTCCGGCTCCAAGACCGCGGAAGCCTCCAAGGATCTCCGTTCCGGCGGCTGGGGATTGACCGGCGAATCGTCCAGCCCGCCCGCCCGGGCCACCAGTTCTGGCCCACGGGGGCCTATAGCCCGGGCTTCGAAGGGGCGCAGGTCCGCCAGGGTTCCTATGTCCTCGATGTCCAACAGGGAAAGCCTGTCCTTGAGGACGGGGCCCACCCCGGGCAAGAGCTCCACCGGCTGGAGCCGCACCAGCTGGGTTTCTTCGTTTGGGTTGAGGGCCACGAATCCTCCGGGCCTGAAGACCCGGGTGGCCACCTTGGTGGAGGTCTTGGTGGAAGCCAGGGCGATGGTGGGCGAAATGCCTTCCCGGGCCAGGATCTCCCGGCGCAGGCGCATGGAAGCGTCCTGGGGCGGGCCGTTGATCCGGCCCGTGCCCGCGAGGTCCAGGAAGAGGTGGCCCTGCCCTCCCCTCTCCACCAAAGGAGTGAAGGACAGGGCTATTTCCCACATGAGATCGTCCGCCTGGCCGCATCTTCGGGAATCCGGCTCCACCACCCTCAGGCCCGGGAGCCTGCGCTGGGCCAGGGACAAAAGCATGCCCCTCCTGATCCCCTCCCTATGGGCCTCAGGCGAGAGGTCAGACACCACGGCCCGGCAAAGCCCTTCCCGGGCCACCACGAAGGGCCGGCGGCGCAGGGAGGGATCCTTGAGCTCAGCCAGGGCCGCCATAAGCCCCACTGCGTTGACATGGAGGATGGTCCCGGCCACCTAGGCCCCCTCGCCTGGGAAGGCCTGGAACACAACCCGGATCTTGCCGGCCTGGGGCGCCAGGGCCTCCAACCGGGGTATCCAGGAAGCCAGCCTGCGCCCCGCGTTCTCAAATCTGGCGCCGCCTGCGCCGCCCAGGCCTAAGAATTTGAGATAGACCAAGGAAGAAGTTGCCATGTCGAAGCGGGGCGCCTGGGGACCTGGGGTGGCGAAATCCATGAGGCACAGGCCTATGCTCCTTTCCTTCAGGGCCTCTATGACGCGCAGGGAGTACCAGCCTGGGTTGAAAAAGGCGATCGCAAAGGGAAGGCCCTCCATGTCCCGGGCTACCCGGTCCAGATGGCGGCGCTCCTCTGTCCCGTAGGAATATCGAAAAGGGAACTCAAGGATGAAGGCCGAGATTGAGGATAGGGCCCGACATTGCTCCACCGCCGCCCGATACAGATTCCCGGGGCAGCAGGGATCGGCCATCTCAGGCCCAAGGCGCACGCAGAGGTCTTTTGCGGGAAGTTCCGGGCCAACCTGGCCGAGTTGGCCGGACTGGCGGGGCTGGGCCCGGGGCTTGCGGGCAAATGCCGATAGGGGCGCTTCCACCGTTTCCAAGCCCGCAGACGGCGCGGCCGCCCCCAGGGCGGCCAGCAAGGGCGCTTCCAGATCCCGGCGGGCAAGGCTTGCCGACTCGCTGCCGGACAGCCCCTCCGGCAGCGAGACGCCGAAGGCCAGGTCTACTCCCTCAAAGGAAATCGGAACGCCCATGCCTGAATTATAACTATACATACGTATAGTATCAAGGGCAATAAAAGGATC
>VKGY01000059.1:0-7186 GCA_008080685.1 Spirochaetota bacterium
GATCGCCGTGGTCTACGCCTTCTTCATCACCTTTTTCGTGTATCGCCAGATACCCCTCAAGGCTATGAAGGGCATCCTTTACAATTCACTAAAGACCCTGGCCATGGTCATGGCTTTGATCTCCAGCGCCAGCGCGTTTGGCTGGCTCATGGCATATCTGAGGATTCCCGCCCAGGTGACGGAGCTAATCCTATCCATAACGAACAATAGGATACTACTCCTCCTCCTGATCAACGTGCTATTGCTCTTCCTGGGGATGATCATGGACATGGCGCCTCTCATTCTCATCATGACACCGATTCTATTTCCCATCGTGGTCACCACCCTTGGCATGTCTCCCATTCATTTCGGAATCATGCTGATGCTCAATCTGGCCATAGGGCTTTGCACTCCTCCCGTCGGCTCGGCCCTATTTGTCGGTTGCGCGGTGGGCAAGGTTTCTATGGAGAAGGTTACCAAAGCCATGCTACCGTATTATGCCATCATGGTCGTGGTGCTGATGGCGGTCACGTACATTCCAGAAATCACAATGTTCCTGCCAAATCTCGTGATGCCCGGAAATTAAGACCAGAAATAAATAGAGGAGATGCCATGTCATTTATCGATTCCGTGTTTTCCCTGAAGGGAAGGACAGCGGTTATCACAGGCGGAGCCGGAGGACTTCCCGGCAGTCTGGCCATCGCGTTTTTGAAGGCCGGAGCCAAGGTGGTTATATGGGGCAGGGGTACCAACCACCCTATGGCTGAGGCCGCCGCCAAGATCGGCGCCGAAGCGGGTGGGGGAGAAATTTTTGCCGTCACCGTGGATACGGGCTCAAGGGAAGCCTGCGAGAAGGCCTTGGAAGAGTCGGAGCGGATCTCGGGCGGTCCTGTGGATACTCTCCTGAACGGAGTGGGCGGAAACCGAGGCAAGTCACCCTTTGTCGATTTCGATGAGGCGATCTTCGAGGACGTGCTCAAGCTCAACCTCATGGCGGGACTTGTCGTTCCCACCAGGGTTTTCGCCAAATACTGGATCGCGCGGGGAATAAAAGGCTGCGTGATCAACATGACCTCTATGACGAGCTACAAGGCACTTTCTGGAACTTGGGCGTATAACGCGGCGAAATCAGGCGTCTTGAACCTCAACGAAGCCTTAGCCAAGGAATTGGCCCCCCATGGGATCAGGGTCAACGCCATAGCCCCTGGGTTCTTCGTGGGAAACCAGAACCGCGCCCTCCTTATAGATGAAAAAACCGGCGATCTCACCGCCCGTGGCAAAGCGATCATCGCACGAACCCCTTTCGGAAGGTTCGGCAAGCATGAGGAACTGTGGGGAGCCGCGCTTTTCCTGGCCAGCGACCACGCTTCGGGTTTCGTGACCGGCGTGTCGATTCCCGTGGACGGTGGCTACCTTACGGACAACATCTAGAATTTTCCGGCAAGAAATTAGTTTTATAAGCAGATACCATGCCGGTCTTCTTTATTTTCACGCCTGGTTGGTCTATTTTTCCGTATCGGTCATTCCCGCCACGAATTGCTTCTGCATGATCACCACCACTAGGACAGGGGGGATGAGGGCGAGGAGGGTGGTGGCCATGACAATTTGCCACTCTATCTGCACATCAGCGCCGGACAGCATGCGGTTGATGCCGATCAGGAGAGTATAGTACTCGACCTTGGTTGTAATGAGCAGCGGCCACAGGTACTGGTTCCAGCCGTAGATAAATTGGATCACGAACATCGCCGCTACGGGGGTGCGGGTCATGGGCACAAGGATGGAACGGAAAAATTGCATGGACGTAGCCCCGTCAATCTGCGAGGCTTCAGTGATTTCCCTTGGGACGGACAAGAAGAACTGCCGGAACAGGAAAACCGCCGTGGCAGATACGATCATGGGCAGGATGAGGCCGGCGTAGGAATTGAGCATGCCCAGGTCTGAGATGACCTTGTAGGTAGGCATGATGCGAACCTCCACCGGCAGCATGAGGGTGATGAAGATAGCCCAGAAGCAGAATTTCCGGCCTGGAAAGTTGAAAAATACAATCGCGAATGCAGCCAGGAGGGATACGATGATTTTCCCCGAGGAGATTCCCATCGCCATGATGAAGGAATTTTTCATCATGGTGAAGGCCGAGGCTCCGAGGTTTTTTGTGCCTTCCAGGAGGGCTTGCCCATAGTTTCGAATCAAATGGGGGCCGGGATACATAGGCATGGGGGCGGAAAGAATATCCGCGCTCGTCCTTGTGGACGCCACGAAGACAAAGTAGAGGGGAAAGAGGATTATTATTATCGCGAACCACAGCACGATATGGGGGAAGAGCCTTGCCGATTTTTTGTGTTCTGTCATCGCATTCCCCTTAGTAGGTGACTCTCCGCTCGATAAAGCGGAACTGGAAAATCGTAAGGCTGATAACCATGAACATGAGGATGACGGACTGGGCGGAGGAGGAGCCTAGGTCTAGGTTGATCACCCCGTCGCGCCGCACTTTGTATAC
Source organism: Spirochaetota bacterium (assembly GCA_008080685.1). GTDB lineage: Bacteria > Spirochaetota > Spirochaetia > Treponematales > Rectinemataceae > VKGY01. The sequence continues at coordinate 2,477 of VKGY01000059.1, forward strand.
CAAAATCTGAGTAGCTTTCCCCGGGCCTCCCGCGGTGACTTGGTGAACGATGGGGAATGTCTCAAAGAAACCGTAGACAAGATTCATCACCAAAAGGTAGAAGGACGTGGGTGAAAGGAGGGGGAAGATGATTGTCCAGAAACGCTTTACCGGACCGGCGCCGTCGATGGCCGCGGCCTCCACCAAGGGAAGTGGAACTGATTGGAGACCAGCGAGGAAGAATACAAAATTATAGGAAATCTGTTTCCAACTCGCCGCGAGGGTCAATAATAGGAAAGCCTGGTCGGATTTCAGGAGGTGGCTCCATTCCACGCCCAACTTGTATTTTAGAATCCAGGCGATGATGCCCACATTCGGGTTGAACATGAAGAGCCAGAGCACGCCCGCCACCATGGTGGCGACAGCATAAGGCCAAATCATCATCGTTTTGTAAAAGGAATCGTATTTGATCTTTTTGTTGGCTTGAACCGCTATAAACAGGGCGATGGTCATTGATGAGAATGCCACCGAGATGGCGAAGGAGGTGGATACCCGGAAGGAAGCCCAATAGTCGGGATCGGTGAACAGCTTTGTGTAATTCTCAAAGCCTACAAAAATTACCTTGCCTCCAAAGGGATCCTGGAGGAAGAAAGACTGCCAAATAGCTTGGGCCGAGGGCCAGAAGAAAAAGAGAAAGACTATGACCATCTGTGGGAGCACCAGCAGATAGGGCAGGCCTTTCGAGCTGAATTCGTACTGTTTAGCCATGATAAAACCTACACTCGCGTTGAATTGGGGAAGAACGGGTATTTTTCGTAAATGTCGCCATAATGGAAAACGCCCGGCCTTCAAAAAGGGGCCGCCCTCAGGCGGCCCCGACAGTATAGCACAGGTGCGGCGCCGTAAAAATTATTATTTGTGCAGCCTTTCGAAATCTCTAAGGGTCTTGTTGCCTTCGCGAACCATTTTGTCCAAGCCGTCCTTGACGCTGATTTTTCCGGCCAGGATGTCTTCCCAGGTCTGGTCTTCGATTTCTCGGATGATGTTGAAGTTGCCGAAGCGGATGCCCATGGAATTGCCCGTGGGTGCCTTATTGAGGAGCTGGCGGATGGCTACCTCATGACCGGGATTGGAATTGTAGAAGCCCTGCGACTTAGTCAGTTCGTAGGCGGCGGTAGTAATGGGGACATAGCCTGTGTTCTGATGCCAGTAGGCCTGCATCCCAGTTTCAGAGATAAAGGAGAAGAAATCAGCGACGGCCTTGTACTCGGCCTTGGACTTGCCATTGAAAACCCAGAGGCTTGCGCCTCCGATGATGGAGTTCTGAGGAGCGCCGGGGACATCGGGATAGTAAGGCAAGCGGGCTACGCCGAAATTAAACTTGGCGTTGGCTTTCATGTTGCCATATCCGCCTATGGATTCAAAGTGCATTCCAACCTTGCCGGAGATGAAGAGAGGGTTGGCCTTGTTTTCCCGGCCGCCATAGATGAATACTCCCTTCTTGGAAAGGTCATAGATGGTCTCGAAGTGCTTTAGGACCAAGGGGGAGTTGTAGACGAGCTGCGTGTCAAGCCCATCGAAACCATTGTTCCGGGTTCCGAAGGGTATGTTGTGCCAGGCGGAGAAGTTCTCGAGTTGAATCCAGGAAATCCAGTTGGTGGTGAATCCGCCTTCCATGCCCGAATCTTTGAGCTTTTGCGCCACTGCGAAGAACTCTGGCCAGGTGGTGGGAGCCTTCTCAGGGTCGAGACCAGCTTTCTTGAAGGCGTCCTTGTTGAAGTACATGACGGCGGTGGAGGAGTTGAAGGGGAGAGAGAGCATCTTGCCGTCTGAAGTGGAATAGTAAGATGTTATGGTGGGGATGTAGACCTTGGGGTCGAACTTTTCATTGTTCTCTGCCATGAGCTGGTAAACCGGCTTCACGGCGCCCTTGGCGGCCATCATGGTGGCGGTGCCTACTTCATAGACTTGAATGATGGCGGGGGCCTGGCCAGCGCGGAAGGCGGCGATGCCAGCGTTCATGGTATCGCTATAAGAGCCCTTGTATACCGGCTGAACCTTGTAGTCTTTCTGGCTTGCGTTGAACTTGTCGGCCAGGGCTTGCACCATTTCGCCGTTTTTTCCCGTCATGGCGTGCCAGAACTCCACGGTCGTCTGGGCGTAGGCGCCGACGACCACGAGAGCGATCATTGCTAACAGAGCAATTCGTTTCATCCGATTGCCTCCTATGGATTTTGAGAGCGGACTTTTTAGTCCTTTTATACGGCTCCCAGTGTAAACCGATTATTGTGTACACGCAATGAAAATTTGATAAAAGTGCCGCGAGTTCCGCGTTAGTCACCTATCGGCCGCTGGCCTTCCAAGGATTTCAAGGGCCCGGTCGGGGAAGTCGGTGATAAGGCCTGTGACGCCCCAGGCTACAAGCCGTTCCATGTCCGTCTTTTTGTTGGGGGTCCAGACGTAGACATGGAAGCCCGCGGATCTTACTTCCCTGACAGTCTTTTCATCCAGGTATTTGTAGTTGGGATTGAGAGCGACCGCTTCCAGGCGCTTCAACAGGGCGATCGGATCGGCAATGGGCTTGTCGATCAGCGCGGCCCTTTGGATTTCCGGCGCCGCGGCTTTCAGCCTGAGAAGATACTCGTGGTTGAAGGAAGAAACGACTACCGAACCCGCCATGTCGAGGCTTCGAATCATGGCGGAGGTGTTCTCCACGATCCACCCGTCGCAGGCCTCCCCCGTCGCATCCTTTATCTCCACGTTTACCTTCCACCCCTTGTCCTTTGTAAGGAGTAGCGCTTCCTCAAGAGTTGGCACGCCCAGGCTCTGGAAGGCCACAAGATCCTTTGCGCCGACTCTTCCTGCGGCGATTTGCTTGAAAGGATCTGTCGTTTCATACCAAGCCCCTGCAGAAAGGGATCGAATCTCAGCCAAGGTGAAGGAGTACACTGACCAGGGGCTCCTGCTTGGATAAAGGCTTGCCGCATCGGTGGTTCTCTTGAGGCTGTCGTCGTGGAGGACGACCAAGGTTCCGTCGGCGCTGGCGGCCACGTCCAATTCCCAGTAATCCGCTCCGCTCTCATATCCTTTGAGCGCAGCGAGAAGAGTGTTCTCTGGCGCTATGCCCCTAAAACCCCTGTGAGCCATCACTACGACATTTTCTTGCTTTGCCATTACGTTATCCTTGATCGTTTGGATCCTCGGCTTGGCCGGGTCGGTGGCGCATCCGCTAAAAAAAAGGAGCGCGAAGAGGAGGTATTTCCCGATCATGATCCATGCTCCTCCGGTTTGCAACATCGCGCAACGCGGGCGCGGTTCTTTCAATCCCTATCGAAATGAGGTATGTCCAGGGGGAGGATAAATGAAATTTCCACAAGTCCCGCAATGTTGCCTTCTTTGGTCCATGGGGCTTGCCATATCATTTTCCTCAATCCTTTTTTCTTGATGGTGTAGACGTTTGGGACGCCTGTGCGGAGTATATCTTCCATCGTGGCGACCGACTGCTCCTTGTGGCATTCCCGCAAGTCCATTCCCGTGGGCGCCTCTCCGCCTGCCATGCCAAAGCTGGCCAATGCCTTGCCGTTCATCGAGATCAACCGAAGATCGGCGTCGCAGATGGTGATCGCCGCCTCCAAGCTTTCCATCGCCTCCCAGGGCGAAGAATCCAGGGTTTTTGCTTTCATTCACCCATCCTATCTCGGAGGGTTTTCGGGCGCAAGCATGCGTGGTCTTCGCGCGCGGGATCTCTGCGTCCGTCTTGATGTGGATGGGGACGATTCTATACGATACCGGCCTAGGAGGAGCAAAATGGTCGCTGGAGATGGTTCAGGTTCTCTCGCGTGGACTGATATATCAAGGGTCGCAAAATACAGGGCCGGAGTTTTTACGGTCTTTGAAAAGGAATCGAGGGCGCCGGACGGGAGGGTTGGCCGTTTTTCCGTGATGGAGGCGAACGAATGGGCGGTGGTGGTTCCCCTGCTGCGTCAGCCAAGGGAGGAATTCCTCATGGTCCGCCAGTATCGACACGGCTCCAATGCCTCGAGCCTGGAATTTCCCGGCGGCGTGGTTGAAGCCGACGAAGACCCCGGGAGCGCTGCCGCCAGGGAGCTTGCGGAAGAGACGGGATGGGTCTCCAGCCTCATCCTCCACGCTGGGACCGTCTACCCCAATCCCGCCATCCAATCCAATCGATTCCATGTGTTCCTGGCCCTGGATCCCCATCCTGCGGTGGAGCGCAACCTTGATGAACAGGAAGTGGTCGATGCCCTCCTTGTTCCGGCGGATTTCGTCCGGTCCACTATGGGAGAGGGGGAAATGAGTCACGCCCTGATGGTGACCGCCCTTTATCTTGCGGAAAAAAAGTTAGCGCAGATTTCTTAAATAGCCGCCCTTTGTCCGGTAAAGGGCGATGCTTCCCATGGAAAAAAGGCTGAAGATCGCGAAAAGCCATCGGTATCCCACTGCTTCGATGACAAGGCCGCCGATGCTGCTCCCTAAAAACACCGGTAAGCCCATTCCTATCCCCACGAGGATGGAAATTCCCGTGGCCCGCTCCGAGGGAGGAGTCTTTAGGCTAATGAGGGTGACCGCCGCAGGGTGGAAAAGACCGTAGCTGACGGAATGCAGGACCTGTCCGAGGATGACCCCTCCCTTGGTTGGAAAGAGCGCATACGCCAGAAGTCGTAGGATCACCGCGATGGAGGAGAGTTGTATTATGCCTATGGGGCTGTA
>VKGY01000059.1:7202-16652 GCA_008080685.1 Spirochaetota bacterium
CATTACCCGGCGGGAAAGCATGAGCATGGGTATCTCCACCACCGCGGCCAAGGCGGACATAGCCCCGACGGTGTGCCAATTCAAGTATTCCATCAAGTAGAGCGAAAAGAACGAGGTGTAGGCCGACATGGAGAGTCTGCTCAAGGCTATGATGAGGATGCAGAGTATAAAGCTCTGGTCGATCCACGATAGGTCTAGGCGCTTCCTGTTCTTCTCCTCGGGTTTGGTTCCAGCCTCGGGAAGCAGGGTCAAGCCAAGCATATATGCCAGGGTGAGGGCGGCCATGGCCAAGGCCATGACCCAGGCCGGGCTTGTGTCGAATCCAGGGATGAATTGAACGCTCAAGGTGACGACTACAAAGCCGAGGGAGCCCAGGGATCTCAAGGCTCCGTAGCTGGGGAGCTTTTTTTTCGACCTTTCCCCTCGGTCGATGGTTTTTATGAGGGCTGCGTCGAGGACGGAGATGGGTGTCTTGAGTCCAAGGGAAATGAGCCCCAGGCTGAGGATCGTGACCACCGGCGATTTCCAGGCTACAAGGATCAGGAGGCCTACGAGGATCGAAAACCCCGATCCCTGGAGGTAGGGATTGTACTTGCCTCTGGCGTCCGCCCTCTTGGCAAGGAAGATAGGCCCTCCGCTCTGTATCCTATGCCTCGGAGGAGTATGGGCAAATAGGGAGAGGCAATGCCATAGATGGCGAAGAAGAGGAAGTAGGAAAGCCCAAACCTGGGACCAATGCTTTCCCTTTGCAAGCGGGGATTCATCGCGGTATCAAGAATAGAAATCTTCTCCATTCGCGTCAATTACCACAAGGGCGGGCAATTTATCCAAGGTAACCAGCCGCACCGCCTCCATGCCGAGTTCGGGGAAGTCCACCACCACGCTTGCCTTGACGTTTTCCTTTCCCGCAAGGGCGGCCGCTCCGCCTATCGCCGCGAGGTACACGCCTCCATGCCTCTGCATCGCCTCCCTCGCCTGGAGGCTTCTGCCTCCCTTGCCGATGGTCACGGGGCTTCCGCCCCGAGCCATGAAAGGAGACAGGTAGCTGTCCATCCGCGAAGAGGTGGTGGGTCCGAAGGAGCCTGAAGCATAGCCTTGGGGGGCTTCCGTGGGACCGGCGTAGAAGACAGGATAGTCCTTCAGATAGGGAGGAAGGGTCTCACCCTTTGCGAGAAGCGTATGCAGCTTGGCATGGGCGACGTCCCGGGCAAGGCACACGGGACCTGAGAGCAATACCCTTGTCCCCTTCCTGAGACCGCGAAGGGTCGCGAGCCAGGTCTGACGAGGTTGGGATAGATCTATCTCCATTGCTTCGCCGGAAGGTAGATTCAGGGCCTTTAAAAATCTTTTAGGATTCTTTTCCAGCTTTTCAAGATACCAGCCCGTTTCGTCCATATAGGCTCTTGCCTTACGATGGGCGGAGCAGGAAACTCCCATCGCAAGGGGGAGGGTTGCCGCATGGCGGGCTAATCGCACGAACCGTGTCTCCAGGGCGAGGTGGGTTCCTCCCCATTGTGCTCCAGGCCCTGCGGCCTGGGCTATCCTATAGAGTTTCTCCTCCCACTCTGCGCTCCGCAAAGCCTGGCCCGATCCATCGGCTTCGGAAGGAAGGCGGTCGAACATTCCGTAAACCGACAGTTCCATCGCGTAGAGCGCTTGGGAAGGGGTGGCGCCCCCGAGGACGACGCCGATTGTGTAGGGAGGGCAGCCCGATGCGCCCAGCGCCCCAATCCGAGCGGCGAGGATTTTTTCCAAGCTTTGGTCGTTGAGTATGGCTGGGGATTCCAGGGTAAGGGAGGCCTTGCTAATCGAGCCGCCTCCCTTGGCGGCGAAGAGGAACTTGTAATCGGAACCTTGGCAGCTCCGGATATCGACAAATGATGGAAGATTGTCTTTTGTGTTGGTCTCCAGGAGCGTTGTCTTGGGACCCATCTGGGAGGCGCGGAGCCGCTTTTCAGCGTAGGCTTCGGAGATACCCGCGTCAAGGATTGACGCGTCAAGGATTGACGCGTCCGCCTCCGAGGATTCGCCTCCCCGGATGCCTTCGCCCTTCCAGCCGTATACCAGGGCGGTGCCGGTGTCTTGGCACATGGGGAAAACGCCTTCCGCGGCTACGGCGGCATTTTCGAGCAGAGTCTTGGCTACGAATTTTTCGTTGTCTCCAGCCTCTGGATCAAGGATGATCTGGACCAGTTTTTCCAAATGTCCCAGGGGGTAGTAGAACGCCATGTCAGCGAAGGCTTGCCTACCCAGGCTGCGCAAGGCTGCCTTGTCATAGGTCAGGCCCTGCAGGGTCCGAGAAGGCGGGGGAAGGTCCAGTCGTTCATAATCCTCTGCAACGCCAAAGTCCAGGTTGTCGAAGAGATTCACATGGCTCATGTTTTCCTCCATCGTCGCAACGGCACCTTTCCTATGGCTATGGCTCCGACGGGGCATACCTCGTGGCAGCAGAAACAGGTGATGCACGAGGCATCATCGATGCGAATCCTGGATTTGTGAACCTTGTCCTGCTCCAGCGCCTTGGCGGGGCAGATCCGAACGCAGGCGCCACAGGCGATGCAGATCGAGGGGCGGAAAATCGGCCTGTCCACGGTGAACATCCGGGCGAGGGTTTTAAGCGAGGGGTGAAGGGCTCCTATGGTCGAGGATCCGCTGTTTCCGTAGGGGATTAGCTCAAATCCTTCTGATTTGGTTTCTTGGGGCGCTTCAGGACCCACGCGAAGGGATAAGGCCGCCTTGGTTGTTCTGCCGCTCCGTTCAAAGGCTTCTCGCAGGTAGGGGATTTTATTTGGATTGTAGCCGATGCAGGAGGCTCCGACCCAATCCAAGGCCGCCAGATCCTTTGAGGCGAGCACCAAACCAAGGGGGTAGGGTTTTCCGTTGCCCGGTCCTTCGCCCTCCATGGCGATCACCGCATCCATGAAGGTGAAGCATGGATCGATCGAAAGGGCTAGGTCGACGAGCATGGAACCAAAGGCGTCCCTGTCGGGGAAACGAAGATGGAATCCGCTTTTATTCAAGCCGGGTACCAGGCCGAAGAGATTTTTCAGTCCGCCAGTGTATTGTGTCAGTCTGTGGGTTTTCAGCTTTGGAAGATTGACTACCAAGTCGCACTCCTCCAGCGCTGAAGCCAGGACGAAGCTCCTCACCTTTGCGCCGTTGGGCGCCGACCGAGGAGTGCCGGGAGTGAACTCAACCCACTGGGCGCCTTCCTCCAGGGTGACTGCATAGAGCCCTGTCGCTTTGGCCGCAGCGATGGGATTGTGGAGGGCGGGAGAATCTCCCACCTGTATCTGCGCGGCTCCCTTAAGGCGCAAGAATCGCAAGACGGCGCGCAGGAATTCCGGATGGGTAGTCACAGCCTTTTCTGGAGATGAGGAATTGAGGACATTGGGCTTGACCAGAATCCGTTTTCCCTGGATATCGGGGAAACCGGCGATGCTCGCGGCTTTCCCGACCGCTTCCTTTAGAACTCCTGGATTGTACTCGCTGCAGGACAAAAGCGCGACATCCATTGTATTTTCCATTCGATCTACCATGCCAACCCCATTCCCAGGCCGGCTCCGACATCGAAAAGCCCGGGTGACAAAGATGCGCAGACAATCCCATGCAATGTAAAGGGAAGGGAGGCGAAAAGAAACCTTCCTTCCGCCGCCAAGCTAAGGGGATTAGAGGAGTTCAGGATCCCTCGAGCATCCAGGGACTGAAACGCCGAAAGCCCCGCCACCGCCGTACGGTTCTCGTGCCAGAATCCCAAGGCAAGACTTGCCCCGATCCGCGAGTCGTCGATGTGGTAATTGAGCCCCGGCGCCGCGCCGAATCTGAATTCGCCGGCCTTGGCCGGGAAGGTCAGGGCTAAAGGGAACTCAAGGCGCGCCTGGGCGCCGATTCCCGGATCCGGATATAGAAGGAAATTGGTTGCGGAGCTTGCAAACACAAAGCTCACCGCACCATCAAGACTCGCTCCTCTCCTTGTAAAGCTTACGGTCACTCCCCCCGATGCGCCTTGGCCCCCTGGAGAAGCGAAGGCGGAGAGGCCTAAGCCTATCCTCTCCCCGACCCTGAAGCCCGCGTCCAGGGAGAAGTTCCCTGAATAGAGTCCCAATATGCTCAGGCTGCCGGGCATAGTATTTCTCAGTGCGGGCTCGGGGAAGAAGGCCAGTCCCGCCCTGCCGCCCATGAAGCCCATGGGCTTTACCATGCGGTCTGGAACAAGGTTGATTTCACGGGACAGCACAAGGGGATGTTCCGATGAGATGGCTTGGTTCTCATCCCGGGGCCAAACCGAAAGGGCCAATGTATAGCCTCCGTATGGCAGGGCCTGGCCTTTGCCATCCTCGCCTTTCCAGGTGAATCGTTGCGACCATGTGGCGAATTCAGGCAACGTGGCCGTGTGGACCAGGCTTCCCGATGCATCGAAAATCTCCACCTTGCCCATGCCCGGCGCGGCGACGGAAAAGTCCAAGCGCCCGCGGCCATAAAGCCCGCGATTCAGGGGATCGAAGGCGAGGGGAGAAAGGCGGAAGCCGGTGACCCTGAATTCCGAGGCCTCAAGGGTGACTGCGATCGCGCTGGTAATGTTCCGGAGAATGTCTATGGAAAGCTGCTCTTCTTTGTAGCCAAACTTTTTTACCGTTACATCCCTTTGCCCTACGGGAAGTTCAACCAAGCGATCCTCCAGTCTCTTGCCTTCGACATAGACCTCCGCGTCGCTGGGCTCTATCGACATGGCCAAGAATCCCGTGTGGGGTCTCAATGCGATATCGATGGTGTATTTCGCATGTTCGGCGACGGAAATCAAGAACATAATGGGGAAATGATCCTTTGCCTCCGCGCTCACCCCGTGAATGCCGGGGCTTAGATTGCCGGACCATTTGCCTGAGCCCACCATCGCGCCGTCCACAGACAGGACGGCGTATGCCGGCAGGGATCGTATGGACACCTGGCCTCTGCCTGGACTGTCAATTTTTTCCACTCCTATGCGGTAGTCTCCCGGTTCTATTCCCGCCCCGGAGATATTGAGGACAGCCAAGGCCAGGAAGAGCCAGAGGGAGAGCTTTTTCATGGCTACCACCATACCGCAAAGCACTTTTTCCTACAAGATCGAAGAAAATTCTTGCTTCCGGCAGTTCCAGGCGATATAATAACCCGGTACAATCCAATACTCTTGAGGTTTTCGGTGAGACTATTCCTGCGGAAAAGATATTATGAAGCGTTGTTGGTCATCGCAAACGGCGCCACCTTTCGAAAAACGCTTTTCACCGTCCTCTGTTTGATCACCCTGATTGGATCGAGTTTCAGGCCTATGCCCGGGCCTAGCTTCGCAAAAGGCAACGTCGGTTCAACCCCCCTTTCCCTTTTAGCCGAAGATTCGGGTGGAGAAGGCGAGGAAGAGGGGTTGTTCTACTCCGTCTACCAGGTGCGCAAGGGGGATACAATATCCGGCATCTCTAGTCATTTCGACATCACCATAGACACGATTTTCAGCGCTAACGGCATCCTCTCCACCAAATCTATCCAACCTGGCCAGCTCTTGAAGATTCCCAATCAGTCGGGGATCGTCTACCAGGTGAAGGAAGGGGATACTGTGGATTCTTTGGCAGAAAAATATAAGCTTTCGGCGGACAGGCTCGTAGAAACCAACGGCCTCCTCTCAAAATCCCTTGTCGCATCCTCTAAGATTTTCCTTCCCGACGTGAGGCTTCCCAGCGCTACATTGAGGGAGATTTCCGGCGATCTTTTCCACTGGCCTGTGCGAGGCATCATCACTTCCTGGTTTTCCTGGCGCCGGGATCCCTTCACAGGCAGGAATTCCTTCCATACGGGGATTGACATCGGCGTTCCCATGCGAACCCCCATCGGCGCCTCCATGGAGGGCACGGTTGAGGACGTGGGGTATTCCCCCATCATGGGCAAATTTGTCATGCTGCGCCATTCCTCAGGCTGGAAAACTCTTTACGCCCACATGGATTCCGCCATCGTGCAGCGTGGACAATATGTCCAGAGGGGGGCGAGGATCGGCTATTCCGGAAATACCGGGTATTCCACAGGCCCCCATGTACATTTCACGGTCTACAAGAACGGCAAACCAGTAAATCCGGCGAACGTGCTTAAATAAGCTACGCCAAGATTTGGCGGCACTATAGTGGCGCCGATTTGACGATAGGCTTAATTTCTGCTACAGTCTCGGCATATGAGAGAAATACGCGGCATCGCCGCCTCCCCCGGCATCGCCCTCGCCCCGGCCTTCATATTCCTCGACGATTACAATGCCGCCATACCCTCCTATCCCATCGAAAGCGACCATGTGGATGCGGAGTACCGACGGTTTTCCGAAGCCATCGAATTTTCGAAGCGCGAGGTGGCGGGCTTGAAGGAAAAAGCTCTCGCCGAAGTAGGGGAAGAGCAGGCGGCGATATTTGAAGCCCATCTCATGATGCTCGATGACCCGGAGCTTAAGGAAAGGGTGCAGAACGGTCTCGAGTCTTCCCTTCTCAACGTTGAAAGCGTCATCTTCCGCTTTGAGCAAGAGGCTATCGACCAACTCTCATCTTCGCAGGATCCCTATATCCAAGAAAGAGTATCCGATGTCCACGATGTTGTCCGCCGGGTACTGGGACGCCTCCTTCATCGGGAGCGGTTCAGCCTTGCGGACATAGAAAGGGATGTCATCGTAGTCGCCAAGGATCTTCTCCCTTCCGATATGGTGGGCATGGCCCGGAACAGGGTGAAGGGAATCGCCACCGAGGCGGGGGGAAGGACAAGCCATGCGGCGATCCTAGCCAGGGCGTTTCAGATTCCCGCTGTCCTTGGAGTAGGGCAATTCCTCTCGGACGTCCAGCCCGGCATCACCCTCATCGTGGACGGCGATCGGGGCGTCGTTGTCCTCAACCCAGACGAAAGCGCGCTGAATAAGGAAAAAGTAGCCCGATCCCTGCGGCAACGGAAGGTAAAGGCCTTTGAAAGCATCAGGGACATCCCGGCCGCCACAAAGGACGGCTGCAGGATCCACCTCATGGCCAACATCGAAGTCCCCGAGGAAGCCAACCTGGTCAACGAGCAAAGGGCTGATGGAATAGGGCTTTTCCGATCGGAATTTCTTTTCTTAGGAGGCCACGTCCCGGGGGAGGAGTCCCAATACAAGGCGTACCGCAAGGTCGTGGAGGCCATGGACGGCAAGCCTGTCACCATCAGGACCATGGACATTGGGGGCGACAAGGTGCTTCCTGAGTTTGGCGCCCAAGACGAAAAAAACCCCCTTCTTGGATGGCGTGCGATCCGGTTCTGCCTCAGCAAGACGGATATTTTCCGCACCCAGTTGAGGGCGATATTGCGCGCTAGCCTTCATGGCGATGTGCGCATCATGTTTCCCATGATCAGCACCATGGAAGAGCTCATCAAAGCTCGGGGTATCCTGGAGGAAGCCCAATGGGAATGCCGTTCAAGGGGTTACGAGGTTCCCTCGGACTTGAAGGCGGGAATCATGATCGAGGTCCCTTCCGCAGCACTCTGCGCCGACACCCTGGCCAGGAGCGCCGATTTCTTCTCCATCGGCACGAACGATCTTACCCAGTACACCATGGCGGTTGACCGGGGAAACGAGAAAGTCGCCTATCTTCACGATCCTTATAATCCGGCTGTCTTGCGCCTTATCACCATGACTATTGAATCGGCGAGAAAAGCCAACATCGAGGTTGGGCTTTGCGGTGAAATGGGCGGAGATCCCACCGGCGCAGTCCTCTTGGTCGGATTGGGACTGAGGGAGCTTTCCATGTCCGCTGCTTCGATCCCCGCGGTAAAGAGCCTTCTTCTCGCAACTCCCCTGGCCGAACTGGAAGAAGCCGCCGAGACAGTCATGAAGATGACCAGTCCGGGAGCCATCGCCACCTTCCTTGCCAGCAGATTTAACGTATAGGAATACTATGAAAACCACGAACGAAGAAAGCAAGGACCAGGCTCCGGAAGAAAAGCAGGTGAGATGGGAAAATCTCCCGTTGGTAGTATTGGTAGGCAGGCCGAACGTGGGGAAGTCCACGCTGTTCAATCGCCTTCTCCATTCCCGACGTGCTATTACCGATCCCACCCCTGGGGTGACCCGGGATCCCATTGAGGAAGTCTGCCTCCTACCCGGTACGGCGCGAGGGGCTGGACGATCTTGTGATCGCCCGAACCATGGCGCTCATCTCCAAGGCCGACCTCATCCTTTTCCTCGTGGACGCCGTGGATATCACCCCCGAGGACGAAGAATTCGCCGAACTTTTACGGCCTTTGAGCAATCGGATAGTCCTGGTGGTAAACAAAGCCGACAGCCCAGAGAGGGATGCCCTGGTGTGGGGGCACATGAAATGGGGTTTCTCTCCCATGGCTTTCATCTCCGCGGAGCATAACCGAAACATCGAGGAACTGGTCGAGTTGATGTTGCCTAAGCTCGATTTTTCCGCCGTGGCTTCGGTGGATATTGAAAGGGCGGAGATTCGAATCGCGGTAATGGGGAAACCCAATACGGGCAAATCGAGCCTTCTCAACCTGCTCATGGGGGAGGAAAAGAGCATAGTCAGCGAGATTCCCGGCACCACCCGGGATATCGTGGAGGGTACCTTTACCTGGAAGGGCCGGAGCATGCGTGTCTTGGATACAGCGGGCATCAGGCGCAAAAAAAAGGTAACGGACAATGTGGAATACTACTCCGTCACCCGATCCATATCCGTGGTCACCCGTGCCGACATCATCATCCTCATGATCGATGCCCAAGAGGGCTTGACCGAGCAGGATAAGAAGATCGCCGCCTTCGCCGTCCAGGAGGGGCGCGGAGTGATCTTCGCCCTCAATAAGTGGGATCTCATGCCGGACATCAAGAACAGTTTCGAAGCCGCCAAGGATAAGCTCCGCTGGTTCTTCGGCCAGATGGCTTATGCGCCAGTCCTTCCCCTTTCGGCGAAGGAAGGCACAGGTTTGGATAAATTGATGAACACGATCATCAACATGTACGGGAAGCTCAACAAGAAAATCGAAACTCCCAAGCTGAACAAGGCTGTATCGGAATGGATAGAAGCCACCCCGCCCCCCATAGGAACGCGAAATCAGTTCAAGCTTCGCTACGCGGTCCAGGTTTCCACCAATCCCCAGAAGTTTATATTTTTCGTCACTCGTCCCGAGGCGGTAGCGGGCGCCTATGTTTCATTCCTGAAGAATAGGATCAGAGAAGAATTCGACCTGGACTCCATCCCCATCACCCTGGAGCTTAAAGCTTCCCGAGTAGGGTGGAAGGAGCGTTGAGCCTATGAAGGGTTACGGAATAGGGGACGTCGAAGCCCTCCTGGGAATCCCCGCCTCCACCTTGCGATTTTGGGAAAAGGAAGTTCCCTACCTGGCACCACGCAAGGATGTCTTCGGCAGGAGGATCTACGGCACTCTTGACCTCTGCATGCTCTCACGGCTCAAGCACCTTGC
>VKGY01000060.1:0-8387 GCA_008080685.1 Spirochaetota bacterium
CAAGTGGATAAAGGATTTCCAGGCCGGTCCCAACTACTTCGGAATCTTCATTCCCAAGGGTGTTCCCCAGGAAGTCATCGACACCGTCAGCAAAGCCTGGGAAAACGTGATCATGAAGTCAAAGAAGATCCAGGACTACGCGGTGGCCCGCGGCGCCGTATTCGCGCCTTCCTTCGGCCAGAAAGCCCAGGACAACGCCTTTGCCTATTACCAGCCAGTAGCCTGGCTCTATTTCGACGCCGGGAAAGCTAAAGTATCCCCAGACCAGGTCGGGATTCCCAAGCCCTAAGCCGCTTTCCTCTCTTCAATTTCGGGGATTGCCCGCTCTTGGGCGGGTAATCCCCCTTTCAATCCGACCCATGGAGAATCAAATGACCGAAAAATCGATGGTCAAAGCGGATTTCGTCACCTCCGTCGTGCTGATCGCCCTCGGCCTGGCGATCATTGTCCTCTCTTTGCAAATGCCTACGATGGCCGACCGCAACCAAAGCGTTTTCTCTGCCCCCGGGGTAGTCCCGGGATTTATCGGTGTCATGCTTACATTGCTCAGCGGTTCCATGTTCCTCAGATCGCTCAAAAGGAAAGCCCTCCAGGAAGTCAAAGCGGGCCTGGCGCCCTCTGACGTCCTTGTCCAAAAATCGACTCGCCGAATTTTAACGACCATCGTGATGTGTTCGCTTTACGCGCTTTTGCTTGGGCGGGTTTGGTTCCCTATTCCGACCTTCGCCTTCATCTTCATCTTCATAGTCCTTTTCGAATACGATAAATCCTCTTCCTTCTCCTCGCAGAGGAAGAAAATCATAGTCGCCGCGACAATCGCTCTGGCAACAACCGCGTTGGTAATGCTCGTGTTCCAGAAGCTATTCCTCGTCAACCTACCCTGAGGAGAATCCCATGTTCGAAGGTCTTGAACTTTTAGGGGGAGCGATTCTCTCCTTCCTGAACTTTAAATCCCTCTTCAATGTCCTTTGGGCCACGGAGCTGGGCATCATCATTGGCATGTTGCCTGGCCTAACGGCGACGATGGGTGTGGCCCTTCTTACCACGCTCACCTATACGATGGCGGCCAACGATGCGATCCTCATCCTCATCTGCATGTACATCGGCTCTATTTACGGCGGAAGCCGAAGCGCCATTCTCCTGAACATACCCGGAACCCCGGCTTCGGCGTCCACCACCCTGGACGGATTCCCTCTCGCCAAGATGGGGCAGGCGGGCAAGGCAATCGGCATCGCCACGACAGGTTCCTTCCTGGGATCGATCATCGGCATGATCGCCATGGCGATCTTCACGCCCATGATCGGGTCTGTGGCCTTGAGCTTTCAGTCCTTCGAGTTTGTCTGGTTCGCCATCTTCGGCATTATCATTTGCGGCAACCTCACGGCACCCAAGGATCCTCTGAAGGGATGGATCGCGGGTTTCATCGGCCTTTTCATAGCAATGATAGGCATGGAAGGCATCCACGCCTATGTGCGCTTCGCTTTCGGCAACACCAACCTTTCAGGCGGCATTTCGCTTATCCCCGCGATGGTTGGCGCCTTCGGCTTCGCGGAAATCATTTCAGTGATGCGGCATTCAGAGGTCGAGGTGGTAAAAAGCGAGATCGGCCGTATCATCCCAAAAGCGCGGGAAGTGTTTAAGTATTGGAAAACCATAATACGTTCCGGCATTGTCGGCACGATAATCGGCGCCATTCCCGGCGTCGGAGAGGATATAGCCGCCTGGGTTTCCTACGACTTGGCCAAGAGAAGCGCAAAACCTGCGGAGAGGAAACTGTTCGGCAAGGGTTCCATCGAGGGTCTCATTGCTTCCGAGACTGGCAACAACGCCTGTGTGCCCGGGGCCATCATCCCTGTCCTTACCCTTGCAATTCCCGGCTCCGCTCCTGCGGCGGTCCTGCTCGGCGCCATGCTGATCCATGGCGTAAGGCCCGGCCCCCTCATCATGATTGAGTCTCCAGCCTTCATCTACGAAGTCGTCGCCATGGTATTCTTCGCCACCATCGCCATGTTCGTGCTCGGCCTCTCCATGGTCAGGCCGATGGTGAAAATCCTCCAGGTTCCGCGACAAAAGCTCATGCCCATTGTCTTCATCCTCTGCGTGGTAGGCTCCTTCGCCCTTCAATCCAGGCTCTTCGACGTGGGCATCATGATAACCTTCGGCATCGTGGGCTTTATCCTGCGGGAGATGGACTATCCCATGGCTCCGTTGGTGCTGGGAATCATCCTTGGCGATATGCTGGACAAGAACCTGCGGAGAGCCCTCATTCTCTCCAACGGCGACATCAGTCCCTTCTTCACCCGGCCCATCTGCCTCGGCCTTTTCCTTCTCACTATGTTCATCGTGCTCTCCCGATCCAAGTTGGTTAAAGAGCTTTTCGGAAAGGTGTTCAAGAAAAATTCCGCCGCCTGAGGCAGAACGCCTAGGGCATTGCGCCACGCCATTGAAAAGGCGCCCCGCGGGGCGCCTTTCTTATTTATAGCATTATTTCTGGCAAGGCTTAGTAAAATTAGGGGCAGGTGCCCGCCTGTAAATCTTGTCCATCTTGTTATCCTGTCGCAAAATAGCTCTTTCAAGACGGCAAGCGACAGGATAACAAGATAATTCAGGATATGCCAGGATATACCATGATCAGCATGCCCTTTCAGGCCAGCCAACCCGCAATCCTATCCTTGATAAAATCGTCGTCCACCAGATGGGGATAGGCGGCGCAGACCCTGTCGATTTCTTCCGCTTGCCCAGGAGACAAGACCTCGTCTGGATTGAGGCACCAGGTTCCCGCCAAGAGACCTTGGCGGCGCAACACCTCGTGGATGCCCGGAATGCAGCCTGAGAAGCCGTTGGCCGCGTCGAAGACGGCGGCGTTGGCATCCGTCACCTCCTGGGCCAGGGTGAGCCAATCCCTGCCCGCGAATCCCAGCGACCTCAGGACCGCCGTGCCGGATGCATCGGCATGGGACAAGGCCGCGCGGACTGCGGCGTGGAGCTCCACAGCCTTCCTGGTCCACACGCACCATTGGCCCAAAAGCCCCCCTACGATCCTCGCCTTCCGCTCCATGCCGCCTGCCATAAAGCGGAACTCCGTGAGAAGATCGACCACGATGTTGTCGTCGTTGCCGGTGAAGAGGGCTATCTCGCCTTCCTTTCCCGCGTCGCACACCGCGCGGACAACGTCTATGGTGCGGTAGCGGTTGAAGGGCGCTATCTTGATGGCGAGGATATTCTCGATTTGAGCGAACTCGCGCCAGAATTCGTACGGCAGGACAAGGCCGCCCACCGCGGGTTGCAGGTAGAACCCCACAAGGGGAATGCGGTCGGCGATCTCCCTGATATGGGCAAGGATTGCGGACATGGAATTGTGCTTGAAGGCCGAGAGGCTCAAGAGGCCCGCATGGTAGCCCGCATGGACAAGAAAATCCGCTTCCTCCGCTGCCTGCTCCGTGCGGCCGCAGACGCCCCCTATCTTGATTATTTGCCGCCCCGTAGCCTTGGCGTGTTCGTCTATGAGGCGGGACACTTCGGACAGCACAGGCTTGAAAAGCCCGTATTTTTCTTCGCGGATCTCAAACTGTGTAGTATGGACGCCCACCGCCAGGCCGCCGACCCCGGATTCGATATAGTACCTGGCCAAGGCGCGCTGGTGGCGGAGATCGAACTTTCTGTCTTTGTCCAAGGCGAGGGGAATGGCGGGAATCACCGTCCCTTCCCTCATCCTATCCCGCACAAAGGCGGGCAAATCCTGCAATTTCATCGTCGCTCCTTCCGTCCTAGTATTTCCCGTCGGTCTGTTCGAAATGAGTCGGCTTGCCAAGGCTGGATCCGCCCGAGGCTACCCAGACGGCGGTCATGTCGATCATGGTCTCAAGGCTTATGGCCGGATAGCCGAAGAGGGCGAAGGATTTGGCCGCGTTGGCCAGGTACGCCTTGGAGTCAGGCTTTTCGTTGCCAGAAAAACAAGGTGCCTTGCCGAATCGCCGGCCGAATTCCTCGGCCAGCCATCGGATCGAAGCGGTCTCAGGGCCGGTAATATTGATCGCCTTCGCCGGCGATTCGCAGAGGTCGAGGCTTAAGACCGTCCTTTCCAGGACATCGCCCTGCCAGATGCAATTCAGGCTTCCTACCGAGAGATCCACCGCCTGGCCCGAGTACACCCGATCCGCGATGTCCCTCAGCACCCCATACCGGAGGTCTATGGCATAATTGAGCCTGAATTGGCACACTCTGGTGCCGTCCTTGCGAGAGTAGTATTCGAAGACCCTCTCCCGTCCAAGGGTGGACTGGGCGTATTCCCCGGTGGGATTGGGGTCTTCCAATTCGAGGGCGCCGCCGGAGGCGGCGGTCTTGAAGTCGTAGACGCATCCCGTGGAGTACGCGACGATCCTGGCCCCCTTGTAGCGCTGGGCTGCGTTGGCCGGAGCAATGGTGTTGGTAGCCCAGGTGAGGTCCTGGGCGCCTACGGTTCCGAATTTCTTGCCCGCCAGAAAAAACACGTTTTCCGAGCCCGGGAGGGCTGCGACCTGGGCGGGATCCAGCAAGTCAACTCCGAGGGGTCTGACCCCAAAAATTGCCAGATGTTCCTTGGCCTTGGGGTCGGAAAACCGGGAGACCCCATAAACCTTGGAGGAGGTGCCGGCCTTTTTCACCGCCTTGGCGAGCATCATGGCCAGGGTCACGCCCACCTTGCCCGCCACGCCCAAGATCACGATATCCCCCTTGATTGCCCCCACCCTTTCCACAACCCGCTCAGAAGGAGCGGACATGAAATCTTCAAGCCCCGCTTCATCCGCGATGACGGGAACATTGGCTCTCATACCTCATCCTCCCTGTAAGCCGCCCCATTCTTGATCGTGAGGCCAAGGCCCCGCAGCATGTCCTCGAAGCGGCGGCCATACTCGACATACACCCGACGCCGCTCTTCCTCGGGACTATGCACCGAGGCATCGTGGAATACCGCCGCCATGTGGGGTTCTATGGTCATCCATCCTTCGTAGCCTTCGGCGATGCAGTCTGCAAGGATATCCTTCACCCTGCATGGACCCTCGCTGGGGTACACGTAGTGTTCCTTCCCCGTATCGGGTTCGCGCCAGCCGTCCTTGACGTGGATGTGGACGACATAGCGTTTAAGCCTTTGCCAGGCCTCGAAGGCGTCCTGATTGGGATAGGGAAAGGGCTTTTCAAAGTCCTGGGTCAGGCAAGGGTTCCCGGTGTCGAAGACAAGCTTGAGGCCTGGAACCGCTTCGAGCAGCTCCAAGGTACGGCCCCAGCTTATGCCCCCGTAGTTGAGGCAATTTTCATGCACCGGCGTGATCCCCGCCTGGATCAGCAGGCCGCACAACTCCCTCAAGCGGCCAAACCTCAGCGCTCTTTTCTGATCCGGTAAAAGCCTTCCCTGGGGATCCAGGTCGATGGCGAAACTCATGATTCTGACCACGGAAACCCCAAGGCGCTTCATCCGAGGAATAGCCCTCTGGACCTTGGCCAGTTCGAGGCTGAAGTCCCCATCCGCCTTGACTCCCCAATTGGCGATGGTGGAGCCGAAGCAGTTGACCGCCACGCCGCATGCCTCCAGCTTCGCAGCCGCCTCCTCGAAAGCCCCATCGTCCAGGTCATGGATGTTTTTGCCCCCTATGGAGCGGGCTTCGATGCCCTTCCAGCCCAAGGCCTTGGTGACTTCGATCTGGCCCGCCAGGTCCTCGGCGGCTTCGTCGGCGAATCCGCTTAGGCGAATCATCCCTTGGCCACCTTGGAGGGCTTGCCTGTCTCGGCGCTCCGGTAGATCGCCTCGATGAGGGCGACAGCCCGGGTTGCCTCGGGGCCGTCGATCAAGGGCTTGGTTCCGGTCTCGATGGCTTTTATCACGTTTTCGAACTGCAATTTGTGGCCGTGGTGGCCTATGGCCGCGGGGTCAGAGGCTCCGCCGCCAGAGGATGTGGCGCTTGCGAAGGCCTTGCGGATCTCATCGTCCTTGGCTGTCTCGGCTTTAAACTTCCAGAAGGCCAGGTTTTCCTCTTCCAGGACTACCGAACCCTCTAAGCCCGACACTTCGATTTTCTTGAGGAATCCCGGCCAAATGGAGGTTGATCCCTGGATGATGCCGAAGGCTCCGTTGGCGAAGCGGACCGCCGCAGCGGCGTTGTCCTCCACTTCTATCCCTGTGTGGCCGATGGTGCCGGTGTAGGCGGTCACTTCCTCGGCCTCGCCCATGAACCAGAGCAAGAGGTCGATGGCGTGGATGGACTGGTTGATGAGGGCTCCGCCTCCGTCCAAGGCCTTGGTGCCCTTCCATCCGCCCTTACTGTAATAATCCTGGTTCCTCCACCACTTCACATAGGCGCTTCCCATGGTCAGTTTTCCGAATCTCCCCGCGTCCACCGCAGCCTTGAGATTCTGGGCCGCCCCGTGGAACCTAGAGGGAAAGATGCCGGAGAGGACGACGCCGGCCTTGGCCGCAGCGTCGTTGATGGCCCAGCAGCGGGCTCCCGTAGTCTCCAGGGGCTTTTCGATGATCAGGTGCTTGCCCGCCTTGGCTGCGGGGACGGCGGCGTCCATGTGCAGTCCCGAAGGGGTGCAGATATTGACCACTTCCAAGCCTGGGTGGGCTAGAAAGGCGTCCAGGTCGGTATAGGTGGTGCAGCCGTACTTTTCGGCATATTTCGCCGCGCGCTCAGGTATCTTGTCCAAGCAAGCCACGATATTCGCGCCCTTGATCTCCGCCAGCGCGGCGGCATGGAATTCGGCGATAAGCCCCGTTCCAACGATTCCAAAATTCACTTGCTCCTCCTTAATTATCGATAGCTGGATCGATGCGCCTGAACAATTCCATGGCTCCCCGCAGGCAGGCCTCGGGGTTCTTGGGGATTTCGAAGATTTCCATGGAGACCCATCCGCCGTAGCCCTTGGCCCTCAATAGGTCGAAGGCAGGTCTGTAGTCGGATTTTCCCGTCCCCGGAGCCCTGCCGTCCACTTCGTTCACATGGACATGGCCGAAGAAGGGGTAATAGCGCTCTATGAGGGTGTCCCAGCCTTCTTTTTCGCTCTGGGCGTTGTGGAAGTCGAACATGCTGGCAACGCCGGGAGAGTCGATTTTCCTCACCAGGGTTGTCGCTTCTTCCAGGGTGTTCACCACGTCGGTTTGATCCGGGGACAGTTGCTCCAAAAGGATGGGGGAATTGCAGGCTTTGGCCACGGGGCCCAACTCGGACAGGGTCTTTGCCAGGAGGTCCAGGGTTTCTTCCCGGGATTGGCCGAGCAGGGTCTTCCTCTGCTTCGGCGAGCCGAGAACCATGGCCCCTCCGCCAAGGGTTCCCGCCGCTTCAAGGAGGCGCGCAAGGTGGTCCCGGGATTTTCGGCGCAGTGTTTCGTCCTTTGTGGCGAGGTGGAGACCTTCGGGCTTGGCCATTAGCCAATGGAAGCCTGCGAAGGCAAGTCCTTCGGCCTCCATGGCTGAGCGCATTCTTTTAAGGCCCCGGGCCGATTCAGTGGGGCTGAAATCGCCGAAAGCCGTAAATGGCGCGAATTCGACGCCCGTGAAGTTGCATACTGCATATCTCATTGTCTTAATATGTACGGTCCCTCCTGGCCCCTGTCAAGGAAAGTCGACAGAAATGCCGCCGGCTTACTTGCCGCCGGCTTACTTGCCGCCGGCTTAGTTGCCGCCGGCTTCCGCGGACCTCGCGCCAAGCTAGGCCTTGTCCCGCGCCCAGGCCTTCTCCTGGGCTATGATGGAAAGGTCTATGGCGTTGAACACGACTTCCTGGCTCATGGAGGTTTCCGTCCTGTCCAGGCAATCCCTCACCAGGCGGCCGAAGAAGGGGAAGCCGCAGGTTCCCGCGACCTTGTAATGGTATTCGCCCCCGTGGTTCACCAGGATTACGTGGTCCCCCTCGGGGTCCGCGGCCACATCGATGTACTTCCTGAGCTCCAGGTAGCCCTCCGTGCCTTGGATGAAGGTGCGTCCGTCGCCCCAGGCTCCTAGTCCGTCCGGGGTGAACCAGTGGACTGTCATGTAGGCCGAGACTCCGTTGTCCGTGACCAGGGAGGCGTCGCCGAAGTCCTCGAAATCCGGATATTGGGTGTATTTGTAGGAGAGGGCTCGGGCCGCGGTGATCTCTGCGTTCCTGGCGCCGGCGAAGAATAGAATCTGTTCTATGTGGTGGCAGCCTAGGTCTACCAATATTCCGCCGTATTTCTTCTTATCGAAAAACCACTCGGGCCTTGAAGCAAGGCTGATCCTGTGGGGCCCGGTTCCGATGATCTGTATGACTCTGCCGATGGCTCCTTCGGAGACCAGCTTTTCCGCATAGACCGCCGCCTCCACGTGGAGCCGCTCGCTGTAGTAGACCGAAAACTTCCTCCCTGTCTCGGCGACGGCGCGGCGCGCCTTGGCC
>VKGY01000060.1:8413-19186 GCA_008080685.1 Spirochaetota bacterium
TTCTCGAGTGGTGAGGGGCGGCTTATCGCAAAAATAGTCCTTTCCGTGGGCCATGGCCCGCAAGCCCAGCGCGCCGCGCTCCCAAGGTATGGGCGCTGCCGCCACCATCTGGATAGACTCCGACTCCAAGACTTCCTGCTCCGATGTTGCCGCCCTGGAGTCCGGGAACGCCTTGACGAAAGCCTGGACCTTGGCGGAATCGGGATCCCAGACCGGGCCTATTTCAGCTCCCGCCTCGGACAGGCCGTTGCACATCCCGTAGATGTGGCCGTGCTCCAAGCCCACCACGCCAACCTTGAATTCCCCGGCGCCGCAGACCGGCGCCGCCTTTCCCTTGGGGGAGTAAAACTGCCCGCTCGCCTTTTCCTGCATGGTGCCTCCGAAAGCATTCAAAATTTTTCGACAGGATAATAAGACAGGATATCAGGATACCCAGGATCGACGGAGATTGCGAGAGGCGCTAGGTGCGGTATTATTCCGCGATTATATCCGGAAGAAGACGGATGAATTCCTCTTTCACGACTTTATAACACTCACACACCCGCGCTTCCAAGCCAAGCCTATCCAGGACTGTGAGACAGCCCCGGCTGTAGCTGATCAAGCCTGAGTCCTGCAATTTACCCGCCGCCTCGGTCACGCCTTCCCGGCGCACGCCCAGCATGTCCGCGATGAGTTCCTGGGTCATGTTGAGCACATTGCCCGACAGCCGGTCCATGCTTAAGAGAAGCCAGCGGCAGAGCTGCTGATCGATGCAGTGGTGCCGGTTGCACACCGCGGTCTGGGCCATCTGGGCGAGGAGCGCCATGATGTAGCGCATGAAAAGATGCTGCATGGCGGGGTCGCAATCGAACACCCGTTTTAGAAGATCGCCGCGAAGACGGTAGGCGTAGCCTTCGCTTTGCACCAAGGCGCGGCTCAACATGGACACTCCGCCCATGAACAGCGCGATGCCAACCACGCCTTCCCGGCCGACCACGGCGATTTCCGCAGTGGAGCCGTTTTCAAGGACATTCAGCAAGGACACTATAGCCGTGGTGGGGAAATATACATAAGGTGTCGCTCCCCCGGACTCGCTGATGGTCTCCCCAAGGGCTAGGGATACGCGCTCCAAGGAGGGGAGAATTTGGTTGTATATTTCCTCTGGGAGGGCTGCGAGCAGGTGATTCTGGCGAGGATTGGGAGGATTAGGTGGACTGGACAAAATAGCCATGCAAGCCCCTCTGCAGAAATTGTACTGCTTACGCGGATATTCTCGCAATTCCAGGCTTAGTTGTCAATAATGGTATTTCTTTGCGCAGCAACGCAAAAGAGAAGAGCCCTCGTGGACCCTTCTCTTTTCTAATTCTGCGACTCCCTTGCTTAGGGTTGGGTAACCACGTTGGCATCCAAGGTAACGGCAGTCTGAGCCAAGGCCCGGCCGTTCAAGACCGCTCCGGTCTGCAATACAATCTGAGTCTGGCACAGGATCACCCCCTTGAATGAGGCAGTGGTTCCCAAGGAAGTCTGGCCGGCGACCTGCCAGAAAATATTTTCAGGCAGCGCCCCGCCGCTCAAAGTGACCATTACCCCATTGCTCACCGTCAAGTCTTCGGCGATTTGGAAAATCCACACATCGCTGTCGCTTCCTGCAAGCGTCACATCGGAGGTTATAAGCACGCCGGTGCCCCATTTGTAAAGGCCGGGAATAAGGGTGAGTCCGCTGATGTCTCCTGCTCCCATGTTGAGGAAGTCAGGCGTAACCCTGCCCGCCGCATCGGTATAGGCCGTCTCCATATCGCCGACTGCGGTGGTGAGCGTGGAAGGAGTCGGCGAAGTCATATCCGCCGCATAGAGCCGCCCAGTCACGATGCCTGAGGTTGCGAAGGTGTTGGTTGCGTCAAGGGTTTCCGAGAAGCCGGTGATAAAGCTCTGGGCCGCAGGGCTGACACCGATATGTCCTGTTACCGCAGTAGTGCCCGTGGTCGATACCGCCGACTTGGCAAGGATGACATAATTGCCCGCGGTTCCGAGGGAGACTGCCGCCGGACTGACAGCTTGTGTAGTGCCAGTGGTGAATGACCACACATAGGTGGCGGCCATGGGCTTGGCCAACAGATCCTGGACGCCTGTGGTGACCGTAGCGGTGTAGACAGTGCTGCCCGCAAGGCTTCCCGTCGGGCTGAAGGTCGCCGAGGTGCCAAGTTCGTTGAGCGCCACAGTGCCCGCCACGGGGGTCACCGAGGATCCGGTCAAGGTGAAGGTTGTAGCGTTCACCGTGGCCGCCGCAACTTTCTTGCTGAAGGTTACAGAGATGATTGAATTGAGAGGAGCTCCGGTGCCCGCTACGGCCGGATTCACCGACACTACGGTCGGGGCGGCAAGTTCGTCCACAGGCGGAGCGCAACTCGTATAAAAACTGGTGACGAGCAGTACCATGATGCCTGCCTTAAGAAAATTTTTCATAGGATCCTTCCTTATTTGGACAATTTTTTGGAAAACTAAAATTTGAAAATCAGCCCTACGCTCCCAAAGCCGCTCCCGCCTCCGGCGTTTTCAAAATACCGGACGTAGACGACAGAGGTGTACAGGGCGAGATTCGAGTTGAGGTAGTAGGCTGCTCCGCCTGAATTAGCGATCCCGATCCCGAAATCGCTTCCCGCTCCGGCTCCTATTCCCAAGCCATAATAAAAATCGAATCGCTTGATCCACCGTGGAAGCTCATCGATAAAGCCAAGTCCCCAATGCAAGGTGGCTAAACCAGCCACCGTATAGTTGGTGCTGTAGATAAAGCCCACTCCACCGCGCACCGCGAGCCCGAAGGTGATGGGCACGGTATCGGCGACATCAACGCGGGCGAATACGTATTCCACGCTCCCGCCTATGCCATAGTCCCAGCCGAAGTTGACTCCCGCGGCGACCGCCAGGTCGCCCTTGTCCATATTGACTATGGCCTGGGAAAACACTGCTTGGCCGAAAAGACAGGCCAGCACCAGGGCAATAACAATTTTTTTCATACTCTTCTCCTTTGCTGGCCTCTCACTTGCTCTGGCCTTTGACCTTGTCGATGGTTTTCTGCGCGTCGTCTTTAATCTTGCGCACCGTGTTTTCAACCGCTACCTCGGCATGACCCGCCACCTGATCGGCCAGTCCTTCCTTGCGGAGCGACTCGTTGTGGATCAAAACGCCGGCGGCTTCCTTGATTCGCCCTTTCACTACATCCAATTTCCCGTTCATACCTTACAACTCCTCTTCATTTCTGCGTTGATTCGCAGGCTGGCGATTCGATGTCCTGAATGATCAGAACCCAAAGAGACATGAGATTCCAATTTTCCCGTAGGGATTCTTAAAAGCTTCAATTATTGAGTCTCTCGTGAACTCAACTTCGCTTATCCAATTCAAGCCAAGCAATAAAGGCCCGATCACAATGTCGCCGGTGAGGCGGAGGTTGGCACCAGTCCTCAGGAATTGGGTGGCGCCGTTGCCAAACTCGACACCGAAGTTTGGTCCGATCCCGATGCCGACATGGACAATGCCCAAGGTAAGGCCGAGTCCCGCATCAAGGAGAATATCAATTTGATGCGGAAGGGTTAGATCTCCAGGGCTGTAAAGGCCGATGGCGCTCGCCCAGAAGGGATCGATGATGAACCGCGTCTCCGCCCCGAAGGCGAAGTCGGCAAAATTCAATCCCGAGGTATCCAAGGCCACAATATCCGCGGGGCGTATGACGCTTGCGTAATACGTATTGAGGCCGACGTATAATCCAGTCGTGGCGAATGCCGCAAGCGGCATGATCAGGCACAATGAAATCGCGATCAATTTCTTATTCATAATGAGGGCTCCATTACATTGTTGGCGTCCAAGGTCACGGCGGTCTGCGCCAGCAGCCTGCCATTCACCGTCGCGCCTGTCTGGACGATTATCTGGGTCATGCACAGCACAATCCCCTTAAAATCCGAGGTCGTACCCAAGGAGGTCTGGCCTGCGATTTGCCAGAAAATATTCTTCGCCTGGGCGCCGCCGTTCAAGGTCATAATCACAGCGTTTCCTATCGTAAGGTCCTGGGCGATCTGGAAAATCCAGACATCATTCGCCCCGCCGGACAAAGTGAATCCCGCTGTGGCGATAAGCGAAGTTCCCCAGGT
The DNA here is from genome assembly GCA_008080685.1 of Spirochaetota bacterium. Lineage (GTDB taxonomy): Bacteria > Spirochaetota > Spirochaetia > Treponematales > Rectinemataceae > VKGY01. The sequence goes on from VKGY01000060.1 coordinate 12,535, forward strand.
GTAAAGCCCAGGCACAAGGGTAAGGCCGGTTATATCGCCAGCCCCCAGGTTCGTGAAATCAGGAGTGACCCGTCCCGCCGCATCGGTATAGGCGGTTTCCATGTCGCTTATGGCAGTAGTCATGATCGTCGGGGTGGGCGGAGCGTTGTCGGAGGCATAGATGCTGCCGGTCACATAACTCGAGGTGGCGAAGACATTGGTCGCGTCGTTGACAAGACTGAATCCGGTGACAAAGCTCTGAGCGGCAGGGCTGACCCCTAGGTCGCCCACAATGGCAGTGCCGACAGTCGCCGATATGGCTGATTTGGCGAGGATGACATAATTCTCGGCTGAGCCAAGGAGCACCGCATCAGGTCCAAGGGCCGGGGCTTCGACAGTGGTGAAGGTCCAACTGTGGTTTGAGGCCAGGGCATTGCCCGCCAGGTCTTCCGCTCCGGTGGTGATGGTTGCGGTGTAGAGCGTGCTTCCCGCCAGATTGGCGGTGGGATTGAAAGTAGCGACATTTCCGGTGTAGGTGACCACTCCGGCCACTGTGGTCGCTCCGGGACCTGCAAGGGTGAAGGTGCTTGCGGACAGCGTCGCAGAATCCATGGCTTCGCTGAAAGTTGCGGTGACGTTGGCTGCCAAGGCGACTTCCGTGGCGCTCGCCAAGGGTGAGTTCGAGCTGACCGTGGGAAGGACTACGTCTCCCACAGGCGGCGGCGCGCATCCTGTCAAATACACGACGAGCAAAAGGGTGATTGCGCCTGCGAATAGGAATTTTTTCATGAGTGTTTTCTCCTCATTTAGTAAGCCTTGCGATGATGTCCAAGGAGCGGCGGTTTTTAAAATTTCTCGCCGCACCTTGGACGGCTCTGGAGGGATGCTTCATTTGGATTGCGCCGCGTCTGCTGTATGGTCTTTTTCCCATAGCTTGAATTTGCGACCTTGCGCCTTTAGCGCTTGCCGAGATTTCTGCCGCTTGGTGATTCCTATGTAGATGAAGAGCGAGTATAGAATCCCAAAGGCGAAGCTTAAGGCGCTAACTGCCACGACAGGAATGCTGTCGATGATGCGCAATCCAAAAATATTGATCGGGGTTGTGTACCCGAAGTTGAGCGATACAAAAATGGCGAGCAAGGCCAAAAGGACGATGCTTGTTACTATACGGATCATTTTAGGCTCGGCTCGCTTATGGTATTGTCGCCGCCCAAGGTGACGTTGGTCTGGGCCAGCAACCTTCCTTCGACATCAGCCCCGGCCCCAAGGCCTATGGTGGTGGCTGAAAGAATCACGCCTTTGAATTGGGCATTGGCCGCTAGGGTTGTCGCACCGGCGACTTGCCAGAAAATATTTCCAGGCAGGGCTCCGCCAGTCAGTATCACGCTCGTATCGGCGGCCATTGTGAGGGCTCCGGCTATCTGGAATATCCAGACATCGTTCACGTCGCCCACAAGGGTCACGCTCGATCCAATGGAGACTGCGGTGGTCCATTTATAAAGGCCGGGTACAAGTTCGAGCCCGCCCAACGCGCCTGTCGAAAGCTCGGAGAAGTCGGGCGAGGTCCGGCCTTCGGCATCAAGATACGCCGCACCCATCGCCGCTACCGCGGCGGTCAAGTCGGTAGGAGCAGGCTCGGTATAATCGGAAGCGTACACGTTGCCCGACACATAGGCCGAGGTGGTGTAGCCTAGAGAGCCGTCGCCCACCAAATCAAATCCGGTCAGTGCTGAAGCCGCTATCGGGCTGACGCCGATGCTTCCTGTAATCACAGAGGGAGAAGCGTTGGTAATGCCGGTTTGGGCAAGAATCACAAAGTCGCCGGCGACGCCAAGATCCACCGCAGAAGGTCCTTCGGGCGGACCGATCGCCGTAGTGAAGCTCCAGGTATAGGCGCTGGCAAGAGCGTTGCCTGCCACATCCATGGCTGCGACAGTGATGACTGCGGTATACGAGGTGTCAAAGCCAAGGCTGGCAGTGGGGGTAAAAGTCGCCATTGTGCCTGCGCTGTTGAGAGCCACAACGCCTGCTACGGGCGCCGCTCCAGTAAGGGTGAAAGTCAGGTCGGTGATTGTCGCCCCATCCATTTCCTCCGAAAAAGTGGCGGCGATTCCCGCGTCTACCAGCGCCGTGGCCGATCCGTTGGCCGGGTTGGTCGAACTTACCGTAGGCGAGGTTATGTCCGTAAGAACAGGGGGATTGCACCCGCTCAGCGCTACTACCAGAAAACCAACGATCAAGAAGCTTGAAAACAAATTCTTCTTCACAATGCTACTCTCCACTAAAAAGCCTTGCGTCGATGTGCAAGTCCGGAAACCGGACTTGCACCCATTTACATAGAAGACTCCGTGACCGCGTTCGCATCCAAGGTTATGGCGGTCTGCGCCAGCGCCCTGCCGTTGAATGTTGCGCCGGTGCGCATCACTATGGCCGTTTGGCACAACACGATTCCCTTGAAATCGGAACTCGTCTCCAGAGTTGTCTGACCGGAAACCTGCCAGAACACATTCTTGGCCAAGGCGCCACCGCTCAAGGTCACCATGGCACCGCTGGCAACGGTGAGATCCTGGGCGATTTGGAAGATCCATACATCGGTAGCGCTTCCCGAAAGCGTCACGCCGGAAGTGATGAGAAGTCCCGTACCCCACTTGTACAAGCCAGGGACAAGAGTCAGGCCGCTGACATCTCCGGCGCCCAGCTCGGTGAAAGCCGGCAAGGTTCTTCCGGCCGCATCGGTGAAGGCGGTTTCCATATCGCTAATGGCGGTAGTCATCTTGGAGGGGGTGGGAGGAGCCATGTCCGCCGCATAAAGGCTACCAGTCACAAGACTCGAAATTGCGAACTCGTTGGAGGCATCAAGGGAATGGGAAAACCCGGTGTAGTAGCTGGTGGCCGCCGGGCTGATTCCCAGGTTTCCTACTATTGCAGTGGTTCCGGTGGTGGAAATTCCCGACTTGGACAGAAGGACGAAATCCTCGGCAGTGCCGAGAAGTACAGGATCAGGGCTTTCGGTCACCAATGTGCCTGTGGTGAAAGTCCATACATAGTCTGTGGCCAGGCCGTTGCCCTCCAGGTCTTCCGCTCCCGTGGTGATCGTGGCGGTGTACAAGGTATTGCTCATAAGGTTGGCCGAGGGAGTGAAGATCGCCGTTGAGCTGGCGGGATTGAGCACTATCGTTCCCGCTGCGGCCGTGTCGCCGACAACCGTGAAGGTTGCGGTGTTGATCGTGTCAGGATTCATCGCCTCGCTGAAGGTGGCTGTGACATAGCCGTTGATTGGAACAGCCATCGATGCATCCAGAGGAATTACCGAGATGACGGTTGGGGCAGTAATATCCCCCTCGTCGACCGGCGCGCAAGAAATTATGAAACCAAAGGCGAGGACAGCAAGCAAACCAGTGAAAATAAGTTTTTTCATGAGTTATCTCCTCATTGAAAAGCCTTGCGGTGGTGTATCTGCCAAAGGCCATACCCTTGGCATCATCGGCAGCTACGTTGAATTCAGTTCAAAGGCGGGAAAACGTACGGGCTAGGCCTCCATCGATAGGCGAGAGGGTCAACTGGGATTTGTCACCATTGAAGGAATAAAAGTTGGCCATTGTCTCAGCCGAGCCGTCCCAAGAAATGGAAAGGACTGTATTGTCCGCATTCCATATCCCTGGGGTGGAGACGCCTGAGCACATAGGTGGTTGTCACGCCCAGCAGCGAAGACTCCCATGTCCCTATCATCGCAGCCTCGTACCCAAGCAGATTGCATCCGGATAACGCCGCAAGCATGCAAACGGCCAGGAAAATGTTTATTTTATTTCTTCTCATCCTGTCCCTCCTCTTGATGCCAATTTAGCGGCGACAAGAAATGTTGTCTGTTGGCCACCACACATAGGTCTGGAAGGAGGCGGAAACTCTGCGTCTTATGTGCCCTACCGAACAGAATGTCTGGCTCTTCCTCGGTATTTTTCAGTTATCCGGGCGGTCTCTAGGACGATGGGTGCCCTATAAGGAGCAGGTATGAATCAGCCTTTGAGAATTCTCATAGTCGATGATTCCGACGACGATGCAACCCTCATCTCGCGTGCGCTGCGTCAAAACGGATATGACGCCATCCCCAAAGTAGTGGATTCAGCCAAGGAAATGAAAAATGCTCTGGAAAGCCAGGAGTGGGACGTCATCGTCTCCGACCATGCGATGCCCCGGTTCAGCGCGCCGGCATCCCTATTGCTGGCCAAGCAGCTGCGCCCGCATATCCCCTTCATCATCGTTTCCGGAGAGATCGACCAGAAACTCGCCGTTTCCCTCATGAGAAACGGTGCGAAGGACTATATCTCCAAGCTCGAACTGTCCCGGCTGGCGCCGGCGATAGAGAGGGAACTCCGCGAAGTGCTCATGAAAAAGGAAATCGAAAAGATCGAAGGGGCATTGAAACGCTCCGAGGTCCGGTATCGGAGGCTTTTTGAGACTGCCGAGGATGGAATACTGATCCTCGATGCCATTACAGGCCAAATACTCGACGTGAATCCATTCCTGATAAAGATCCTTGGGTATCCCAAGGAATATTTCCTTGGGAAAATGCTTTGGGACCTTGGATTCTTCAATGATGAAAAACAATCGAAGAGCACTTTTGAGGAACTTCAGGACAAGGGGTATGTCCGCTACAAGAATCTGCCGCTGCAGACAAGCGCAGGCAAATTGATATCAGTCGAATTCGTAAGCAACACCTACATGGTGAACGACTTAAAGGTTGCCCAGTGCAATATAAGGGACATTTCGGAACACATCCTCGACGAAAAGGAAATCGTTAAGCTCAACGCTGAACTGGAACAGCGGGTCAAGGACAGGACCTCCCAATTGGAGGCGCTCAACAAAGAATTGGAAACCTTCAGCTACTCAGTGTCCCATGATCTGCGCGCCCCCTTGCGGCGCATCCTTGCGTATACCGAAAACCTCGACGACGACCTATCCAGCATGCAAAGCACTGCCAGCAAGGAAATCGTGGAGAAGATCAGGAACAACGCGAGACGCATGGACAAGCTGATAAGCGCCCTCCTCAATATTTCCCATCTCTCGCTCCAAACCCTGGCCCGGACCTCCGTCGATTTGAGCGCCATTGCGTGGATAATCGCCAACGAGCTGAAGCAGAGCCAACCAGATCGCAACGTCGATTTCACCATAGGGGAAAAAATAATTGTCGACGGAGATGCCCTCCTGTTGCGCAGCGTGATGGAAAACCTCTTCGGCAATGCCTGGAAATACACTTCCCGCAATGATACGGCAACCATAGAATTCGGATCTGTCCAAAAGGAATTTGAGGCCGATGTCTACTTTGTCCGCGACAACGGCGCAGGATTCGACATGGCCTACGCGGACAAATTGTTCGGTGCATTCCAAAGACTCCACCACGAAAAGGAATTCCCTGGCATCGGGATAGGATTGGCGACGGTGCAACGGATTATCGCAAGGCACAACGGCCGGGTCTGGGCCGAGAGCGTCCCGGGCGGCCATACGGCATTCTATTTTACTCTCGGAAAAGAATAATGCGTCGCAGCACGGCAGGGCCGGTGCGGTGGAACGAGAGGGTGAGGAATTTCAAACACATGGCGCGATTCATCGTAGCCATCTCAAAGTTGTATATCGCCATCCCAAGCGCTTTCCCCCGCATGTTGACCTCTTCCAGGACTCCGAGATACCTTAAAACCATGGAACACCACAACATACCCCTGGACAAGTTCAAGTTCGATCCCGCGATCATCAAGAACCGCTGGCTCCTCCTGGCGGCGGGAAAATTCTGCGCCGAAACGGTGCCCGGGTCGGCGACTGGCGGCGCCCTGCCCTACAATGCCATGACCATCTCCTGGGGCTCCACAGGCCAGATTTGGAACAAACTCTTCTTCCAGGTAGTGGTCCGCCCCACACGTCATACTTTCAGCTTCATGGAATCCGGAGACAGCTTCACCTTGAGCGTATTCCCCGAGGCCTTGAAGCCCGCCTTGAGCCTCCTAGGTTCCAAGTCAGGACGAGACGGGGACAAGATCTCCGCCTCGGGCCTCCATCCCATGGCCTCCAGTCGCGTAGCCGCGCCCTCCTTCCAAGAGGCTGAACTGGTGGTGGAATGCCGAAAAATGTACTGGCAAGACCTGGACCCCAGCCATTTCCTCAATCCCGCGATCGAGGCCAACTATCCCAAGAAGGACTACCACCGCGCCTACTTCGGCGAAATCGTCGCTGTCCACGGAACCGAAGCCTACAGAGGCTGATGCCAATAGAGCCTGAACGCCCCGGAGGATCCCATGGATGAATTGCTTAAGAAGATGAATTACAAGGGCGGGACCATTCATGTGGCAGGAGCGCCCAAGGAGTTTTCCTCAATCCAAGGAAGTTGGAAATCCGAAGCGGAGGTGCGGGAAATCCTTGCCGGCACGATTGGCATCCACGTCAGCGGCGCCAACGCCGGTGGCCCCCTCCCCTTCCTCCTGGTTTTCGCGGCCTCGGAGGCTGAAGTAAAGGAAAGGATCCCATCCATCGCCTCAAGAGTCGGTCCCGGTACAGTCTTCTGGGTCGCCTTTCCCAAGAAAACCTCGCCCAACTACAATTCGGACATCAATCGGGACATCCTTTGGAAGCTCATGGAACCTCTTGGATTCAGGCCCAACCGGAACGTGGCCATAGACGAAGACTG
>VKGY01000209.1:0-3194 GCA_008080685.1 Spirochaetota bacterium
CCCACGGCGCTGATAATAAGGTCGCAGGGCAGGTCGAAGGTTTCGTCCAAGGGAAGCGGGCTTCTTCGCCCTGAGGAATCCTTGGGCCCCAGGCTCATCCTCCTGAGTCTGGCCTTGCCTGGTTCCAGAGCTTCCGGGAGGCTGAGTTCCAGTAGGCCTGAGCCCTCCTTGAGCGCGTTCGCCAACTCCTCCTTGTCCGCGGGCATCTCTTGCTTTCTGCGCCGATAGGAAAGATGGACGGTTTCCATGCCGGGTATCCGCGCCGCCGCCCGGACCGCGTCGCAGGCGGTGTTCCCGCCGCCCATGACTATGACATGGCGATGTCCTTGGAAGGCATAGGGACCTTCAACTGCGAACTTTGCAAGAAACTCCAAGGCGTTAAGGCGCCGAACACCCTCTCCCGCAAGGGGGGCTTCCTTGGCCGAGGATGCGCCGATTCCCAGGAAGAAGGAAGTGAAGCCCTGGGCCTTAAGCTTTTCCAGGGAGTCGATTTTCACGCCGAATTCGAAGCCAGCGCCAAGGTTGCGGATCCTTTCGACATCCGACTCGATTTCCTTCCGTTCGATCCTGAAGCTAGGAATCACATTCGCGGGCACCCCGCCGGGGCCCTGGGCGCCATCGAACACCAGCACCTCTTGCCCGGCTTGGGCCAAATAGTAGGCGCAGGCGAGTCCAGCAGGCCCCGCGCCGATGACCGCGGTCTTCCCTTTTGGGAGGGAGGCTACAGGGGGCAAAGGCTTCGCTTCCAGGCGATCGCTCCGGGCGGCGGCGTGCTTGACGTCGCGGATCTTCACCGATCCTTCGTAATCCAGACGGGAGCAATGTTCCTGGCAGACGTGGTCGCAGAGGACTCCCGTGATATGTGCCAGGGGATTGTCCGCCAGAATGGTGGCCAAGGCCTGGTCGTGAAGACTCTTTCCCTCGGCCTTGACATAGGCGGGCACCTTCTGGCCGACCGGGCAGGCATCGATGCAAGGTGCGGCGAAGCAATCGAAGATGGGCAGTTTCTTGGGGATTGAAACGGTGCCGCCCTTCCAGTCTTCCCGGTACTCCGGCCGGGACAGGGCTGATTCCGCCAAGGTCTCAAGGGCCTCCGCATCGGCCCTGTCCGGGGCGAAAGGCAGGGCATCCGCCACATCCTTGGCGATCTGGGCCATGCGCAGGTATCCGCCGGGCTTGAGGATATCAGTGGCGATTGTAAGGGGACCCACTCCTGCCTTGATCAGATCCTTCGCATTGAGAGCCCCCACGCCTCCGCAGTATGAAAAACGGGAGCCGAAATCTGGAAGGGCTTTGGCCAGCAAGGATGCGAGCCGCACGGTGATGGGGAAGAGGGCTCTTCCGGACATATACCTATCCGCGCCGGGGAGCCTTGAGTCCACATTGGCGTTCGCAAGGGTGTTGGACATCTTTATGCCGAATCTTCTTCCCCTGGCGTGGGCGGCCTCGCCCAATTCCTTAATGAGCCCCAAGGCCGCGTCCATCTGAAGATCGTGCTCGAAGCTCTCCCGCTTCAGGACTATCCGCTCCCAGCCAAGGGTGTCGAGGATGGATCTGACCGAGTCGAAGCCCAGGAGGGTGGGATTCAGCTTTATGTAGGTATCGAAGCCTTTTTCCTCAAGGAGGTAGCGGCCAATCTTAACGATTTCCTCAGGCGGACAACCGTGCATGGTGGAAAGGGTGATGGAGTGGACAGGGCGCACGGGCACGCTAGGAAGCCATCCAGTTCCTCAAGAGCCTTGGCCCAGTAGGTCGTAGCTTCGGGACGGCGAAGACCTTCAATAAAGGAATCAACGGACGCGCTTTGGATTCCCTCCAGCGTATATCCTACCGAAGCATTGAAGAAAAAATCGCCTGGCTTGCGGGAGAAGGAATGGGAGAGGATATTGACCGCTATCCATGCGTTGAGGTACTCCCGCCTTGCTTCCTCCAGGCTGAGTTCGGTGGACCACTCCACATTGTGGCCTTCGTCCAAGGCGTCGATGCAAGGTTTTTCGATTTCCAGCCTGTCGTTCGCCTGCACGGTCTTGAGTTCGAACACCCGGGCGCCTGCAAGGTAGGCGGCGACGATATTGGGCGCTATCTGGCTGTTGGGTCCCGCGGCGGGGCCGATGGGGAAGCTGGCCTTGCCGGACATGACGGTCATGCCGGGGCTGTCGGGTTCGATTTCAAATAGTTCGCGGGATACGGATCCCGGAATCTCATAGATCGAATCTTTTTGTTGGCGCTCTCCGGCCATCCTGTAAAGGAGGGCGCCAAGACTTGTTGTTTTCATAACTTTACTCATCGATATCCCCATTGAAGGAATTTACCGCTCCCAGGTTGGGCGAGAATTCTTCCTCCTTGGGGGGCCCCCCCAAAAGAAGAAGAAATACTTTTATTTTCAAAAACTTTTTCGCCCCGCACGAAGGTGGCGACTATTCTACCAGCGAGTCGCATCCCGGCGAAAGGAGTAATCTTGCTTTTGCTGAACATGGCCCGAGGTTCAAAAAGAGAGGTGGCCTCAGGATCCACCAAGACCAAGTCCGCGTCTTTTCCCGGACTGATCGAGCCCTTTCCTTGGGCTAGCCCGTATCGACGGGCGGCGTCTCCCGACGTAGCGGCGAGGAACCTAGGAAGGTCGAGCCGCCGGGCAAAAAATCCTTCAGAAAGGAGGTAGGGGAAAAGGGTTCCAGTGCCAGGGATGCCTCCGTAGGCGGTAAGAGGATCTCCGGTGAATTTTTCATAATCCGGTGAACCCGCGTGGTCCGAGGCCAGGAAGGATATCTTTCCAGCGGCGAGCAGCTTCCACAGTTCCGCTTTTTGACGTACTGCCTTCACCGGCGGGGCGGTCTTCAAGGCAGCGCCGATTGTTTCAAAGTCTTCCTCGTCGAAGGCAAGATAGTGGGCGCAGGTTTCGCAGGTGGCACCGGAATTCGCCACCATCACCGCAGCCTCGGCGGTGCCCACGTGGACGATGTGCAGGGAACCAACTGCCTCTCCCGCAAGGGCGATGGCGGCAGCGCATGCGGTGATTTCCGCCTCGCTTGGGCGCGAGGCGTAATAGTCCCGCCAAGAGCGGTGTTTGCCTTCCTGTGCTAGGGAAATGGCCGCCTGGGCGTCGGCGATGACCTGAGGATCCTCTGCGTGGAGCAGGATGGGCCTGCCGTGGCGATGGCAGAGGGAAGCGGCCAAGGCGAACTGCTCGTCCCTCA
>VKGY01000209.1:3203-4259 GCA_008080685.1 Spirochaetota bacterium
GTGTAGGCTTTGAAGCCCACCACATAGGGAGAAAGTTCCTCGACCGTCCTTTCTATCTCTTGGTCCGAAAAATGTCCGTTGATGCCCCCGAAAAAAGCATAATCCACCAGAGCCTTGCCTTCTATAGCCTGGAGCTTATGAATGAGCGATGCCTTCGAGGTGACAGGCGGCAGGGATGTGCAGGGCATGTCCACGACGGTGGTGACCCCTCCCCGAGCCGCTTCGGCACAGCCGTGGAAAAAATCCTCCCTGTGGGTAAATCCCGGCTCGTCAAAGTGAACGTGGGGATCTATCGCGCCTGGAAATGCCAAGAGACCTGAAGCGTCGATGGATTCCTCGGCATCCTTGGCCCGGGGGTCGCTGGAGGATGAAATGAAGATTTCCTTGATTTTGCCCAAGGAGACTAGGATGTCCACTTTGCGGAATTCCTTTTCTCCGGGAAGGGCCGCGAGGGCGTTGTGAATCAACATGGTGACCTCCCATCCAGATAGGCTTCGATTTTTTCCGGGATGAAGGGGAGATTGTAACTGACATTCCCCTCCGGCTTCGCCGCCCTCAAGGCCTCCAGGGTGGCGAAATATGCGGCAATTCCGTACTGGAGAGGAGGCTCCCCCACAGCCTTTGAGTTGAAGGGAGCTCCCGGGTTTTCCATTTCGGAAAGGAATTCCACCTCAAGATTCCTGGGCAGGAAGCGCGCATCCGGCACCTTGTAGGTGGAGAGGGTGTCGGAGAGGGGCTTGCCTTCAGGGCTGAAACGGAGATCTTCCAGCAGTGTCCACCCGAGACCCTGGGCAAAGGCGCCTTCTATCTGGCCTAAGTCCACAGCCTTGTCCAGGCTGTTGCCCGAATCATGGACGATGGCGGCTCTTTCTATTTCACAGGTGGCGCGCACGAGGTCGACCTTCGCCACTACGCAGGCCGCTCCGTAGACATGGTAGGCGAAGGGGCTTCCGCGTTCGGCCTTAATATCGTAAAAAAGCCCTGGGGTGGCGTGGAACCCATGGGCTGAGAGGTCAATCCTCGCTTCGTTCGCCGCCGCGACCAGGGTATTCCAAT
>VKGY01000061.1:0-5152 GCA_008080685.1 Spirochaetota bacterium
TGGTCCAGCTGATAAATGGACTGCACAGGGTCCCCCATGAAGCGGATTTCCCTGTAGGGAGCGTCCTCGACGATAAAAAGCCCTTCGCGGTAGGCGAAATCCAGGAGAGCCTGGCGTTTTTGGAGGCTCCAGCAGATGCCCGAAGGATTTTGGAAGTCGGGAATGACATAGATGTACTTTATCTTTTCTCCTGCCGCCTTGGCTTTGGAATAGCGGATTTCCAATTCCTTCATATCGAAGCCGCTGTCATCCGCGCTGAAAGGAATGCCCAGCATTTTCCCGCGGTAGGATTGGACGGCTTGGATTGCCCCAACGTAGGTAGGTCGGCCTGATATAACCACATCGCCTGGATCCAGGAAGATTTTCGGCATCATATCCAGGGCTTGCTGACTTGAGGATGTGATGAGTAGGTTTTTCGGGGTTATCGCCGTGCCATGCCTTGCTTCGTAGGCGATAAGTTCGGCCACAAGGGAGGCTTCGCCTTCGGTAGTGCCATATTGCAGGGCTCTTGTCGGATTGGAGGTAAGCACTTCCGCAGCCGCAGCCTTGAGATCTTGGACGGGGAAGGTCTCGGGGGCGGGCAAACCCCCGCCGAAAGAAATGATATCTGGGCGCTGAGTCAGCTTCAGCAATTCACGTATGACCGATTTGCGCATATTGTTGGCGTTGCTGGAAAAATCAGCCTTGATGGTGGACATGGCAAAAACCTCCGTTCATCGATTTCCTTTGTCGGCTTATCCTACCTGTTCACAGGGATGGAGTAAAGCCAGGCCGCCAACAAGATAGGTTCCAAAGATCCGTCTCCATTGCCAAAGACCTGCATTTTTCGGATAATGGAGTGCTCACCACGATCCAAGCGAGGAAATACATGGCTCTTAACTGTGGGATAGTAGGGTTGCCCAATGTCGGTAAATCCACCATATTCTCCGCCCTCACCAGCGCGAAGGCCGAAGCAGCGAACTATCCTTTCTGTACGATAGATCCCAACGTTGGCATAGTGTCCGTTCCCGACCCTCGTCTTGAAACACTTACCGACATGTTCAAACCCAAAAAAAAAGTACCTGCGGTTGTCGAATTTGTGGACATCGCTGGCCTTGTCAAGGGAGCCTCCAAAGGCGAAGGCCTTGGGAACCAATTTCTCTCCTATATCAGAGAGGTCGGGATGATAGCCCATGTCGTCCGATGCTTCGACGATCTCGATGTGATTCATGTGGCCAATCGAGTCGATCCCGTGGACGATATTGAAGTCATCCACACTGAACTTGCCTTGGCTGATCTGGATAGCTTAGACAAAAGAGCTGAAAAACTCACAAAGCAGCTGAAGGTCCAGGACCCGGGTTTGAAAAAGGATACCGAGCGGGAGTTGGCCGTACTCGCGAAGCTACGTCCCGCCCTTCAGGAAGGCAAACCCGCGCGAACGGTTTCTCTGGAGCCAGAAGATCTGGAAGCTGTGCGCGCTGCCTTTCTCATCACCCTCAAGAAGGAAATTTTAGTCTGCAATGTGGATGAATCGGGAGTGGGGGAGACGGTGGTCATCTGTGGCAAATTCGAAGCGGAACTGGCGGATATTGAAGATCCTGCGGAAAAAAAGGAATTTCTCGAAGGCGTCGGTCTTAAGGAATCAGGACTTTCGAGTCTTATCCATTCAGCTTACAGGCAATTGGGATTGAGGACTTTTTTTACTGCCGGCGAAGACGAATGCCGGGCATGGACGATTCGGGCAGGTTCAAAGGCTCCCCAGGCCGCAGGCGTCATACACACCGACTTCGAGCGAGGTTTTATCAAAGCCGAAGTCTACGGATTCGGAGACCTCGTCTCCCTAGGCTCCGAACAAGCGATCCGCGCCTCAGGGAAGTTGCGGCAGGAAGGCAAAGAATACGTTGTGCAAGACGGGGATGTGATGTTCTTCAAGTTCAACGTATAGGAAGATTCTTATGGATAAGCTCATAATCAAAGGTGCTCGAGTACACAATTTAAAAAACATCGACCTGGAGTTGCCCAGGGATAAGCTCATCGTAATCTCAGGGCTTTCGGGCTCTGGGAAAAGCTCCTTGGCCTTTGACACTATTTTTGCGGAAGGACAGAGAAGGTATGTGGAGTCTCTTTCCGCCTACGCCCGCCAATTCCTGGGGCGCATGGACAAGCCTGATGTGGATTACATTGAAGGGCTATCTCCGGCCATCTCAATCGAGCAGAAGACCACCCACAGGAACCCCCGATCAACCGTAGGGACAGTTACGGAGATCTACGATTATTTCAGGCTCCTGTATGCGAGAATCGGCATACCGCATTGTCCTTCCTGCGGACGGATTATCAAGGAGCAGAGCGTAGATCAAATTTTGGATACTATAGGCTCATGGCCCAAGGGGACTAAGCTCCAGATACTGGCGCCTGTGGTTCGAGCTATGAAGGGCGAACATAAAAAATGGTTCGAGGATGCTCGCAAGCAGGGTTTTTCCCGCGTTCGGGTGGACGGGGAGATTCTTGAACTCGAGTCGGAAATCAGCCTTGAGAAACAGAAGAAGCATACGATCGACATCGTAATAGACAGAATCTGCGTTGGGCCTGATTCCAGGCGGAGAGTCGCCGAAGCGGTGGAAACATCCCTCCACATTGCCGATGGAGTGGCGGTAGTCATAAGGGAAGACGATGCGGGGACGAAGGAGGAGTTTTTCAGCCAAAAAGGTGCTTGCCCGGAATGCGGGATTTCCCTTCCGGAAATGGAACCCCGCCTATTCTCCTTCAATGCGCCGCAAGGAGCCTGCCCCGTGTGTACGGGGCTGGGCGTCAACCATGAATTTGATCCGGATTTGATCATCCCCGATAAAAGCCTTTCCTTCAATGAAGGCGGTTGTGTGCCGTACAATCCATCCTCAGCCTGGAACCGCTCCCGCTTCGAAGCATTGGCCAAGCATTTTAAGTTCAGCCTCGACACAGCCTTCGACGAACTTCCCAAGGTAGTCTTGGACGCCATCCTCCACGGCACAAAGGAAGAGATAAAGGTTCGGTACGACAACCGGGAGAATACGGGCCACTTCGAGTACCAGACCAAGTTTCCTGGCATCCTCGCTGATCTCAAGCGAAGGTATCTCGAAAGCACAAGCGACGGCGTAAAGGAATGGATGGAAGGCTTCATGACGGAAAAACCTTGCACCAGCTGCATGGGGAAGAGGCTCAGGCCCGAGGCCCTGGCGGTCACTGTGGCGAGCACCAATATCCACGAAGTGACTTCAATGTCCGTCGAGGCGGCGCACAAATTCTTTTCATCCCTAGCGCTTTCCGACGTTGAAAAGCAGATCTCCAAGCAAATTGTTAAGGAGATCAAGGCGCGCCTCAATTTCATGAAAAATGTCGGATTGGAATACCTAAGCTTGGAACGCCGGGCGGCAACGCTCTCCGGCGGGGAAGCCCAGAGAATTCGTCTTGCGACGCAGATAGGCAGTTCCCTTGTGGGCGTCCTCTACATCTTGGATGAACCCTCCATCGGACTTCACCAGCGGGACAATCAAAAACTCATCGATACCCTTATCTATCTAAGGGACATAGGCAACACCTTGATCGTTGTGGAACACGACGAGCAGATGCTTCGAACTGCGGATTATATCGTTGACCTTGGTCCAGGGGCAGGGGTTCATGGGGGTAAGGTCGTAGCTCAGGGCACCCCGGAAGAAGTCATGAGATCCGCAAAAAGCGTCACAGGCCAATACCTCGCCGGAACCCTCTCCATCGAAGTCCCCCCGGTTCGCAGGGCGGGTAGCGGAGCTCTCATACGCATGCGGGGTGCTAGGGAGCACAATCTCAAGAACCTCAAGGTGGAAATTCCTCTAGGGCAGTTTGTATTAATCACCGGCGTCTCCGGATCAGGAAAGAGCACACTGCTTTCCGATCTCCTCTATCCAGCCATCTCCAATCGAGTAATGCGCTCAAGCCGAAGGGAAGGGGACTACGATTCCATCGAAGGGGTGGAGCATATCGATAAAATAATCAATATCGACCAAAGCCCGATAGGACGCACGCCCCGATCCAATCCCGCTACCTACGTTGAAGTGTTCACCGCGATCCGAGAGTTGTTCGCAAACCTCCCCGAATCAAAAGCTAGGGGCTGGAAGGCTGGCCGGTACAGCTTCAACGTCAAAGGTGGTCGATGCGAGCATTGCCAAGGGGATGGAACGATTAAGATAGAGATGAATTTTCTTCCCGACGTCTATATCACCTGTGATGTCTGCCATGGCAAGCGATTCAATGCGGATACCATGGACTTGCGCTACAAAGGGAAAAATATCTCGGACGTATTGGAGATGACCATTGAGGACGCGGCAAAGTTTTTTGAAAATATCCCATCTATCTCCAACAAATTCCAAACCCTCCTGTCCGTTGGCCTAGGCTATATTAAGGTGGGTCAATCAGCCCTCACCCTCTCAGGCGGCGAAGCACAGCGCGTCAAGCTTGCCTTTGAACTCTCAAAGCGCTCAACGGGCAAAACCCTTTATTTCATGGATGAACCTACAACGGGACTTCATTTCGCGGATGTCAAACAACTCATGGAAGTGATCCAAAGACTGGTGGATCTTGGAAATTCCGTGGTCATGATCGAGCATAACCTTGATGTGATAAAGCAGGCGGACTGGATAATCGACCTTGGACCGGAAGGAGGAAACAAGGGCGGTACGATAGTGGCACAAGGCAGGCCCGAGGATGTGGCAAAGGTCAAATCCTCCTACACTGCACGATATCTTAAAGAGGCCCTCAAAGTCGGCAAGGTCATTCAAAGCGAATAGAACTCCGATTGCGCCTAGCCATCTCCTAAGTGTAGTATCCATTCGATGCGTCGAGTAATTGTCGTGCTCTGCCTCATTTTGAAGCTGACAGGAGCAGGCGTAGCCGGCCTATCGGCCCAGGCCCTTGAGGCCATGAGCACATTGGAACACAGGACTTTGGCCTATTCAATAGCCGTATCCACCTATGCTGAACTGGTTTCCATGGCGCTCCGCCACGGCGTATCGCAGGTTGGCGATGCTGACCAGCTAAGGAAAAACCTATTCGCATTCTTCAACCTTTTCCCCCCCGCACCTCCCTCTCTTTCTACAAAAATCAGGATTCAGAACGCCGCATCGGTTCAGTACTTTGATATTGGGGATCTCCGCGGAGGAGC
>VKGY01000061.1:5172-13969 GCA_008080685.1 Spirochaetota bacterium
AAACCGACGATGGAGTAACGCATAGGGTATCGGCAAGGGAAATCCTTTTCCAACAACAAGAAAATATTGTCATCGCCACCGGATCGGTTTTCTATTCGCGCAAAGGCAACGGGAGGGAGGATGAATTTAAGGGACAGAAAATAATTGTCGACCTGGATAGCTATTCCGGCGTCTTCATCGATGGATCCTATGATATGGCTCCCCAAGGCAGGCTAGGCCGTAACCTATTTTTCCGATTCGACTCTCTGACACGAAGGGGCTCAGATTTAAGCATCTTGGAAGGCACACGGGTAACGGCGTGCGACGAGGAGAAACCCCATTACCATCTTCGGGCTGCGAAGGTGTGGCTTTTTGAAAACGGAGATTGGGCGGTTTCAAGCGCAACCCTCTACGTCGGAACGGTTCCAGTGCTTTGGCTTCCCTACTTCTACTACCCAGCGGATGAAATAATCTTTCACCCCGTCATAGGGTACAAATCCAGGGAAGGCAGTTTCCTTCAGACTACTATGTACCTGCTCGGCGACAGGAAAGAGAAGAACGAGGAAAGTTCAAGCCTTTCCCTCCTTGAGACATCCCAGGATGGAGAAAAGACCTATAGCGGGATCTTCATTAAGCGATTGGCAAGCCAGGAAGGCGAAGAGGTCAAGGCTGGACAAAGCGAAGGGTCTTCAAAGAAAAATACGTTTAAGATACTCGCAGACATCTATTCCGCTCTTGGCGCTCATGTCGGCGCGGAGGGTAGCTTTGCCCTTGGTGGAAAGGAAAGCCTCTCATTTGTCGCGGGGCTGGGAATTTCAAGATCACTTTTTTTGCAATCTAACGGATATTACTCGCCCTTCGATGCCGCGACTGACTATGCTTCCGCATGGAACAGATCGAACTTCCTGGGCTTGGACCTGCCGTTTCGCTTCGGTTTGCTAGCCAAGTATGCGCGGAATGAGGCGAAGGGGCCCTTGCGATTTTCCTTCTCCCTCGAGGCTCCGCTTTACTCAGATCCGTATTTTGAGCAAGACTTCAGGCAGAGAAGCGAATCCTCATCAATAATTTCAGCATTTTCTTCAAAGCCGCCTACCTTGGCCAAGCGAAGTACCATGACCCAGTCTCTCCAAGCCTCCTTGGCCTGGACAGCTCCCCCCGCCTCAACCTCCAAGCTCCTCTCGCATGCCAGCCTCAGCCGGTTCACCTCCCAGGCCATCTGGAACTCCAAGACGCAATCGACCTCTGGCATGACTGCACAGGAAAAGCGCCGCTTATCCGTCGACCCGCAGCGGGAATTTTTTTACCCCGACAGCCTCAAGATAGCCGATGCAGCCGTCCAATTGTCAGGGGTCTTGGCTTCCTACCCTAAAATAGCCGAACAAACGGCTAAGGCAAAAGCCCCTTTTACCTCCATCCTGGGGCCCGATGCTGTAGATTCCTCAATCTCATATTTTCTAGTGGGGTACAAGGGAGTCGCGCAAGTCAATGCCACCGCCACTGCGTGGGGAAACCTCCTTTCCCTGAAAACCACCCTAGGGATCTCAGCCCAGGACCAGGATCGGACTTATCTATTCGACGAAAGGACAAGCCCCACGTCGGTACACCCGTTTAAAATATCGGACTGGGCGTACCAAACCGTCTCCAGCGACCTGAGCAACACAATCACCCTCGCGCCGCTGAGAGGTGATTCTCCGTTCGCCGCTTCGAATTTGAGCTACAGCCTTGCGGCGAATCTATACAAGTACCGATATGCTGGCCTGGATGGAACTGGTCTCTCTGCAACCCCGCGCTACGAAGCTTCGGGATTTGAATGGAGCTCCCAGGCTATAGGTACCCACGCAGCCACGGCATCCTTGAGGTACGCTCCTAAAAGCGGGCCCTCCCACCAAATTAACCTCAGCACAACCCTTCCACCCCTGAGCGAAAATTATGGTGCCAGCTATTCCTTGGCGCATCCATACTTCCGCGCCACGATCCAAGGCACCCTTTCAAGCCTGACCGCCGGCGCCGCAGTGCTTCCTTCAGCGCTGAGCGCAACCTTCAGCCTTGGGGCCAATCCTTACCCGGTTTTCAAGACGGATTTTTCCTGGGATTTTGATGTCGTGGCTCCCAAGGCAATCGGCGCAAGCCTGGAGTACCGATCCGCGAAGGCAAGTTTTATGGCTAAAAAATCCAAAGGGTATGACTTTTCATCTGGTTTATGGACTCCCGACGGATCGGAATACTTCCGCCCCTATGAATCGAGTATTTCCTGGTCGCCCACCTTGGGCACCCCGGAAAAGCAGGCCTCGCAGGCACCGCTTCGGCCGATTCGAATATCCTTCAAGCCCACACTCTCCTATTCGCAGAATTTCGTCCGATTCACCGAATCGATCATCAACCTGGGCATCGATTTTTCACTTTTAAGCGTCGATGGGACATCCTTGAGATTTTCCAGCGCTACGGCGAATCGATCGGCCTGGCGGTATTGGACAGAACTTTTCCCCGAAAGTCCTGGTCTCGACCCGGACGACTATTCCAGGTCCTTGGCGGATGACATCGTCGACTCGCTTTCTGTGTGGGACGCCGCCGCCCTAAGGCGGTCGCTCTTCAAGCTAAGCTCCCTGTCTATGGAATTAAGCCAAGACCTCCATGACTGGACATTGAAGGCTGGTCTGGGCATGAGCCCTATACTCATCACCCCCGACGCAGGACGCCCCTATTACCAGCTGGATTTTTCATTCAACCTAGCCGTTACGTGGAAAGATATACCAGAACTGAAGACGAGCCTCGATTACAGGGAAGGGGTATTCAGGTGAACGACAGCTTGGCCTAGCCTTAGATGTACAAAATACTTTCATACACGTATAATAAGGAGAGATCCGGGGCTTTTCGGCCCATTCGCAGGAGAAATCTTGAATTCTGAAAGCATCGTGCTCGACGACCTTTCTTTTGTATCCGAACTTTGCGGTGCCAATGATTATAATCTCAATGTCCTTGGGAACCTCTTGGGGACGAGGGTATTCTGTCTTGGCAACGAACTCAGCGTGGAGTCGGAAGATCCGAATACTAGAGAGCTTTTTTCCGCCCTCGTGAAAGCCATTGTCACTTCGATCAGCGATGGCATGCCTGCCACGCCTGACCTGATCATCGCCCTTCACGCGGAGCTCACGCCTCTTGGAGATGGCGTTGGGGCTCCTTGGAGTGAAAACGGTTCAAAATCGGCCTGCGAAGATTTTTTCGATTTATGCATCCAGATACCCGGAGGAGGGGCAAAAGTCTTTCCTAGGAGCAGGGGCCAGGGGCTGTATCTTCGGGGATTGGCCACCCACGACCTGACTTTTTCAGTCGGACCGGCCGGCACGGGGAAAACATATTTAGCAATGGCGTGGGCGCTCCGTGAGCTTTTATCCAAGTCAAAGCGCAAAATGATCCTTACCCGGCCGATCGTCGAAGCTGGAGAAAGCCTAGGTTTTTTACCCGGCGATCTGGTGCAAAAGATCAATCCCTACCTTAGACCCCTGTATGATGCGATGGAGAGCCTCATTCCCCTTGAGACACTCAGAAAAATGGAAGAATCTCGAGCGATAGAGGTGGCTCCCTTGGCGTACATGAGGGGGAGGAGCCTCTCCAATTGCGTGATAATTCTCGACGAGGCACAAAATACCACAAAGGAACAAATGAAGATGTTCCTAACCCGATTGGGTGAAAATTCCAAGGCTATTGTCACAGGGGACATTACCCAGATAGACCTTCCTAAAAGGATAGAATCAGGGTTAGTGCATGCACTCCAGGTTCTGGAAGGCATAGACGATATCTTTATAAACAGGCTCGATGCACGGGACGTGGTGCGCAGCCGCCTGGTGAGGAAGATAATCGAGGCTTATGAAAAAGAATGAAATGCCCTGGCTGCGTGTGAAGAATGCCCTGGCCGGAATTTCCGCCAAGGACAGGTTCCTCGCCATCAATTTTCTCGCAGGCCTTTTCATCGCCGCTTTGATTCTCGTGTTTCTCGGTCCCGGCGCACTGGCGGTTAAGCGCAATTTTGAAGGCATTGTCCCAGGAGTCATCGCGGACCGAGATATTTCCGCCGGCAAGGATGTGATCTACATCGATCAAGAGGCTACCAGACTTAGGGTGGATGCGGAGGAGCGACTGGTCTTACCCGTGTTCCATGTCGATAACGGCATCACCACCAGGAGAATACAGCTTTTTAAGGATTTCCAGAAAGAATTCAGAAGCTTGATGGACCAAAACATCGCCCAAGACACGGCTGTCCTGATGCTGCAGAGCAAATTTCCCGGGATCTTGGATGCGGGCATCCTTTCAGCATTGGCCGCATCTTCCCTTAAATCACAGATCCTTGTCTATTCCGACGATATCCTTTCGAGCATTCTTGTGGATGGCGTGTTCAGCCTCCCCTCCGAAGGATTGACGCGGTATAACCAGGATTACATAGATTTGAAACGCACCATCGGCGAAAGGGTGGAATTTGAGCAACGTCCTCGGGATTCCATGGTGACCAAATCAAATCTACATGCGGCGATAGAGATAGAAGCAGCAAAGAAATACCTTACCAAGCCGCTGGCTTCGTTAGTCGCCGGATTGGTTGCAAGTTTTGCCGCGCCCAACGCTTTCTTCGATGAAAACCTTTCCACATCGAGGATGAAAAAGGCGGCTTCCCGCGTAGATCCTGTCACCCGGGTGGTGGGGAGGAACGAACTCCTTGTCAGGAAAGGCGACTTGGTAGGCGAGGTTGACTACATGCGCCTTATCGCAGTAAGGCAAGCCATGTCACGGTCAGACATAGGGCTCTCTCTTCGCGGACTCGGTCTTTTGTTTTTTGCCGCAGCCTTGGCCTTTTCCCTTTTGTTGAAAAATCCTGCCTTGCGGAATTCTGGCAGCTCAAGTTCTATGGTGTTGGGAATCTTCAGCGCCTTGGCCTTTTTCCTCATCGCGATTCTCTCAGGCCGTCTGAACGACGGCGCAGTATCCCTAGAGGGAAGCTTCATCGTGCCTATTTCCTTGTTCACCGGCATCGCCTCCGCACTTGCAGGACAAGGCTTTGGATTTGCCTACTCTGTCATCCTGGCGCTCCTCACCGCTTCAGCCACGAACCTCAATCCTTATTTCTTTATTTTTGTGCTCCTGGCCGGTATATTCGCTTCCTTTACTATTACCACTGCCAAAACGAGGCTTGACCTAGTAAGGGCCGCCTTGCTTCAGGCAGCGATGCAATTCCTCGCCACCCTCGTTCTAGCGGTTCAGTACGAGCCAGTGTTCCCAAGGCTCCTGGCAATCGGGGGTATCTCAGCCGCCAATGGTTTTATTGCCGGCTCTCTCCTCCTGGCACTTCTGCCTATCCTTGAGCAGAGTTTCAATCTTCCGACAAAATTTAGGCTCCTTGAACTTTCCGATGTGAATGCACCGGCGCTTAAAGAACTGCTAACCCAGGCGCCAGGCACATATGCCCATTCCATGAACGTAGCCCACCTCGCAGAGGCGGCGGCGGAGGATATTGGAGCAAACGCATTACTAGCCCGGGTAGGAGCCTATTACCACGACATCGGGAAAATAGAGCAACCAGAATATTTTGTTGAAAATCAGAGAGGTTTGAACAAGCACGACGATATGAATCCTCGGCTCTCCGCGACGGTTATTAGGAGCCATGTTAAGATTGGAGTTGAAAGAGCAAGGGATTTGAAACTTCCAAAAGAGGTCGTCGAGATTGTTGGCCAGCATCATGGAAGCTCTGTCATCGCATGGTTCTATGACAAGGCGAAACACACCGATACCGCGGCCAGAAGAGAAGATTTTTCTTACCCCGGCTCGCCGCCCGGCAACAAGGAGGCGGGGATTGTCATGCTTGCGGATACAGTCGAGGCTTCGAGCCGAACCCTTAAAAAGCCCACCATCCCCCGATTGGAAGCCCATATCCACCAGATCGTCATGGAAAAGGTCCAAGACGGACAATTGTACAACTGCAATCTTACGCTCAGGGAAATTGATCTCATCCAACGCGCCTTTGTCAGAATAATGGCGGGGCAGTTCCACTCGCGGATCGAGTATCCTAAGCAGAAGGAAGAACAGCGATGAACACGGTGCTTCTCGATACGCGGGATATCGAGACTCCCGAGTGGATCAGTAATGTCGAGCCATTTGCCATGGCTGTCCTTAGGGTCCTTGGCTTGGATTTCTGGGAACTCTCGATCATCTTTTGCTCCGATTCCTTCATTCGGCAGCTCAACCGGGAATACCGTGGGAAAGACGAGCCTACTGATGTCCTTTCTTTTCAAATGGGAGGGACCTCCCTGCGGGAAGGCATTGCAATATTCATAGCCGGAGATATTGTAATAAGCATCCCGGCCTTGGCTAGGAATGCACAAGATTTTTCCGTATCCGCTGACGAGGAATTGAAGAGGTTGGTCATTCATGGAATACTCCATTTGTCTGGAATGGATCACCCTTCCAACGATCCAAGTGAGCCAATGCTGAAAACGCAAGAGTCGGTCTTGGAAAAGCTGGCGGAAGAGAGGATTTCTTGAACCCCTTATTCAATTTATTCGCAAGAAAAAATACCGAGATTCCTGCGGTGGATAAAATTTCCATTCAAGAACAGAAAGAAATGATCGAAGGGGTGGAGCATTTGGGAGAGACGGTAGTCAAGGAAGTAATGGTTCCGCGTACCGATACCATATTTCTATCCCAGGAGGCCACCGCGGAGGAAGCATATTCAACCTTGGTAAAATCCGGCCACTCCCGAATTCCTGTCTACAGGGAAAGTATCGATGATGTTATCGGCATCCTCTACGCCAAGGATGTACTCGCAGCCCTCGTGCAGGAACGCGGATTCGATATGGCTTCCCTTATGAGAAAGCCTTTTTTTGTCCCCGAAACAAAGCGGATTGACAGCCTCCTTAAGGAGTTTAAGCGTCGCCGAGTCCATATAGCCGTCGTTGTGGACGAATATGGGGGAACCTCGGGCATCGTCTGCATGGAAGATATTATCGAAGAAATTGTCGGGGAAATACAAGACGAGTTCGACAACGAAGCGGAAGATTTGGTGAATATTGGGCCGGACACATGGATCTGCGATGCCAGGCTCATGTTAGACGAAGTCCAGGGTGCGACAGGAATTGTACTACCAGTGGAAGAATACGATAGTCTTGCGGGATTTGTTTTCGATGTGTTTGGGAAAATACCAGAGGAGGGGGAGAGCGTTCAGCCAGAAACGACGAAGTTTACTGTGGTCAAGATGGAAGGGCATAGAATCCTCAAGGTGAAAATTGAAAAATGCGAGGTAAATGAGCATGAAGAAAGTGAGCCGGTCGGACAAGATTGATGTTTCTATAAGAAGAAGCATCTAGCGATTCGCCTTGCTTGAATCGATAAACAGGTATAGAATAAAAACCGTAGAATCGTCACTCAAAGACCTTTCCCATTACAACAACCCAACAAGGAGGGGTGGATGAATTCCTACATCAAGCAAGTCCTGGACGACCTGAAGGCCCGATACCCATGGGAGAACGAGTTTCTCCAAGCGGCCGACGAAGTTCTGGAATCGATTGCTCCACTCATTGAGGTCGAGCCCAAATACAAGGCCCAGAAAATCCTCGAAAGAATAATAGAACCAGAGCGCACCGTGATTTTTCGAGTTCCTTGGATCGACGACAAGGGCGAGTACCACGTCAATCGTGGCTACCGAGTGCAATTCAATTCCGCGATAGGTCCTTACAAGGGAGGCATACGGTTCCATCCAAAGGTTACACTTTCTACCTTGAAATTCCTCGGTTTTGAGCAGACATTTAAGAACAGCCTGACCGGTTTACCCATGGGCGGCGGCAAGGGCGGCTCCGATTTCGATCCCAACGGCAAGAGCGACAACGAAATTATGCGTTTCTGCCAAAGCTTTATGTCCGAGTTGTATCGCCACATAGGCGCCGATACTGATGTGCCTGCGGGGGATATTGGCGTAGGAGGAAGGGAAGTAGGCTACATGTTCGGACAATATAAGCGCTTGGCCAATGAATTTACGGGAGTCCTCACCGGGAAAGGCCTTAGCTTCGGCGGATCCCTTGTCAGGCCGGAGGCCACAGGATTCGGCGCCGTGTATTTTGCTAACGAAATGCTCAAGCTCAAGAAAGAGAATCTCCAAGGCAAGATTGTCTCCGTTTCCGGATTCGGCAACGTCGCCTGGGGAGCCAGCATTAAAGCATCGCAGTTGGGCGCGAAAGTGGTGACCATCTCTGGTCCCGACGGCTATGTATTCGATCCTGATGGGATTGGAACGCCAGAAAAATGGCGGTACTTGGAAGAAATGCTCATCATCGACCGGAATAAGGTTGAAACCTATGTGAAGAAATTCTCCGGGGCAAAGTTCTTCGCTGGGAAAAAACCCTGGGAACAGAAGGTCGATATCGCCATGCCCTGTGCAATTCAGAACGAATTGAACGGCGAGGATGCCAAGAAACTCATCGCAAATGGCGTCTCAACGGTGGTCGAAGTCAGCAACATGGGATGCACGCCTGAGGCATGGAAGCTCTTCATCGAGAAGAAGATACCATTCGCCCCTGGGAAGGCGGCGAATGCCGGTGGTGTCGCGACATCGGGTCTTGAGATGAGCCAAAATTCCATGCGTCTTGCCTGGAGCGCGGAAGAGGTGGATCGAAGGCTCCATGAAATCATGACCAACATCCATCGCTCCTGTGTCGAAACTGCCGCAAAGTATGGCTTTGAAGGTAATTATGTTATAGGGGCCAATATCTCGGGGTTCAAGAAGGTGGCCGACGCCATGATTGCCCAAGGGCTTGTATAATCATTCCTTATACTTTTAAAGAGG
>VKGY01000062.1 GCA_008080685.1 Spirochaetota bacterium
TTCTTCCCCGATGTGCTCCTTGAGCTCTTCCCTGAGCTCACCAAGGGCGGCCATGTATGCGCCTGTGACCCATTCTGGAAAAACTTCCTCCGCGTGAAATATTCGGAGTTGCTCGAGGACGTTCCGGATATCGCCGGCATCATCACGTCCTTGGGTACGGGAGAAAGCCGGGTTTCCATCACCTCCAACCGCTGCACCTGCCCTCTGTGCGCGGCCAAATCGACCGAGGATTGGTATCTTGGTCTTTTGAGCGCCATGTATGAGCCCCTTGCCGCCAAGGGCAAACGCTTGGTGGTCAGGGATTTCGTATTCACGAAAAAAAACCAGGACCAGCTGGCTTCGCAGTTCGACAGGCTGCCCGGCGACGTGGCCATTGCCATCAAAAACACTCCCCACGATTATTATCCCACCTTCCCCGTGAACGCCCTGATAGAGAATTTGAAGGGGCGGGACAAGTGGATCGAGTTCGACGCCATGGCTCAGTATTTCGGCTGGGGGATAGGGCCGAGCATCCTTCTTGAAGACTTCCGCACTCGCTTCGCCCACGCCCTCGCCCATGGGGCGAAGGGAGTCATCCTGCGCACCGATTGGGAGAGCCTTGACGGGCATACGGCCTTCGATACGCCCAATATCGTCAACCTTTATGCAGGCGCCGCCCTGGCTGGTTCGGGAAAGGCGAAGGACGAGGAAATCGTCCGCCTTTGGGTTGAGGATGCGCGGGGTTTCAAGGATCCAAGCATGCCTGAGGCGATCAAGGAGGAAGCTACAGCCTGGCTCGCTTCCCTCTTGCGGCGAAGCTGGGATGTGATCAAGCAGGGCCTTTTCGTCCAGGACTGCGTCTTCAACGATTGCTCGACCTTTCCGGTAGGGTACGACCAGGCCCTTTGGCTCACTTTGGAGAAGAATTCCCTGCAGGATTGGAAGCCAGAAAAGGCGGGGGCGTACGACCCGGGGGAGGCGAACATCCTTGCCATAATCGATGAAAAGGAGAAGGCCTTGGAAGGTGCCAAGACCCTCGCCCGCTATCCTGTCCTCATCACTTTTTTTCCGCGGAATTCCTGGGTTTCCTAGCCCTCCATTTTGCCGCCGCCGTCCCCTATGTTCGCGGCTTTTATGCCTTAGGTAAACTCTTCGCCCTGCTTCGATTCGGCATTGGCACGGGGCTTGGCGCAGAAGCTCCGACGCGTGCCTTGGGTGGACGCCCTCTTGGGGATTGGCTTTCGGAAGCGGTGGACGAGATTGACTTGGTCGTGGCGGAATACAGGAAACTATTCGCCGAAACCGATTACCCCCATAGTTTCTACCAGCTCATGAGCGCGGATAAAATCGCCTGCTTCCGAGGGGACGCTGTGGCGGTCGCCGGGGAAAGGTTGGGCTGGGTGCCGAAATGATGGAGATGAGAGCCCTGGAGCTCCATGGGAAGTCCTTCTGGGATCATCGGAAGCTCCTCAAAGCCTTGGATATCGCGACGCGATACGGCTTGAACTCCTTGGTGCTCCACGAATCGGACTTCACCACCGAATTCCTCTATCCCAGGCCTCTCTTCGACCCTGAGGCCACCTGGACAGGGGCTCCGGCCCGGAGGGGCGAAAATGCCCTGCACAACAACCAAACCTATATGCGGTACATCATCAAGGAGGCCAAGAGGCTCGGGATCGGCGTATGGGTCGAGACCATCGAGCTCACCTTCCCTGACGAGGTGCTCGAACGGTTCCCCGACCTGCTTGAAGATGGAAAAGCCTGTCCCACCCATCCCTATTGGCCGGAATTCCTGGAAATGAAGTACCGGGATCTTGCAGTCAGCTTCCCCGGATTGAAGGGCGCCATTGTCAGCCCTGGGTCGCCCGAGGGCAGGGCAGCGCTTTCGCAAAAAAAATGTTCCTGCCCCCGATGCAAGTCCGCAAAGCTCTCCGATTGGTACGAAGGCTTGATCCGATCCATCCATAGGGCACTTAGCGGCGCTGGAATGGTCTTGGCGGTGCGGGAATTCTCCTATACACCGGTCCATCAGGAAGCCATCCTCCGCGCCATGGAACGCCTTCCTGGGGACATCGTGCTGTGCGTTAAGACGACGCCCCACGATTTTTATCCCACCTTCCCGGACAACCCGCGGATTTCCTCGGATTCAGGAAGGGAGCTCTGGATAGAATACGATACCATGGGACAATTCTATGGCTGGGGTGCATTTCCTTGCCTCATGGCCGCCGACATCGCCCAAAGGTTCAGGCATTTCCGGGCCTGCGGCGTGAAAGGAGCGGTACTGAGGGTTGAATGGGAAAGGGTCAACGATTGGTGGTCCCTGGACACTCCCAATCGCATGAATCTTTTCATCGCCGCCAAAGCTTGCTTGGGCGTCTCGGTCGACGCGCCACAGGCGCTTGCGAATTGGATGGAGGAGGAAGGCATCGTCGCCGTGGAGGAAGCCAAGGCCCTTGCCGCCTCCTTTCTCGCCGATACGTGGCCTATCATCAAGGGCGCCTTGTACATCAACGATTTTGTCCTCAACGATTCCAGCCGATACCCCATGACCCAGGAACGGGGATGGTGGAGCATGAAGGACAAGCACAGTCTCGCCTCCTGGGATGCGTCCCGCAGAGAAGACCTGGAACTGGATGAAGGGAAGCTCACCGCGTACTTGGCCGAAAAGGACGAGGCCCTTGCCCGCCTGAAAGGCTGGAAGGATAAGGCGGCAGCCTTGGGCGACGATGCTTTGGTCTTTCCTTTCTTTCCCGATCTGGAGCGTTTCGCAGAATATGTGGAGGGATGGAGGATCGCCGGCCGCCTATGCCTTTTCTCCAAGGCATTGTCCAGCCCCAGGCTCTTCAAGCATTGGGAAATAATTTCCAGGGATTTCCAGGAAACTCAGGAAGAGGCGGCCTCGTTTTCAATTCGCCTGGCATCAAGGTCGGCCCAGGACGGCCAAAGGCACCAATTCGCCATGCTGGCTGATCCTGGGCGGATCTCTCGCCTGGGCGGTCAACTCCTAGGGTCAGACCCCATTAAGTTGACCCCTCCGAGGTGACCGACTGCATAAAACAAGAGGCCGGCAGGGATTGCTCCCGGCCGGCCTCTTCACTTCGCCGCTTTTATCTGCGCGGCGCCGATTATTTCTTGTTGGACAAGGTAGCCTTGCAGATCTTGCAGATCTTGGTTTTCTTGCCTTCCACTTCCTGCTCGTACAGTACCTTCACGCCGTCGCGGTTACAGACGGGGCAGAGGCCGCGGCCGGAGGCGGGTACTTCACGAAGGCCTTTCCCTCTATGTGCTTTGGACATTCCTTCCTCCCCTATCAGCCGGCCTGCTTGGCGGCGGACTTGGCCTTCTTATCGGCCTTTTTCTTGTTGCGTTCAACCTTCTTCTCATCGACCTTGTGGTCCACGAGTTCGAGGATGACCATGTCGGCGGCGTCGTTGGCACGAGCGCCCACCCGCAAAATCCTGGTATACCCGCCAGCCCTCTCCTTGAAGCGGGGACCAATGTCAGTAAAGAGCTTTGCGAGCATGGCTTCGTCGGTGATCTTCCGGCCGATGATTCTGCGGTTGTGGACCGAATCTTCCTTGGCGCGGGTGATCATCTTTTCCACCAGCCTGCGGGTTTCTATGGCCTTGGCGCGGGTAGTGACTATGCGTTCGTGCTTGAATAACACGGTAGCGAGATTCCTAAGAAGCGCTTTCCTGTGGGCTGTCACCCTGTTAAGTTTGTTGAACCCTATCTTATGCTTCATCAGTCTCTTCCTTCTTCATGGAGAGTTTTAGATAGTTCCGGAGCGGAGTGTAATCCGTCATACCAAGGCTGAGATTCCACTCCTGCAACTTCGCCTTGATCTCCAGGAGGGATTTTTTGCCGAAATTCCTCGTTTTGGTAATCTCTTCTTCCGTGCGCCTGGTAAGATCGCCGATGGTCTTTATGTTGGCGTTCTTGAGGCAATTGGAGGATCTTACCGAAAGTTCGAGTTCTTCAACCGGGGTGTTCAGGATCTGCCTAACCCTCTCCTCAATCTCGTCGCTCTGCTCGTCTCCGCCTGACTCGTCCTCATCGAAATTGATGAAGATGGAGAAGTGGTCCTTGGCGATCTTGGCAGCCTCGCCGAGGGCGTCCTCGGGTCGGGTAGTCCCATCGGTCCAGATTTCCAGGTTGAGCTTGTCATAGTCCGACCGCTGTCCAACCCGGGTTGGTTCAATGGAGTATTTGACCTTTACCACAGGAGAGAAAATCGCGTCCATTGGAATGGTGCCCACAATTTCGATATATCGCTCGTTCACCTCGGCGGGTACATACCCGCGGCCAAGGTCGACCTGGATCTCCAGGTCAAGATGCACGTTCTTTTCCAAGGTCGCGAGCTTGATTTCCGGGTTGAGGACTTCAAGCGGCTTGTCCGCCGAAAAGAAAGACCCCTTGAGCTCGTCCATTCCTTTGATCTCATACAGGAAGGTAGCCTGCTCATGGTCGTTGGGCAGACGCACCCTAAGCTGTTTGAGACTGTTGAGGAATTCGATCGTATCTTCAACGACCCCAGGGATGGTCTCGAATTCACTGGTGACGATGTGCTGGGCGCCTTCGTCGTCATAGCGGATAATTCGTACGGCCGTAATCGCATACCCCTGGATGGACGAAAGAAGGATTCGGCGCAGGGTGTTCCCGACGGTGGTTCCATATCCCGGTTCGAAGGGATAGGCGACGAATCTGCCGTAGGACGGCCCAGTTTCGCTTTGCTCGTAGGTGATGCCTTTCGGCCTCTTGAAACCCTTGAGAAGGTTCTTTCGTGCCATTTCGGTTCCTTATTTCGAGTAGAGCTCGACAACGAGCTGTTCGCGGATATCAAGCATATCAGTGATATCCTGGCGATGCGGATAGGCCGCCAACCTTCCAACCATTTCATCAGGATTGATTTCGACCCAAGGCATGGTGCCGGATTTTCCGACTTCCTGGAGAGCGTTCTTGATGAGCTCGAGCTTCTTGGCCGCGCCGATTACCGCTACGGAATCTCCGGTCTTGACGAGGTAGGAGGCGATGTCGACCCTCTTTCCATTGACGGAGATGTGGCCGTGATTCACGAGCTGCCTGGCTTGTGCCCTGGAGGTGGCGAGGTGCATTCTGTACACCACGTTGTCCAAGCGCCGCTCCAGCAGGATGAAGAGGTTCTCGCCCGTCTTTCCGGGCATGGAGAGGGCCTTCTCAAAAGCATTGCGGAATTGGGTTTCCAAAAGCCCATACGCACGCTTCAGGGTCTGCTTTTCCCTAAGCTGAACTGCGTACTCGGACTTTTTCCCCATCCTGGACTTGGGCGCTTTTCCAGGGGGAAGGCGCTTCTTGTTCATGGGACACTTGTCGCTCTTGCAACGGTCGCCCTTGAGGAAGAGTTTTTTCTGTTCGGTGCGGCAAAGCCTGCATACCGGTCCAATATAACGTGCCATATTATCTACCCCTCATTAGATGCGGCGGGCCTTGCGAGGCCTGCAACCGTTATGGGGGATGGGCGTAACGTCATTGATGGTCTTGACCTTCAATCCTAGAGCCCCCAATTGCCTGATAGCGGATTCGCGACCGATACCAGGACCTTTCACGTAAACGTGCACTTCCCGCAATCCGGAGTTCATGGCCTTCTGGACCACAGTCTCCGCGACAGTCTGGGCCGCGAAGGGAGTAGACTTCTTTGCGCCACGGAACTGGTGGGTGCCGGAACTGGACCACGCGATGGCGTTTCCGTTGAGGTCGGTAATGGTGATGATCGTATTGTTGAAGGTCGCCTGAATATAGACATTTCCTTCGTATACGCTCTTCTTTTCTTTTCTTTTCTTCGTAGTCGTAGTGGTTGCCACTTTTCACGCCCCTCTTTAAACGGCTTTCTTCTTGTTGGCCACGGTCTTGCGCTTGCCCTTCCTGGTGCGCGCATTGGTTCTGGTCCTCTGTCCGTTGACCGGAAGACCCTTGCGGTGCCGCAGACCCCTGTAGCATCCGATGTCCATGAGCCGCTTAATGTTGAGGGCAATCTCGGTGCGGAGGCGGCCTTCCACTTTATAATCGTTCTCGATGACCTTGCGGAGCTCGTTGACCTCTTCGTTGGAGAGATCGTTCATCTTCTTTACGGGATCGATGCCGGTGGCCTCGCAGATCTTACTTGCGCTGGTGCGCCCCAATCCGTAGATGTACGTGAGGGCGATTTCCACATGTTTGTTCGGGAGATCCACTCCCGCGATACGCGCCATTAGCTTCCTCCTGCCCTTAGCCTTGTTTCTGCTTGTGCTTTGGATTCTCGCACACTATCCTGACAATGCCATTCCGGCGAATGACCTTGCATTTATCGCAAATCTTCTTGATGCTCGTCCTGACCTTCATAGGTTCCCCTTATGCGCGCACTTAATGCGCGGACACGCAATTAAATACCATTATGTGAAAAATATCTACAGGTTCCTAGCCCTGATATGTCCTTTTCTCACGAGGCCTTCGTGGTGGTGCATCTTCATGAGGGCCTCGATCTGGGACATGGTGTCCAGATCTACTCCAACCAGGATTATGAGCGAAGTACCCCCCAACAGGTAGGCAAGCTCGCTCGGGAATTTAAACAGCTGCTGCACAAGGCTGGGGATCAAGGCGATGAGCGCCAGGTAGAGGGCTCCAGGCAGCACTATCCGATTGAGTATCCTGGTGAGGTACTCCTCCATTTTCTCGCTTCTGATTCCGGGAATGGAACCGCCGTTCTCCCTGATGTTCTTGGAGATTTCCTGGGGGTTGAGCGAAACCTGGGTGTAGAAGTATGCGAAGAAAACGATGAAGAGCACGTAGAAAAGGTTGTACCAGAATCCAGAAGGCCTGAGCCAGTAGGAGAAATCACGAAGCCACTTGGCCTGGACTCCAAAGCTCTGGGCTATCTGGAGAGGGAAGGTCAAAAGGCTCGATGCGAAGATGACGGGAATGACGCCTGAGGGGTTGATCCTGAAGGGAATGTAGGTGTTCTGGGCTCCGTACATCTTCCGTCCAACCACGCGCTTGGCGTAGTTGACGGGTATTTTCCTCTGGCCTTGCTGCTCAAGGACCACGAGGGCGACCACGCCAACGAACATGACCAAGACTACCAGAGCGTACACGGCGTTGAGCTCGCCTAGCTGCATCCGCCTGACCAGTTCGAAACTGGCGTTGGGAAGCCTAGCGACGATGCCCGCGAAGATGAGCAGAGAGATCCCGTTGCCTATGCCGCGCTTGGTGATCTGCTCTCCCATCCAGATGAGAAGCATGCTTCCGGTGGTAACCGTGAGTATGGAAACGATCGAATACATGACCCTGCTCTGCATGGCGATCGCATCGGGGATGCGGTCTGCCCAGATGGTCATTGAGTAGCCTTGGATGACGCATACCACGAGGGTACCGATCCTGGTCCAGCGGGCGATTTTCTTCCTTCCACCTTCTTCCTCGGCTATTGCCTTAAGCTTGGGGAACACTATGAGAAGAAGCTGCATGATAATCTGGGTCGAGATGTACGGCATGACGCCCATCATAAAGAGGGAGAAGTTCTTAAAGGCGCCGCCCGCGAAGAAGTCGAGGTAGTCGGTGATTCCTCCGCCGCTTCCGGACTGAGCCGCGAAATAGGACTTCAAGGCGCTGGCATTGATGCCGGGGATGGGAAGAAAGGCGCCGAGCCTAAAAACCACGAGCCAGAAGAGGGTGAAGAGGATCCTATCTTTTAGTTCCTTGATGCGGAACATATCGGAAAGCGGGTTTCCTGCCATTAAATCCTGCCTTTATCGAAAGCCTTAGGCTTTCGAAGCCGAGCCCACGGCGGTGGGTGTCTCGACTTTACCGCCGACTGCCTCGATCTTTGCCTTGGCCCCGGCTGATACGGCATCGACGCTTACGTTCAGCGCGATGGAGATCTCGCCTTTTCCCAAAAGCTTTACGAGGTTTTCGGGCTTTTTGACGAGTCCTTTGAGCAAGAGGGAGGCGGCGTCCACGGTCTCGCCAGCCTGGAACTTTGCGGCCAGGTCGACGACATTGACAACCTGCCATTCCTTGCGGAAGGGATAGTTGGAGAAGCCGCGCATGGGAAGGCGGCGATAAAGGGGCATCTGCCCGCCTTCGAAACCGGGATAGGTCTTGCCGCCGGATCTCGACTGCTGGCCCTTGTTTCCCCTACCGGCTGTGGTTCCAAGTCCGGAACCCTGGCCGCGCCCGACGATGCGCTTTTTCTTGTTGGCCCCTTCGGGGGCATGGAGCTGATAGTCGGACATCACTCGACCTCCTTGGTCGATACGAGGTGTTTCA
>VKGY01000210.1:0-730 GCA_008080685.1 Spirochaetota bacterium
GCATGCCCCGGATGTCCCGGCGCCTTCAGGAGAAAAACATCCTGAGAAACATGAAGAAGACCGCATGAATTCCGCGTATCCGGTCTTGAGCTCCCCGGGAAGGCCTAAGGCCGCATACCTGTCAGGGTATCGCCGCACGTAATGGTATCCGTGCCAATAATGCCAGTGTGGATTGGACGCCCTCCAGGCCGCGTATCTGGCCCGGTCGCCTTGCGCCTCCGCTTCAATCATCTCCCCATCGGCGAGCTTGGCTCGGTAGTGCGCCTTGGTCGCCTCGATATCGCAGTCCCACAGCCTCTCCTGGAGTTCCTTCAGCTGGGCTTCAAAAAAATCCATGAGCAGGCCGGAAAGGACTCGGCCTTCCGCATCGAAGCAGGCGAGGAATGCTTCCTCCAGGGCCTCTTCGGCCTGCTCGGCGGTGAGAATGCGAATCCTCAGGGGATCTTCCGTAAGGACCTCGGCGATACCCTG
Organism: Spirochaetota bacterium; assembly: GCA_008080685.1. Lineage (GTDB taxonomy): Bacteria > Spirochaetota > Spirochaetia > Treponematales > Rectinemataceae > VKGY01. Next base: position 472 of record VKGY01000210.1, read on the forward strand.
TGATTTGAGCCCTTCCAGGATGAGGGCGACGACCCTGGCCAGGGGAAGCTCCAGAAGCAAGGCAACTTGGATAGGGTGGAGATTCTCAGCCACCTTGCCCTTGACTTGATAGGTGCCGGAAAAAAGCTTTGGGGGAATCCATGTATCCCCCGCCCAACTTAAATCTTTTACCAATGCGGCTTTTTTGCCGTATCCGCCCAACTTCCGGGCATACAGCACCATCGCAAGGGCAATAAATCCCAGGGCTAGGGAGAGGGCG
>VKGY01000210.1:765-3751 GCA_008080685.1 Spirochaetota bacterium
AGAAATTCTGGTTCTGGGGATCTTCCCTGGGGCAAGAGGGGCGAGTCTAGGTCCGTCGAGCCTTGGCTTTGCAGGTCGGCGATCGGCAGATAACTCCTGGGGAAGTAAAGCCTCAGCCTTTGTGTCCCCTTGGCGCGCACATCGTCCTGATGGAAACGGAGTGTTAGGTAGTAATTGCCGTCCTCCCCTTTGGATCCGTAGAAATCAATTTTGTTTTCCGCGTTGACTGCTTTCTCAGTGCGGAGGGGGACAGAGGCTCTTTCGCCATCGCTCACCGATTCTCCCTTGACGATCACGGGAAGGACAAGGCGGACAGTCCTGGAATCAAGCGGTTCGTCCCACTGGACCGGAGCCCAGTCAAAATACACAAGATCGCCCAATTCCTCGCTCCGGGTGAAACCCAATAATCCCGAGGCTCCGAAATCACCGGTGTAATTGAGAAAATAGTACGCTTCGCCTGAGAAATTTTTGCCTTTTTCCAGGATCACGTCGAACTTCCCCGCGCCAAGCGCCTTTATTTCCAAGGGTATCCTTTGCCCCCCCGGCAGATCGGCATAGCAGCGCTGCAGATTCCAGACAGGATCGAAGGCTTCGCCTTGGAAATAGAATCCATGCATCCTGCCGCCCGAGGCCTTCCAGAAAAGCCTGTAGAAAATATCGGCCTTCCCATCGGTGCCCAGTACTACCGTGATATCCGCCGATTCAAGGTTCGTGGAAAGCGCGCACAACGATGCGGGCACAGCCGCGAATATAAAAGCGGCCAACGCGAACGCGATGTGCGCAATGCGCTTGTTGACGGATTTCACTTCAACTCCTCCTCGATGGCCATGCGGTCCCGGGCGGTAAGCCCTCCCTCGATCCTGATCCTGCCTTCCCTGATGGAACGCGTGTGATCCTTGAGCGCCGCGACCACCCGGATCCTGGAGTCCGCGAAGGGGTCGGCGTCCGGAAGGGAAAACCTTCGTTCCACCGAAGCTTCGTTGAGTTCGGAGAGGTAGAGGTTGGCTACTTCCAACGCCGATTCCAAGGCATGGTTCGCCAAAGGATCGTAGGTTCGCGCGGTCTTGCACGCATCCAGGTATTCTCCCGAGTACAGGACTACCGCCCCCAGAGCCGAGGAGACCTCGGAGTCGGCCAACCTCAACCTGGAAAGCCTTTCGCGAAAGCGTTCCGCTTCCTCTATCCGGCCGCCGACCTCGTTTTCTTCCTTGACCTCACGGGCGGCCACGATCCCCCTAGCGCCTAGGCCGCCTAACATAGCCGCGCCAGCCGAGAGAACCGCCAAACCCAGCGCTGCCGCAATCGATGGCAAAACGGGAGCTCCCAATGCAATCCCAAGTATCGCCAGACCTGCGGTTCCGGCAATGCTGCCGATTCCCAATGGCGATCGCAGATAATAGGCGATAAATTCCCCTGTCCGCATTGCAGAAATGTATACCCACCAACGGTGGGGCGCAAGCGATGTGGGAACCGCCTAATCGTGGTACCATAGGTTCAAGGAGGCGAAAATGGAAAAAATCGATCCCCTTTTCAAGGGCGCCAATAAAGGACATTACTCCCACGGCATTGTCGCAGGCGGAATGCTGTACATCTCCGGGCAGCTCTCAATCGATCCAGACACGAGGGAAGTCCCGAAAGGCGGCGTATCCGACCATGACATCACCGACATATCGGGCTGGGACGAAGTCAATTCGATATACGCCGAGTTCTTCGGCGACCACAAGCCCGCTAGGGCCATAGTCCCGGTGCCCTCGCTCCATTTCGGATGCAAGGTTGAGATAGAGGGGATCGCGGAATTCGACTCGGAGCCTGGCTTTACAACCCAGGAAGGTGTCTTGCCGTGATAACCATACCAAAAAATTACATCCATTTCGCCTTCGATCCCCACGTGGTTCCTTGCGCAACGGCTTACAGCGGCGACATTGTCTCCTTTTCCTGCCAGGACTGCTACAGCGAACAAATAGTTTCCGACGGCATTGCGTTTTCCCAGGTGGATATGAAAAGGAACAACCCCGCCACGGGTCCTCTTTACGTGAACGATGCCGCGCCGGGTGATATCCTCAGGGTGGAAATCCTCGATATCGCCCTTGGGGAAGATGGATGCATGACAGCCCGCGAGGGTGTGGGAACCTATGAGATCCATGGCACCCACTGCCGAAGATTCCCCCTGAAGGATGGCTCTATCCTTTTCGATCGAGGTATCCGAATCCCCCTTAAGCCCATGGTAGGGGTGGTCGGAACAGCGCCTGCGAAGGGAACCGCCTCCACCCAAGTGCCAGGACGACATGGGGGGAATTTGGATATCAAGGATCTAGGGCCAGGAGCCTTCCTCTACCTTCCAGTCGACGTGGAAGGCGCACTCCTGTCCATAGGCGATATCCACGCCGTCCAGGGAGACGGTGAAACCGTGATCTGCGCCTTGGAAACCTCAGGCGTAGTAAGGGTGAAAATCAATGTCCTCAAGGGCAGGAACGATATTCCCCTTCCCTTCATCGTAACCCCCGACCGTTATCTTTCCGTGGCGGTCGACCCCTCCCTTGATATCTGCTCCGTCCAAGCCGCGAGGACCATGCACCGATTCCTAATGAATCACAGCGGATTGCGGGCCGAACAATGCGGCATGCTTCTCTCCTTGGCGGGCAATTTGAGAATCAGCCAGATCGTAAATCCCTCCAAAGGCTGCGTCATGGAATTCCCCAGGTTTTTGATAGGCGAAAGGTTTGAACTTTAAGGCAAGGGAGAGAAGCATGGAATATTTTTGCCCGCGATGCGGTGCGAAGGAAGATATAAGATCGCCTAAGCCAAAATGCGGATGCGGAGGACTTTGGAGCCTCGATTTTTCCCCTCCCTCCTGGGATGCCTCCCTCATAGACCGTGATCAATGGAACATATTCCGTTACCGGGCCTTTTTGCCGCCCTTGGGTGAAGGCTGGAAAAGGCTGACCCTGGGGGAAGGTATGTCGCCTATTGTCGAGTTGGAACCCGG
>VKGY01000063.1:0-8395 GCA_008080685.1 Spirochaetota bacterium
TACGGATTCGTTGGGAGGGGTGCATCAACATGAAGAAAATCATAACGCTTTCTATGCGTGACCAGATCTATGAGGCGCTGAGGGAAGCGATTCTCAAGAACGATTATCCGCCCGGTGCGGTGTTGCAGATCGATAGGATTGCCGAAGAGTTTGGAGTCAGCGCCACTCCTGTACGGGAAGCTTTAGTGAGGCTCCGGGGCGATGGCCTTGTGTCCCTGGTTCCAAACAGGGGTGCCCAGGTAGTGGAAATCCGGAAAGAAGATATTTTCAACGTATGGGAGATGAGAAAGCTTCTGGAGCCTTATGCCGCCTTAAGGAGCGCCAAGGTGATTCCTTTAAGCGAGGTTCGGGCGCTTAAGGCTGATATCGAGGCGATGAGGGCGGCTCAGTTTGACAACGAAAAGTACATCGCTTCAGACGCCAGGCTTCACGAACTCTTGTACATTTTCCTGACAAATGCTGAATTGAAGGATACTATCCGACGCATCCACCAAATGTCGATCAGGATCAGGTATTTCCCGGAAAACGCCACGGCGATGCATGAGCAGGTAGTCCTTGAGGTGATTGGGGAGCATCTCGCGATCCTCGAAGCCGCGGAGAGCCGAGACGAGTCAGCCTTGGAAAAGCTAGTGCGGCGCCATCTTGAAAACGGCGAGCGAAGGGTTCTGTCTGCCTTGGGTTCGCCCTGACGCTAGAATGGTAAAATTTTCCTTGCGCATTTTTTCTACTTGATGTATAGTGGAATATAGGATATAGGATATCAGCGGTATCATACCGCAAACGAGGAAGCCGTGAACTGGAAAAACCTATTTGGGAAGCGGAAAACACCGCGCAACACCAACGATGCCGACGAGATGCTGGAGGATGTGGAGGCTGAATTCAATTATCGCAAGAAGATTGATCCCTTCTGGATGAAGGTGATAATCGGCCTGTCAGTAATGTTTGTTGGCTATCACATGGTTACTGCGGGAATTGGCATTCCCGAGGTCTATAAGCACCGTACGGTCCACCTTGGGTTCCTCCTTGGCTTGGGATGGCTTTATTTTCCCGCAACCAAGAGGTCCCCTAAGGGAAAGCCAAGCGTCATCGATCTTGTGCTCTTCGCGCTCACGATCGTAGTGACCGTCCTGACGGTCATCAACCGCGACGCCTACCTGCTGAGGGGCGGCGTGTTGTCCATGAGCGACTACATAGTTGGATCTGTCGTGATGGTCCTCGTGCTCGAGGCGACCAGGAGGACGGTCGGCGGACAGATGCTTTGGATCAGCATCATCTGTCTCGTCTATATGTGGGCCGGCCCCTACATTCCTGGCGTATTCTCCCATCGCGGCCAGTCGATCAAGCGGATCATCCAGGCAATGTACTCAGGGGGCGAGGGGATTTTCGGCATGCCTCTGGGCGTCTCATCCACCTACCTAATCATATTTATCATTCTGGCGGCTATTCTGGATAAGAGCGGCCTTGGCAAGCTATTCAACGACATAGCCCTTGGTGTAGGCGGCCGATTCTCCGGCGGACCGGCCAAGGTAGCGGTTGTGGCCAGCGCCCTCACGGGGACGATTTCCGGCTCCGCGGCTTCCAACGTGGCCACTACCGGGGCTTTCACTATCCCACTCATGAAAAAAATCGGCTATCAGCCCACCTTTGCAGGCGCTGTAGAGGCGGCCGCTTCCACGGGGGGGCAGATCATGCCTCCTATCATGGGATCGGCGGCATTCATCATGGCTGAATACCTTGGCATTCCTTACTTGACCATAGCCGCTGCAGGCATGATCCCCGCGATTCTGTATTTCACAAGCGTGTACTTTCAGGTAGATTTCCGCGCAAAGTCCCTAGGGCTCAGGGGCCTCGACAAGTCCGAGATGCCGGATATCAAAAAAACCATCCTTCACTATGGCCACATGATCACTCCCATGATCGTGCTCATCTATCTTATGGGCCAGGGACGCACTCCTCTTTTCTCCGCCTTCTACGCAGTCTCTCTCACGATCCTCCTTTCCTGGTTCAGGAAGGAGACGAGGATCCTCGTGCCCGAGGCTAAGAGTGTGGCGGTAAATTCCGCCCGTACCGGCGTGTCCATAGGCATTTCCATGGCGGCCGCGGGCTTTATGATTGCGGCTTTTTCCTCCACTGGTCTTGGAATCGTGCTGGCGGACAGCATCGTGGCCATTTCTGGCGGGAATCTCATGATCGTCCTGGTGCTGACCATGATAGTGGCGATTATTCTTGGCTTGGGCTTGCCCACCAGCGCCTGCTATGTCATTACCGCTTCAATTTGCGCCCCTATCCTTATAAAAGTTGGTCTTGCTCCCTTCCTGGCCCATTTCTTCGTGTTCTACTACTCTTGCCTATCCACGGTAACGCCGCCAATCGCCTTGGCTGCCTATGTGGCGGCGGGGATTGCGAATGCGAATACGGACAAGGTGGGTTGGATGGCCTTCAGGCTTGCGCTCGCAGGTTTCATCGTGCCTTTCTTCTTCATCTATTCTCCCGCCATGGTTCTAATGGGCAATGATGGTTCGATGCTGAGCGCGGACTGGATTTCTGTGGTGGTCTCTGTGATTTCCGGCCTTGTGGGCACTTGGTTCCTCGCCGCTTCGGTGGAGGGGTATCTTTTCATCAAGTATCCGGCCTGGCTTAGGGTGCCTTTATTTGTCGCCGCCCTCCTGCTTATCGATCCCAGGGTGCTTACTTCCGCCATCGGCGCTGGTATCGCGATTTTTTCCGTTGTGATAATCTTGGTTATAAAGAAGCGCCGCGGTCCGCAAGCAGCGATCAAGGCTGCGTAAGGTGTCTCTTGCCGGGGGTCTTGCGATCTCCGGACTGTATTATATTGTATATGTGCCGGAAGGCATGTATCTAAAGGAGGCTCGAGAATGAAGCATTTGGTCAAAATCCTTGGCATCGCGCTGGTGCTCATGGTTTTCGCCGGATCGGTGGTTTTCGCCGCGCCGATCATCCACATCACTATGGGTACCGCGGGCGTGGCCGGGAGCAATTACCCCACGGGTATTGCAATGTCTCAGCTGTGGAACCAGAATATTCCAGGGATCAAGGCGGTGGCGATCGCTACCAACGGCAGTCCCCACAACATCGATCTTCTCAGGACTAAGGATGCGGATGTTGCGATGTGCCGTTCTCTCGAGGCCTACAGGGCTACCAATGGCGTGGCACCCTATCCCGAGAAGATGCCTTGGCTCAGGGCTCTTACGGGCGGTCTCTTTTCCGACCTCTTCCAGGTTGTTGCCACGAAGTCTTCAGGGATCAAGTCCGTGGCGGATTTCAAGGGCAGGCGCATCGCTGTTGGTCCTATTGGTTCCGGTGGCGAGGTTGATGCGAGGGAGACTCTCGCTGCGTACGGGCTCACCTACAAGGACATGAGGGTGAGTTTCGTCGAATATACCCAGGGTATTGAGATGCTTGAGGATGGGCAGGTGGATGGCGCCATTCTTGGACTGGCCCTTGGTGCTTCCGGCATGACCGAGCTTCTTCTTGGCAACAAGGTGATCATGATTCCCATCACTGACGAGGCTTTGGCCAATGCCAGGAAGAACAATCCTTTCTATAACCGGCGTGTTATTCCCGCCAATACGTATCCTAACCAGAACTACCCTGTGCCTACCATCGGCACTCCTCCGGACATCATCATTGTCCGCGCGGAGACGGATGAAAAACTGGTGTACAACATGACCAAGACTCTGTATGAAAACCAGGCTTCCCTGAACACGGTCACTTCCCTCATGAGGCAGTTCGGACCCAGCCTTGTCCTCCCCGAGGATCAGATGCTGATTCCCTACCATTCCGGCGCCAAGAGGTACTTTGTTGAAAGGGGTTGGATCAAGTAATCCACCAGGACTATCGATTTAGATCGGCAAAGCCCCGGAGCGATCCGGGGCTTTTTTTTCGATAGATTCCAGGATGGGCAGGATCCACAGGATAGATGGAAAAATTTCTTGACGGCGGTAAGGAAATTCCTTACCGCCTCTTCAGCATGATGCTTTGTGGGTATCTGAGATCAATAGCAAATTGACAAGCAAGGCGCAGACTACGATTCCTTACGCTATCAGGACTGCTCTGCGCCTGCGGGAAGGGGATGAAATCGTCTATATGATCGTCCGGTACGGGAATTTCGGCCGGCTTTGGTTGTTGGTTCTGGTTATATCGAGAAGGCGCATCGTTTGCTTTGGGTTCTCATGATCATTAGCGTAGTCAATCTGGGCTTGCCTGCGGCGGATCGTAATACCGTCGTAAAACCGTCCGTCTGTTTCTGCGCAAGACCCTTGATGGAGCGATGGGACAGGAGGACAGGAGATCAGGATACCAGGATTTTAGCATATCCCAGGATGTCCGCGGCGGGGAATCGCCGTAGGCAACCACAGTGCTTCATGGCGCTTGATATTTGACGTCTGGGTTTTTCCAGGCTACGCTACCAAGAATGAGTCAAACAGAGCGAATCTTCTACATAGACCGGGAAATTCGGGAAGGGCGGGGGGCGAAAATCGCCGATGCGGCAGGGCGGTTTGAAGTCAGCGAACGGCAGATAAAGCGGGACATCGAATATATGCGGGACAGGCTCGGGGCGCCCATCGAATGGTCTGCGAGGGATCGCCGATACATCTACTGTGAACCCTGGGAAAGTCTTGCCGCGGCGGATGAGAAATCCCTGTTCGCCATTTCCTTCCTGAAATCCATCATCGCGGAATATGCCTATGTACCCGTGCTTTCAAACGATCTTATCGCTTTTCTAAATCAGAAAATTTCCCACCGATATTCCCGCATCGCCGATAGGGTCAGCTACGAACTGCCGGATATCGAGAAAATCGGGGGAACGATAGCCTATACGCTCTGCCAGTCCCTTCTCAACCAACTGGCACTGAGGATCGAATACCTGGATGCCAAGGGCGAGAAGAGCCAACGCACAATTCTCCCGGCTCACCTTCTCAACTATGGCGGCAAATGGTATTGCATAGCCCAGGATTCGAAATCCGCTTCCTTGCGGACCTTTCTAGTATCCAGGATCGAATCTGCCCAGGAGATATTAGCCCCTTCGAATTATCTGGCACCGCCTAGCGAAGAGGAGATCCAACAATATATCTCTTCATCATACGGCATCTTCAAGGGAAGTCCTATTGGCAAGGCAACTCTGCGCTTCACTGGCGGAGCAGCCCGTGCGGTACGGCAGCAGGAGTGGCATAGGGATCAAACCATACTGGAGACGCAGGCTGAAAGTGGTGCTCTCGTCATAGAGCTCAGCCTCCCCGTGCATGACTGGACGGAGATTCTCGGCCGCGCCCTGCGTTGCGGCGCCCATTGCGAAGTTCTTGCGCCAGCCGAATTTAGGGATCGCTGGAGCGCCGAGATCCGCAGGATGGCGGAACTGACTCAAAGCGCCTTATAAAAAATAAATAAAAATTTATCCACCGGGACAATCGGTGTCCCTCCTGTTCTGCTATGTTCAGATACTAAGGGAGGGACAACTATGAGCACAGAGGCTGTATATCTCATTCAAATTTCCAAGGAAATGGTCGAAGTATTCTCGCAGAGCATGACTGGGGTGCTCAACTTCGCCGGTGTTTCCTCGGCGACTGACCCCTTTCCAGGGGCGAAGGAAATTGCATCTTCCCTTCTGGGTACGCCGGAACCAATGGAGGAGGTGGAACTCATGCTCCAGGATTCCTTCGGCGTTCCGCCCCTATATGAAGCCTCCCAAAGCAGGACGCGGATCTGGCGATATGGAAAGCCCGGTCCCATCCCTAAGGAGACGATGGGCTTTCTCTTTCGATATCCTGCGTGGAGGCAAGCATGTCGGCAGGGAGATTTCATCGCCGCAGGAACGGCCATCCAGCGGTCCAAGAAGCTAAAGGCCTTCCGTCCTTTGCTGCGGTATTTGGCAGGCGAAGACGCCTTTCTCATCTTCGCGGTCTACTGGCTCTCGGCCTTCGATGCGGACAAGCTTGGCTACTTGGCGCAGCTGTTTTCCGGCAACGTGACTCTCTTGAAGGACAATCCTTACGAAGAGTTGTTCGATTTCGCCAGGCTTTGTATCCAGGCGATGGATCTTTCGGAATTCCGGAAGGAAGTCTTACAGAAATTGGAGGCCTATCTCTGTGAAAAGCAGGGCAGGCTCATTCTCCCCTTAGTCGGGGAGAACTTCGGCAGGGCTAGCTCTGAGCTGCGCGCCCGAAGTAGCGAGGCCCTGGCAGAAGGAAGGCGACGGGCCCTGGTGGAGGGCATCACAGGGTTCGAGGATCGGGTGCGTCAATGGCTTGAGGGTGTTTCCTTTGCAGTCCTGCCCGATCCTTGCAACAAGGCGGATGCTAACGCAATTTCGGTGTTGGCCCGATTTCCTGAAGACGGTCGGACCTATCTTGCTGGATACCTAAGGGCAGATGTCTCGGCCTTGCTCGCTCCTTTACTGAGGAAGGGGCTCACTTTCAAGGCCATACTCCACTGGCTGGACGGGAAGGAGTTGCAGATTGCGTTAATGCGAACCGAATCTACAAGGAGACAAGGATGAAAAAGCACATTCTTATCGTTTTGTTCTTTGTGTTCATGGTGAGCTCTCCGGCTCTCTTCGCCCAGGAGCTCTTCAATGCAGTGGAAAAGCTTGAGGCCGAGGCTGCCATCGCCGAAGCCGAGACCCTCATGGCCTGGGCGGACAACAATTCTATCGATCGCCAATTTCCCTACGTGTACCGCCAAGCCGCTGCGTTATTCGAAGCCGCGAAGATCGCCTTTGCCAACGACAAATATGAGGCAGTCATAAAGCTGGTGGTTCAGCTGCAAGCGCTTTATTCGGATTCATTCATGGCCTCGGTAATGGCGGTAAGAGCCGCCGCGGATAGTGCAGTAAGGATGATGGCGATGGTGCCAACGATGCCGTCAAAAGCGTATAGCGCCCCTGGTTTTCCCGCCTTCAATACTTCCGAGTACAGTCGAATTCATGAGAATGGGTTCCTTCCCACGCTGGATAATCCTGTCTCAACCTTCTCCATCGATGTGGATACTGCCAGTTATGCCAATGTGCGGGGCTACCTCAATCGATACGCCCTTCCGCCTAAGGACGCGGTGAGGACTGAGGAGCTTATCAACTATTTCAATTATTCTTACCTTGCTCCGGAAGGAAAGGATCCTGTCGCGGCAGGGTTCGCGCTCTCCCAGGCACCCTGGGATCCGAAGCATAACTTCCGCCGGCTCACCTCGTCTTTCTCATCGATACTTCAGGGTCCATGTCCGGCGAGCCATTGAAATTGATCAAGGACAGTCTAGCCATGATGGTAAAACTGCTCCGCCCGGAAGACCGGGTATCCATAGTGACCTATGCGGGTAGTGCCGGCCTCGTGCTTGATGCGACGCCAGGTACGATGAAAGAAGATATCTTGTTCGCCCTTGACCAGCTCGAAGCGGGAGGGTTCACCGCAGGCGGCGCGGGGATCAATCTAGCCTACGATGTGGCTAAGCGGAACTTCATTCCAGGGGGCAACAACCGGGTCATTCTCTGCACGGACGGGGATTTCAACATTGGCGTCAGTTCCACTGGGGATCTCGAGCGTTTGATTGAAGAAGACGGTAGTCGGCGTTGGCTATGGCAATTTTAAGGATTCTAGGATGGAGACTTTGGCGGACAAGGGGAACGGCACCTACGCGTACATCGACAATCTCTTGGAAGGCAAGAAGGTGTTCAGCAAAGAGCTTTGGGGCAATCTGTTTGTCGTCGCCAAGGATGTAAAGATCCAGATCGAATTCAATCCTGCCAAGGTGAAGGAGTTCAGGCTGATCGGGTACGAGAATAGGCTTTTAGCCCGGGAGGATTTCAACGACGACAGGAAGGATGCGGGCGAGATGGGCTCCGGCCATGCGGTCACGGCATTCTATGAGTTGGTCCCGGCGGATTCGGATTCTTCCCCATCAGGGTCTGCCCCAAGCAAGAGCGCTCCGGCTTCTGAACCGCTCACCTTCCAGCAGGTCAGTCTCATTCCCTCGGAGAGTCTTTTGCAGTTCCGTCTGCGCTACAAACTGCCCGGCGACGGACAGGAGGCAAGCAACCTCATCGAGGCGAGCCTAACCCAGGATGCCATTTACAAGCCTTTGGCATCAATCGACGATGATTTCCGCTTCGCCGCCGCGGTCGTGGAGTTTGGCATGGTGTTGCGGGATAGCGAGTGGAAGGGAAGCTCCTCCTGGCAGTCCGCCCTTGCCCTAGCCCGTTCCTCAAAAGGCCAGGACCCCGAAGGCTACCGTGCGGAGTTCATCCAGTTGCTCGAACTGGGGGAGCTTATCCAGAAACAGTAAGCCAAACCACGGAAAATCGAGACCGATAGGACAGGAGGACAGGATAGGCAGGAGGGACAGGATTTTTTAATTCAGCATTCCGCTCCCTCCACCAACTGCTTAG
>VKGY01000063.1:8444-15667 GCA_008080685.1 Spirochaetota bacterium
GAAGGCGTTTTGTTGTTCCGCCGGCAGGAATGATGCCCGGCATAGGGCTTCTACCTCCGTCCAGGCTCCGGTCAGGCGACTCGCCAGGTTCCTGAATACCTTTGGCTCTACCCCGAGTTTTCCAGCTAGGGCTTGCCAGTCGCCCTTGGTCAAGCGCGATTTTTTGCCGTTCAGGGTCAGGGCGGTCTCTTCCTTGTCTGTCGGGATCACCAATGCGGTGGAGACAAGGTCATAGGCCGGCGCCAGTTGCCACTTGCCCGGTGTAGGGCAGTACAGAGAGAAATTCTTCAAGTGAAGGTCGGCGTTGCCCATGAGCCAAGCCAGTAGGTTCATTTCCAAGAATCGAAACGCGTCCAGCCCAGCCTGCCGGGAAAAGGTCAGCGCCTTGGCGGCTGCCTCCAGACTGCCCTTGTATTTGTCCGCCGCCGGGCGCTGACTCAGTTGGCAAAAATCTTCCTGCGGCAGTTTGGTTCCATCCTTTGGCCTGTCAAAGCGGCGGGAGAGATAGACCATGGTACCGTCAGCCAGGCGCGCAAGCCCATGGGGTGCTGTTGGATAGCCCAAGCGGGCTGACAATTCCATGCAAAACGCCTCGTTCTCAGGCAGGTATGGGTATTCTTCCACCGGAGGCTTCAGGATATACCGGCCGCCCAAGGCACGCAGGGTCATTCTGCGGGTTTCCCGCGGATGTCGGTCTATCGAGAGCTTCTTTTGGATCCCTGGAACTGTCCCGGAAGACTTAAGAAGGCTAAGGCCGGCTTCAGTTACTCCATTTAGATCCAGTTCGATGGAGGGCACCGTCGTGGTTTCAAAAAGTGTCTTAGCGCAACGTTTGTGATAGTCCGCGGGGTTGTTTGGCTCGAGGGGATCGAAGCAAACGAGGCATTTACGCATGCCCGTCCTCCTCCGCTTCCAGTTCTTCCACCCCAACCGCTCCGATGGTGTCCCGACAGAAAGCCGCCAAAAGCCCGAAGCGGTCAGCTGGATCAAGTTTCCAGTTGCGGACACCCAAATCCAGGAGCCAGCCTTCCGGAACCAGGCCATCGAAAAACGCGAACAGGCTCCGCGATTCCCATGGCTCCTTGCGCAAGGCGAGCGACAGGCTGACCGGCTCACACCCTTGAGCCACCCAATCAGGATCATACGTGAAGCGGTACCCTTCGTCGGTTTCTTCAAGCATGCCGGCAGCCTTGTCCTGGTAGTAGACCCGCAACTTACGCATCCGGCTTTTCCATCCTTATCGGTCCTGTCCGGTAACCAAAAAGCCGCAGAACCTGGTCTACCTTGTCCAACCTGAGACTCGACTTGCCCTGCTCCAGATCCCGCACAAAACGCAAGCCGACCCCTGCAGTCAGAGCCAATTCTTCTTGCGTCATGCCGGTTCGTTTACGCTCCTGTTTGACCAGGGCTGAGAATGGGTTTGGCATCGCTTTCATGCTACAATAATATACCTTTTCGGGTATATGCGCAAGCAAATTTAGAATAATATATCTTATCGGGTATAAATAACAGAAATACTGCTTAATTATACCCGATAGGGTATTAAATCAAATGGGTAGGGTCAGTTCTTCGTGTCGCCTGGCGATTTGAATCTACCTATTTTTGTCAAAGAACCATGCTTCGGCTCGGTTCGCTTCCGCTTTTGTCACATCGCTGTATAAAATGTCCTGCAGTCCAGACTTAGTCAGTGTTTCCATTTTCGTTTTCAATTCTTTCACTATCTGCACTCGCCCGCCTGAGACTCCGTAGGCGGCTTCCAATAATTTTGTCCAATTCCCGTCGAACAGGGTTGTATGAAGAATTAGTATCCAGTAATGTTTTATTTTTCAGTTTTCCCATGGCGATGAGATATTCGAAATACCTATCGATGCTTCCGAGGAAGCGTCGTGCATTCGTGATGTTGAGGTCAAACAAGTCTCCGGACATGATGTGCGTATCCACCCATTCCAGGCAGGTGCTGTACTCCCAGTAAGGGATCGCCTCTATGGAGGGGTAGCCCTCAAGCCTTCCCAAGTAGGCATTGAAGGCATATAGATCCTCGAAGAGGTTGGAGAGTTCGAGTTTTGGGAGTATTTGGGCGTTTTGCTTGAAAAATGCGGCCAGATCCGTTTTCTTGAAAAGGATCGGTTCCATATCCTTGATCTGGGATAGGATACTTTTCAAGGAAAACATGTATGAACCCTGCGCCATATGGATACCTTCCTTTTTCAATTCGACAGGAAAACAGGAAATCAGGATACCAGGATACCTTGATTTTAGCACATCCCCAGACCTCCGCGGCAAGGAAACTACCTGGTCAACCACTGGGGAATTCTACTTGCCGTTTCCAGAAAGGTCTAAAAAGCAAGGGAGCACTACACACATTCGCATCATGGATGAGGAGTGTCATTCGTCAGGATCCTCTGGCTGCGAATATCCTCGATCGAAGAATTGGAAAGGTAGGCAGCCTTCGATACCGATATCAACTCTTCAGAGATTGCCCTGTGGAGTAGCTGCTGAAAACGGCTCGGGTGCTCCTCGATTGGATACCGGTTGGGTTCCTGCTTTCGCCATCCCTTGGCGCTTATCTCGCGGCTGAAGGATTCGTGGACATATTCTGAGATTATCCCTTCCTGCCTCGCCCGATACATGATGGCCTGCATAGAAATGCCATATTGTTTCTTGAGTCTGTCGAGTTCAAAGAATGATACCTCGAGTCGCTTCGCTCCAAGCTCCTTTATAAGAATATCCCGAGGAAGCAAGAACACGCCACCGAACGAATGGCAGAGCTTCTCTTGCTCGGAGGCAGACAGAGAATCAGAAAACTTCAATGAGAGATGGGCAAACTCATGTAATGCAGTCAAGCGCTTGCGGTCGGATGGAGAATCCGAGTTAAGGACTATAAATGGCGATGAGCTCACCCATCCAGAAAGCCCATCGAAGCCATCACTATCATCGATCTCAATGACTCTTATGGAGTGCTCCTCGAGAACGTCGATCACATACCCAATCGCTCCTTCGGCCCCAAGGCCCCAGGCGGATCGTAATATCATGGCGGACTCTTGGATATCCGCGAAGCCCGAGACCGTAATATTCGATGCGGGATTGGAGAGTGGTGGAGCTGGCGAAAAGAACGCTTCAAGCTCAGAATACCGTTCGATGGTATCCTTGATCCTAGCCTTCAAGGACTCAACGGTCTTCTTACCAAGGGTCGCTTTCTTGCGGAAGTTGACGGATTCGATTGCTATTTCATATTTAGAAAAGAAATAATCCGGTTTCACCCCCAGCGCCTCACTCAATGAGATGAGAATTGCGCTGTCGGGAGACATGAGGCCATTTTCATACTTGCTGATCGCCTGCTTGGAAACTCGTTGCCCCATCTTGGCTACAAGCGCATCCATTGACAACCCTGCCATGACCCGCGCAGCCTTGAGGCGCTGACCGAATGAAGTTGCCATTGTGGTACCTCCTCTGTAGACAAACATACACCATAAAACTTGACTTGTCTACCAATAAGAAGTGTCAGACGACATGAGAAACTGAGCAGATCACCAAGTCAATCACCAAGTCAATCACCAAGTCCTAATCCTTATATTGTTTAATGGCAACCGATTTTTCCCGCACTCCCCATTAGATCAAACTGGAATGAATAAATGTATCGCCAGTGTTCCCGATAAAAAATCGTAGAGAAGTTATGAAATTTGATTATCGATGAGAATGCACGAAAAATGATTTAAAATAAGTGATATTAGATCTCACCTGCATGACCGTCGTGCGAATACAAGCGACAACGCCCCAGGTTATCATCGAATGATTTTACATTTTCATTGGGATGATGGCGGGCGATCAGTTTATAGCACATACATATTATTTCAACGCAAATAAAACTAGAAATAGTAGTATTGACAAACGATAGAATTATGCTAAAATGAACTTAAAGTACGACTGGTGTACTATTAAGGTAAGGGTATGGAGAAAGAATTTGTACACGTCAGGGCGCTCGATCGTGGAATAAAAGTGCTTTTTGCACTTGAGTCAGCAGGGAAGCCTATGAGTCTCAGAGAACTTGGTTCTGCGATCAATCTCTCTAATGCGACGACATTACGTATGCTCGCCACTCTGGAAGATTTTGGGCTTATCGAAAAAGCTCGTGCTGGTTATAGGCTTGGCCTTTCGGTGCTTCCTCTAACTCATGGATATCTTCTTGGAAATGAGTTGACTTTAGCCGCTTTACCAGTGCTCCAGGATTTGGCGCGAAGCACGGGAGAAGCGGTTTCTCTCTTTGTAAGGTTCGGTTTGGAACGTATTGTTATCCAGCGAGTCGACGGGCCTAGTGCGTTGAGGTATCTCTATCCAACCGGACAGCGGTTGCCGCTCTATTTAGGAGTGGGCAAGATTCTGGCTGCTACGATTCTGCCGGAGGAAATGGAAGTTATTCTCGCCATCGCAGAAAAAGCGAGATTCGCGTCAGGTGAGCCTTTTTCCCGTGCGCGATTTCTTGAAGAGTTGGAACAGATCAGAAAGGTGAAGTTCGCGGTGTCCATCAACGAACGAGTAATGGGTGTAGCCTCGGTAGCCGCTCCTATTATAAATGCTTCTGGCGAAACGATTGCTGCGGTAAATATTGCTGGGCCTGTCAATCGCATGAATGCCGAACGTCTCGATACGTATTCGGTTGAGATCAGAAGAGCCGCGAAGGTAATATCGGATCAATGTGGATTTTTTAAAAATCCGGCTCTCTCGGGCGGACTATCGCGACTCCGATATGAAAGTACAGAGGAACGACTCGCAAGCGACTATACGATGTAAGCGAAGTGTTCACAAAATTTAATGGGGGAAATGATGAAGAAGTATTCTGTTGTGGTCACTGGTAAAATTGCCGATGAGGCCATGAAAATTCTTGCTCCTACCTGTACTATAACCTGTACAAAACCTTATTGCGCCGAAGATGAGTTTGCCGCCTTGATGAACGTGGTAAAAGCTGATGCTCTGATTGTCAGGGGGGTGGCGGGAAAAGTTACGAAAAGGATAATGGAAGCATCGGGAAGACTCAGTGTAATCGCCAAACATGGTGTAGGCACGGATAATATCGATGTCACCGCCGCTACAGCACTGGGAATACCTGTACTCAACACCCCTGAAGCCAACTTTGAAGCGGTAGCTGAACATGTTCTCGGTATGATTCTGAATCTGGCAAAGGATATGGCAAAACAAGATGCGCGCGTTCGGGCTGGTTTTTGGGACAAGCTTGATTATCGTGGCATGGAGCTCAATGGGAAAACGCTTGGTCTTGTTGGATTCGGTAGAATTGGGAGACGTCTCAGGGAGCTTGTCGCTCCGCTAAATATGAAGGTGGTTGTATATGATCCTTATATGCCGGAATCTGGAAAAACAAGTGACGTTATTTGGACTGATATTCTCGATGAACTGCTAATGAGCTCTGACATTGTCAGCCTGCACTGTCCTTTGACCGAGAATACAAAAGGTATGATAGGAGCTCCTCAATTTGATCGCATGAAGCGTTCGGCTTTCCTGATCAATTCTGCAAGGGGCCCTATTATCAATGAAGATGACCTCGTCGTGGCGCTAAGGGAAAGAAAGATTGCCGGCGTTGGCATGGATACATTCGCTAAAGAACCACCCGAGCGTATTGCGGAAATTGCGGCTGCTGGGAAAGCGTTATTTACGCCTCACCTTGGCTCGGCTACAGAAGAAGCCTTTATTCGCATGGGGGTGGAAGCGGCGCAAGGAGTACTCAGCGTACTTAAAGGGAACGACCCCGATCCAAACTGTCATGTCAATCGCCCGAGATAAAAGGAGACGGAACCATGGTTAAAAGGGCATATCAAACCACGGCTCTAGGCGGTGTTGTTTTTGCAATTGCAATTATGGCTGGATCCTTAAAGCTTCAATTTTATACGAAGCTTGGCCCTGGGCCGGGGTTTTTCCCGTTTATACTCGCCTCTATTTTTGGAGTTCTTTCTTTAATTTTGTTCATTCAGACAACGGTACAGAAATCCACACCGAACGAAAAGAAATTTCTGCCGGATAGTGCGGCGTTGATGCGAATTGCTATTATTGTGGTCAGCCTTATAGGGGTGAGAATATGCATGGAGCTGCTTGGCTACCAGCTTACGATGTTCATATTCCTCTTTTTGCTTATTAAGTTCTTGGGTAAACGCAAACTCGTTGAGACAGCGCTTGTGTCGATATTTGGAAGTGTCGGGGTATTTTTCTTCTTTGGGAAAGTTCTTGGCCTTTTGCTTCCAACTTCTTCGATCGCATTTCTAGCAGCGATCGGGCTATAGGTGTACCACATGGAATCATTCAGCAATTTATTAATGGGATTTTCCGTGGCTCTCCAGCCAGGGAATATCCTTCTCGCATTTCTAGGCTCTACACTCGGAACCTTGATAGGGGTTCTGCCAGGTATTGGACCATCGGCGGGTGCAGCAATTCTAATTCCGCTTACTTTCCAGATGGATCCGACGGGCGCAATTATAATGCTTACTGCGCTTTTTTATGGTACCCAATACGGAGGTACCATTACATCGGTTCTGCTCAATGTTCCTGGAGAAGCATCATCGGCTATCACCTGCCTCGATGGATACGAGCTCGCAAAGCAAGGAAAGGCGGGAACCGCTCTCTCGCTCGCAGCTATAGGCTCCTTTGTGGGCGGACTTTTTGCGACGATCTGCCTTGTTCTTGCCGCAGCTCCCCTCACGAAGATGGCGCTTCAATTTGGCCCAGTTGAGTCCTTCGCACTGCTCACGGTCGGGCTTTCGCTTGTCATGGGCCTTGCGGGGAAATCTTTGGTGAAAGCATTGATGATGGGTATTCTTGGTCTCCTCTTGTCTATGATAGGGCTCGATCCTGTGCGTGGGATGCCGCGATTTACTTTTGGTCGGCTAGAACTCATGGAAGGTCTGGGATTTGTTCCTGTTATTATGGGAGTATTTGGACTAGCTGAAGTACTCGCCAATGCAGAAGACGGATTCAGTGAGATCAGCCTCGCCAAGATGAGTTCCCTTTTCCCATCCAGAAATGACTTTAAACGATCGGTAAAACCAATGATCCGAGGAAGTCTGATCGGGACTGGGCTAGGACTTATTCCAGGAATGACGGGCTCCGCTGCTGCATTTCTTTCCTATATTGCGGAAAAGAAGGCTTCCAAGTCGCCAGAAAAATTTGGTACTGGCATGATTGAAGGCGTGGTGGGACCAGAAACATCCAATAATGCTCAC
>VKGY01000211.1:0-1647 GCA_008080685.1 Spirochaetota bacterium
ATCAAGGTGTATTGCCGTTCATCGGCAAGTATTCCCTGGATATTCTCAAGACAAGTGCAGGCACCGCCGCGTTGGCTGCCGGAATGGTTGGGGTGGCCTATGCGATCTTCGCTATCCCTTCCGGCTATGTAGCCCACAAAAAGGGCAGGAAGAAGACAATCCGCGCAAGCCTTGCGGTCATTTCCTGCCTTACCTTGCTGCTTTTCTTCCACGACCCCCTCACCGCCGGCATGTCCGCTACAACGAGGCTCTACAGTTTTTGGCTTGTCATGTTCCTTTTTGGAATATTCTGGGTCTCGGTGGTGACCAATTCCTTCCCAATGCTGTGGCAAATGGCGAGTTGGGGAACCATCGGCATCTATACGGGGCTTTACTACACCGCCAGCCAAGGCGCAGCCATCCTCGCCCCTGTTTTGACTGGGGCGATCATCGATATCGCGGGATATAGGGGCATTTTCCTATTCTGCACCCTGTGCATGGCCACAGCCTTCCTTGTCATGGGCAGGGTAAAGGCTGGGGAGGCGGATGCGAAAACGGCGTGAATCCCGTTGTAAAGACGATGAGGAATGTCGATAATATACATGTCTAGGAGGAATGAATATGAAATCGCAGGATAGACCTAAATCGGCGGAAAAAAAGAAGCCGCAGAAAAGCTTGAAGGAAAAGAGGGCGGAAAAGAAAGCTAAAAAAGACACAAAATCCGAAGAATAATCGCCAAGGGGAAAAAGAGGGACCCGGTTGTGCCGGGTCTCTTTTTATTTGACAAAAAACGCTTAGAGAGCGCTTAGAGCAAAGGAAACAAGGCCTGAGCGAAGGAGTATGCGCCGCCGCTTAGCTTCGGCTCGACAGGGAGAGAGAAAACAACCGCATCGGGGTCTTTTTCCTCAAGGACTTCAACCGGGCTTCGGGTAGCTGCCCACTCTTTGGCGAAGCTCCTTGCCTTCGCGCTTCCTTCCTTTCCTCTGCCTGCGGCGAAAACAGCCGCGACCTTCACCCTTCCACCAGGAAGCGGAGATGTTGAAAGTCCGATAAAGGTTGGAGGAGTCCTGTTTCCCAAAGGTCCTATGAGGGTGCCTTCCCCTTCGCCTGAGGTTGAGCGAACGCGGATTCTCATACCCGTCGCCCGGGCAAGGTCGGCGGATTTGTCATGGAGGACCCTTGCGCCGTGGTTGGCCAGCCTGTACATGGAATCGTAATCGAGAAAATCCATGAAAGGCGCCTGGGGGATTATCCTGGGATCAGCCTTCGCCACTCCGGGGACGTCTTTGTAGATATCAACAAAATCGGCGTTCAAGGCGACCCCGAGGGCGACTGCGCTGGTGTCGGATCCGCCTCTTCCCAAGGTGAGAATCCTACCTTCCCCATCCATTCCCTGAAATCCCGTTACGACCGGAACTTCGCCTCGATCAAGGATCATCCTTACCTTTGCCGGGTCGATGGGAAGAACCTGCGCATCGCCAAATTCGCCGGCTGCATAGATGCCCGCGCTGGCCGCAGTCATGGGCACCGCGGCGATCCCCTTGGAATTGAGCAGGGTAGAGATTACGCAGGCCGATATCACTTCACCGCAGGAAGCCATCAAATCCTTGGTGAGCCCGTTTTCTCCCCCGGGGAAAGCGGAGAGCAGTTCAAGAAGTGTGTCGGTCG
>VKGY01000211.1:1672-2827 GCA_008080685.1 Spirochaetota bacterium
CGCCCCGGCGACCCATGGCTGACACCACAAGGACTATCTGCTCTCCCCTAGATCGGGCGGCTTGGGCCTTCTTAACCAAGTTTTCTCGGGACGCGAGATCCGCCAAGGATGTGCCGCCAAATTTCTGCACTATGATCGGCATCAGACCACCTTCCTTCTTAGACCCTTGGCTACCAGGACCTCGGCGATCTGGACGGCGTTCAGGGCGGCGCCCTTGCGCAGATTGTCAGCCACCACCCACATGGAAAGCCCGTGCGGAACCGTCGGATCCACCCTCAGGCGCCCCACGTACACATCGTCCTTTCCGTCCACGTCCAAGGCGGTGGGATACACAAGGTGGCTGGGATCGTCCATCACCTTCACCCCAGGAGCCTTCTCCAGCAAGGCCCGCAGATCCGCAAGGCTGAAGGCCTTTTCCGTCTCTATGTTCACCGCCTCGGAATGCCCTCGGTACACCCCTATGCGCACCGCCGTCGGACTCACCGCTATCCGCGGATCCAGGATCTTGTGCGTCTCGTGCACCATCTTCATCTCTTCCTTCGTGTACCCGCTCTCCTCGAACACATCGATATGGGGCAGGGCGTTGAACAATATCTGCCGGGGATATACCTCGGAGGTTATCGCCTGTCCTGCCGCATACTGTCTGGCCTGGCTTCCCAGCTCCTGAATCGCAGCCCCCCCCGTCCCCGACACCGCCTGGTAGGTCGATACCACGATCCTCTTGATTTTATACGCGTCGTGGATCGGTTTGGCCGCCACCACCATCTGGATTGTCGAGCAGTTCGGGTTCGCGATGATCCCCTTGTGCCAGTCCAAATCCTGGGGATTTACTTCCGGCACCACCAAGGGCACTTCCGGATCCATCCGCCAGGCCGAGGAATTGTCGATCACCACTGCCCCTTCCTGGGCCGCGAGGGGGGCCAGCACGAGGCTCGCGTCCGCCCCTGCGGAGAACAGAGCTATGTCCACGTCGGCGAAGGCGCCTTTCTCCGCCGCCCGCACTTCCACCGTTAGCCCACGGTACAGCACCTTCTTCCCCGCAAGCGAGGGAACATCCATGGGTATCAGCTGGGACACGGGAAATTCCCGCTGCTCGAGGGTCTTTATCATCTCCGTTCCCACAGCCCCAAGGGCCCCCACCACCGCTACTCTGTA
>VKGY01000064.1 GCA_008080685.1 Spirochaetota bacterium
CCTCCAGAGGGTGGAGAGTTTTCGCAATGCTCATAGCATCCATATTGATAGACTCCATAGGAGGATTCGAAAATACGTGGTCGGGAGTATTGCCCGAAACGAGGTTAGCCGTCAATTATACCGATGTAGTTCCCTATATCCGCATCCTTTGTGCTGGAACGATTGCCGGGCTTCATCACCGTCGCCCTGCTGGATCTTCCGTCCATCAGTATGTCAACCGATTCCTCAAGGCTAGTCCAAACACAGTATTCACCACGATGATTTGCTTTCTGGCCTCTTAGCCACGACCAATCTATCCTGTCTTCGCCGCCTACGCCGATTTTCGCGTAGCCGATATTCATGCTGGTGAGATTATGGAAAAAATGGGAGCCTAGGGAAGATTCGACAATAAAGTTAGGCAAATCGACTTCCACTATCATCCTTGCCTTGGATATCTGAGAGAAAGATACGGGTATACCAAGCCAACGGTCTCTTGTGCCCCATCGTCCTGGCCCTACCAGGATGTAGGATTTTCCCATTTCCCGAAATTTTGAATCGATTTCCCCTATTTCCTGAGCCATTGCTTCCGTCTTTGCCCGGTCGAATCGGTCCGGGTCAATCCATACGATATCGTGGATGCTTCCAACTCTTCCATTGCCCATTGCCTTCCCGGAAAACAGGAAGCAACTATCTGTGTTCGAAGCATCCACCGATACGGTTATCCTGTCTTCCAGGTGGATGAGAGGCTTGAGTTGCAAAATATAGAGCGCCGGCTTTCCTCCGGGTTCGTCGAAGTTGAGCGCGTATTCTATTTCCACAGGAGTCCCCATGGATCTGGAGCCAATGTCGAGTATCATGGCCACAGCCTTGGCGAAAGGCAGGGCGTCGTATTTGAGGATATTCGCAAAATCCACAATCTTCAGGCCTCTCCCCGCATTCCCAGGTACAAACTTCAGATCCTCCGTATCCCAGGTTGAAACGAGCATGGAAAACCATTTGTCCGATTCTGCTTCAGAAACCGGCAACTCCGAAAGGCTCGCCATCTCTCCTGCATAGAGGTCCGGGACCTGCCGCCGCATATCCAAAGCATGGAAGTTTCTTTGGGTATTCTCCAGGGCATGATCGGGGGAAAGAACGTCGAGCTTGGGATACTGGGGACAGAAGCGATGCGCAACGCCTCCGCCAACAACCCATGTACCCAAACCAAGGCCTGCGATGCAGAGTCCGTCCTCTGGCTTTACATACGAAATTGGATAGTAGTTGTAGGATTGGGCGATTCCTGAAATATGGGGGTAGTAGTAATCTCCACGCCGAGAGCCCACTAATTCCTGAATCACTATCGCCATCCTTTCTTCCTCTAAGTTATATTTTGCCACATCGAAGTACGACCTAGCTTCCTGGGAAAACAGGCTTGCATAGATGAGGCGGATGGCATCGCACAACTGGTTGAGTCGTATTTCCAGATCGGGATGGTTGTTTGGGATTATGTAGGTCTCATAGATCCCTGAGAATGGCACCATGAGCATGTCTTCAAACAGCCCAGAGGACCGCACCGCCAAAGGCTTGTTGGTAGTCTGAAGGAAGGCGCGGAGCTTTAGTACCAATACCCTGGAGAGCGGTATGGTAAGGAAGGTCCTTCGAAGCTCTTGAGAGTAGGGACCGTAGAAGGCTTCGGACCAAAGATTGTGGGACTCGAGAAAATTCTCGAACTCATCGATGCCGATGAAGACAGTCCTCGGAATTTTTATCTCAATACCGTCGATATATCGGGAAAAATCTAGGTTTTCAAGGAGGGAGTGAATAAAAATCAATCCCCTTCCCTTTCCTCCCAAGGATCCGTCCATGAGTCTGGAAACAGAATTTTCTTCTTTCATCATCGATTCGTCGAAATGGGGAACCACGCCCCGCGATTTCTCCTTTCGCACGGTATCGAGAATCCTCACTATAAAATCGCGCAAGGCGGTTATATCAGGGAAGTCCGCCAGCTGGTATGGTTTCAGAACCTTCGCCATCTGGATTTCCCCCCTCGCCATCAGCCATGCGGAAAAATGGTTCCTTTCCGCATGGTAGGCGAGGCTCTCCGGTGGGAGGACATGAAGAACCTCAACGAACTCTTTCATGTTCCTGGCTTTAGCCAGTTCTTTCCCTTCGGGTGTTGAAAACTTAAAAGCTCCGAATCCAAGGTTTGCCTGTAGATACGATGCCAATTCCATTTCGAGGGATTCAGAATTCTTGTCCGCGAAGGATGCCCCGAGGTGGTAGGCTTTATCACGAATGTGAGGTTCGCTGGACTGGACGAGGACTGGGAGATCGGGAATGCGCGATTTCGCCATCCTTAGGAAATCGAACCCCGATTCTTCGTCGCAGACGCCTCCTCGGGGGAAACGCAGGTCTGTTATTATCGTGAGGAGATTGGATTCATAGGTATCGAAAATTACCTGTGCTTCCTCATAGCTGGAGGCAAGTAGGATTTTCGGTCGTGCGCGTATCGATAGGAGCTTGTAGGTTTCTGTTACTTTTTCCTCTTCAATAAGGTTTTGAGTCTGCTTGAGCACTACTTTGTAAAGGACAGGAAGAAAGCGAGAGTAGTACCGCACAGAATCCTCGATGAGGAGGATCACCCGCACTCTGCCCACTTGAGTGTCGGATTGGACATTCCGTAAGTCTTCGACGTATTTGATCATGCCGACAAAGAGCTTCGAGTATCCGTTCCAAACGAATACCCGATCGATCGCCGTAAGCCTGAGGTCGGCCATGTCCAAGTTTGCCAGGCTGGAATTATTGGTGGCCATCAACAATATGGGTATGTCAGGCCAAATATGCTTCATCAACCGGGCGAGGTTTAAGGGCGCCTCAAAATCAATCCCGCCCATGAGTATGACCAGATCGAAGTTCCCTCCCCGGAAGAAATCAAGGGCGGTTTCCTCAGTGTAGGCGCAGGAGACCCTTGGGATGGTGTTGAGATTGAGCTTAAAGTATTCACCATAAATTTGTTCCGTCAGAACGCCATCCGATTCGACGACAAAGGAATCGTAAAGACTACCAACGAGAAGGACCTCCCGCACTCGAAATCGCATCAGGTCGTGGTATATGTTCCTTTCTCGTCTTTGCTGGTCATAGGCGGTTACTAGTTCGTTAAAATACATACAACCCATACTAGTCTTTGAAATCGCGAAAATAAAGCGGCAAATACTGCCCTTCCTTTCCTTGACCCCCTTTTCCAAGGCGGGTATTATCCTTGATACTCCTTGAAGGAGCGCTGAAAGAGGCGGGTGAACCCACGAGAATAGCCAGCCCTGGAGAGATTCCATGAAAAACCTAAAGCTTGCCGCGGCGAGAGCCGACTTGACACGAAGCATCATCGAAGTCGACGGTGTAAGAATCGGAGCCGATTTTACCGTCATCGCAGGCCCTTGCTCGGTAGAATCGGAATCGCAGACCATTAAAACCGCCATTGCAGTCAAGGAGGCGGGAGCCCATATGCTTCGGGGCGGAGCCTTTAAGCCACGCACTTCTCCCTATGCCTTTCAAGGATTGGGTCTCAAGGGCCTAAAGATTCTCGACAAAGCAAAGAAAGAGACGGGATTGCCCATTGTCACCGAGGTGGTGGATACCCGGGATGTCTCCTGGGTAGGGGAATATGCCGACGTCCTACAAATTGGCGCTAGGAATATGCAGAACTTTTCGCTGCTCCGCGAGGTTGGAAAATCAGGAAAGCCGATATTGCTCAAGCGGGGGATGTATTCGACCATCGAGGAGTGGCTCAATTGCGCGGAATACATCCTCGCCGAAGGCAATCTCAACGTCATCCTTTGCGAACGCGGCATCAGGACCTTTGAAACATATACGCGGAATACGCTGGATCTTTCTATGATACCGGCGGTTCGAGCCGAAAGCCATCTTCCTATTCTTGTGGATCCGAGCCACGGCACCGGCATACTTTCCATGGTCGAGCCCATGTCCTTGGCCGCCCTCGTAGCCGGCGCGGACGGACTGGAGATTGAAGTCCACATTGATCCTTCCTGCGCCTTGAGCGACAAGGACCAGCAGCTTAGCCCTGGGCAATTTAAAATCCTCATGCAAAAACTGAAAAGAGCGCGAGAGTTCGTCGCGGAATTGGCGGAAATCGGAAACGATACTTTCCAAAAGAAAGAAGGTCCATCAAAAAGCACCGTCTCAGAAAAAGCTTTCGCGGACGCGGTGGACTGAAGGATCCCTAGTAATGGCGGCATCAAGCGAAGACTATGTAAAGGAAGATGTTCTTTCCCTCTCCTTGAGGAATGCCGCAAAGGACTTCGATCCTAAGCGCACGATCCTGATATCAGACAGATCGATACTAGCCCTCCACGGTGAAGCGTTCACATCCTTTCCGACTGTTGTCGTTCCCGAAGGCGAGAGGTCTAAGTCTTGGGATATTCTTGCCCTGATATTCACCACGTTCCTTGAGTACAGAGTAGATAGGACATGGAAGGTTTTTGCCCTTGGAGGTGGCTCAGTAAGCGATATCGGCGGATTTGCCGCCCATCTTTGGATGCGGGGCATAGGATTTTCCATAGCGCCCACCACACTTCTCGCCATGGTGGATGCAGGACTGGGTGGCAAGAATGGCATAGATTTCGGAGGATTCAAGAATGTCCTCGGATCTTTCCAGAAACCGGAAAAGGTCTATTGCGACATGGACACGCTAAGGACACTCGGCAAGGATCAGTTCATCTCGGGAATGGCGGAAGCCATCAAACATGGCATCATCGACGGGGAAGGATACTTTTCCTTCCTTGAGTCCCTGCATCCATTCGATCACAAGGCAGCGGATTTCTCAATCTTGGCTCACATTGTTAAGGAATCGCAGAGAATCAAACTCGATATAGTCGAAGCAGATCCTCGGGAAAAAGGCCAGCGTCGCGTCCTGAATCTAGGCCATACTTTTGGACATGGCATTGAAACGCACACCGGGATGCCCCACGGCCACGCTGTTTCCATCGGCATCGCAATAGCCTGCTCCCTGTCGCTCCGCAGAGGAACCTTGAAAGCCAGCGACTTTTATAGAATTCTAGGAGTGTTGGCTGGGTGGGGACTCCCGACCTCCCACGAAGATCTACTTTATAAAGAATTCAGAGTCGAAATCGTTCATTCCATGCAAATGGATAAAAAGAGGGCAGCCAATTCTCTCTACTTTGTCCTACCCAAGGGGATTGGCAAGGTCGAAATTGAAAAATTGGAGGTAGATTCCCTTGCGACCTTTTTTACGGATGGATTATTCCTCAATGATCTTCCGCCTGCTTCGTTGGAGATAGCGACATGAATAGCTTTGGCAAAAATTTTCGCGTTGAACTTTTCGGTGAATCGCACGGCCCTGGTGTTGGCGTCATAATCGACGGTTGCCCTCCTGGCCTAGCTCTTGCTCCCGGCGATTTCGACCAAGACCTGAAAAGAAGAAAATCCGGAGCTCTTGGCACCACCCCGCGGAAGGAAACGGACAAGCCTGAGTTTCTCTCCGGGATTTATGAGGGGAAAAGCACCGGATCGCCAATCTGCGCCTTCTTTCGAAACGGGGATACAAAATCAAAAGATTACGCCCAGTTTTATAATGTCCCCAGGCCGGGACACGCGGATTTTACTTCCCGAATAAAGTACGGAGGATACTCCGATCCACGTGGTTCGGGGCATTTTTCCGGCCGAGTTACTGCAGGTTTGGTGGTCGCGGGGACCATTGCGAAGAAAATTCTTATTCCTGCCGGTTTTTCAACTTACATTTCCATAGTGGGAGGCCGCAAGGACATCGAGGCTGTTATAGAGGAAGCCTTGGAATCTGGCGATTCCCTTGGTGCCATCGTGGAAATTAGGATTTGCGGATTGCCTGCGGGATTGGGCGAACCATTTTTCGATGCCTGTGAAAGCATGATAGCCCATGCGATTTTCGCTGTGCCCGCAGTTAGGGGACTGGAATTCGGCGATGGGTTCCGGGCTACGGAAAAAAGAGGATCCGAGCACAACGATCCCTTTGTGGATCAGTCGGGCAAAACAAGCCGGAACGGCTCTGGCGGCATCAACGGGGGAATTGCCAATGGCAACGAAATGGTTTTTCGCGTTGCGGTCAAGCCCGCCTCCTCGATTTCCCGCCCCCAGGAAACTTTTGATTTTTCGACAGGGGCGATGACCACCCTCGAGATAGAAGGGAGGCATGACACCTGCATCGCGCTTAGAAGCGCTGTCGTGCTTGAATCCGCAGCTGCCATCGCCTTGGCGGATCTTTACCTGACCGCGAAATCCGGTGTGCCGGCGACGCGAAGCGAACTTTGGAGGAAACCATGACTTTGGATGACCTGCGGCTCGAAATAGACACTCTGGATGCCAAAATCCTATCCCTCCTCAACCAGAGGATGGAAAAGGCGATTTTGACTACAAAATACAAAACCGACATCGAAGATGGATCTAGGGAAGGTGTAGTGCTTGAGAGGATACGAAGGTCTTCCAACGGCTTGATAGATTCCAGTTTTTCCACAGAACTTTTTTCTAGAATCATTACCAAAAGCAAAAAACTACAGGCAAAAGGGTATAAAACCATTGGATTCCAAGGGGAACACGGAGCCTACAGTGAGGTTGCGGCGAAGCAACTCATGGCCAACGCTGCCACCATGCCATGCAGGGAGTTTTCCGATGTCTTCGATGCCGTGGAATCCGGGCTTTTCGACTACGGAATCGTTCCTGTAGAAAATACTCTGGGAGGCCTGGTTGGACCTGTAAATTCCATTTTGATCTACACGAACCTCAAGATCGTGGCCGCGGTGGATATGCCGATACGCCATTGCCTGGTGTGTCCTCCGGGCACGGATCATAGGGAATTGCGCTATGCTTGGTCGCATTCCCAGGCCCTCGCCCAATGCAGGTATTTCCTGGCTCGAAACCATCTTGAGCCGGTCACACATTACGATACCGCCGGTTCGGCCAAGGATATCGCGGAAGGAAGGCCTAAGGGCGTGGCGGCCCTCGCGAGGTTCACTCTTTTCAGTGCTGAAAATCTTTGCCAGCGCGGGGATAAATCTCACGAGAATCGAATCGGTTCCCGATACGCCTGGCAAGTACGCCATCTTTATCGACTTTGAAGGATCAATCGACGATCCCAGGGTGGTGGGAGCGGTTAAGGATGTAAGCACCCTGGCGGAGGGCTTCAGGCTTTTAGGCTGTTACAAGGAAACGAGGGTAGACTGATGAAGATATTCATACTCGGCACGGGCAGGATGGGCGCTTGGCTAACGGAGGAACTTTGCTGGGAACATGAGGTTTGGGTCCATGATGAGGATCCGCTGAAGATGAAATACTTCATGAAAGCCCATAGGCTGCTATCCTTGAGCGAATTGGATGAGGTAAAGCCGGAGCTCTTTATCAACTGCGTCGCCCTGGGGTCCACCACCGAGGCGTTTGACATGGTGCTTCCTCACATTCCTTCGACCTGCCTTCTTGCTGATATCGCTTCGGTAAAGAATGGACTTGAAGAATATTACAGAAAAACCGGGCGCCCCTTTGTCTCAAGCCATCCGATGTTCGGCCCTACCCTGGCGAACATCAGAGACCTGAAGGATGAAAGCGCTATACTGATTTCCGAATCCTGCGAGGAAGGGAAATCGTTCTTCAGGAATTTCTACCGCTCGCTTAAGATCAAGATCTTCGACTACAGTTTTGATGAGCACGATAAGACAGTCGCGTACTCCCTGGCGACGCCCTTCGCATCCACACTGGTATTCGCGGCATGCATGAAGAAACAGGACGCGCCGGGAACTAATTTCAAGCGTCACATGGCTATAGCCAAGGGACTTCTCTCCGAGGACGACCGTCTGCTTACAGAAATAATGTTCAACCAGTATACTACCCGGCAGCTGGAATTGATCAACTCGAAATTGTCTTATTTATCCCACATAATCCGTCAAAAAGATTATGAAGAAATGAAAAAATTCCTCGACAGCCTACGGGTGAACATCGCGGAATAAGAGGGATTCCAGGGTTTCAAAGAAATCCGGCCACGATTTCGCCACGCATTCGGCTCCTGAGATGCTCACCGGATCCCGCGCGATCAATGCGGCGATGGCGGCTGCCATTGCTATCCTGTGGTCGCCGAATGCTTCGACCCTTCCGCCCATGATTTGTCCACCGGTGATTACCATGTAATCTTCCGAGAGTATTACTGAAATGCCCAGACCTTCGAGCATGGCCGCAATGCTCGCCGCCCTGTCGCTTTCCTTTGCTCTTAGCCTATGGATACCCTTGACCCTTGATGTGCCAGGGCAGGCGGCGGCGAGCACCGCCAGGGGCGGAAACAAGTCCGGACAGTCGGTTGCATCGAAATCGAAAGCCCTCAAGACGCCTTGTCGGACAACCAGATCCTCGGAACATGAGGCTTTCTCCCAGGAAATTTCAACCCCCGCAACCTGGACTGCTGTGACCACCGCTTTGTCGGGCTGGGCGGATTCCATGGACAGACCACCTATCCTAAGCGCTTCCCCAGCGATGGCTCCGGCGCAGACAAGAAAGGCAGCGCCGCTCCAATCTCCTTCAACCTTGAAATCACGCGCCTTATAGGTTTGCCTTCCTTCGATGCGGAATTCTTGGAAATTTTCGCTTCTCTGGATATCGACGCCAAAGGCCTGACACGTCGCTATTGTAAGGTCAAGATAGCCCCGGCTTACTGGATTCGTTGCGCGGAGAACCGAATCTTCAGAAGCAAGAGGAAGCGCCACAAGCATGCCGGTGAGAAATTGGGAGCTTTTCGATGCGTCGATCCGGTAATCTCCCCCGCGCAAGGGGCCTTGGATCTTAAGCGGAGGAAAGCCGCCTGAGCTCCCGCATGAAACCCCCATCGAGGAGAGCGCCTCCTGTACCATACCCATAGGCCTGTGTTGGAGGGATCCTTCCGCATCAAGAAAAAATGCATGGGGAGATAACGCCATCACCGGAGCAAACATCCGCATGCAGAGTCCCGATTCTCCGCATGAAAACCGCCTAGGAATATTTGTTGAATCGACAAGTACCGACTTCCCGCCAATCCCTGATATTTCTATGTGCTCCGAAGCAATGGAGACCTCTGCGCCCGCATCTTCAGCCAATTTCAACGCTGCGGCCGAATCTGCGCAAAGGGGGGACGAAGAGTTCGAAGCGCTAAGCCTTGACACCCCCGTGGATAATAAGGCGCATGCTATCGCTCTCTGTTGCGAACTTTTAGATACCGGAGCCTCAACCCTTCCCCTAAGGACACCCTGACCGCATATCTT